>NZ_CP180519.1:300000-600000 GCF_047777875.1 Tateyamaria rhodophyticola | reverse complement strand
CGTGGGAATATCGTACATGATTTCGTTCTCCAACGTCGCGCCCCCTTGAATGTGCGTTATGCTGCGGGACCGGGCTGCGTGCCGAGGTGTGACGCCGCGCCGCTCAAGCCGGTTCGCGCAGAACCCGTGGCACCTTGAATTCCACGTTCTCGACCGCCGTCTCGACCATCTCGATCGTCACATCGTAGCGGTCGCGGAACGCGTCGATCACCTCGTTGATCAGCACTTCGGGCGCGGACGCGCCTGCGGTGATGCCCACGGACCGGATGCCCTCGAGGCTGCGCCAATCGATATCCGTGGCGCGTTGCACCAGTTGCGCGTAATCGCACCCGGCGCGCGCCCCCACTTCGACCAGCCGTTTGGAGTTCGATGAATTGGGCGCACCCACCACGAGCATCGCGTCACAGCGTGGCGCCATGGCCTTGACCGCTTCTTGCCGGTTGGTGGTGGCGTAACAGATGTCTTCCTTGTGCGGGCCGACGATCTTTGGGAACCGCGCCTGCAATGCGGCGACGATATCGGCGGTGTCATCCACGGACAGGGTGGTTTGCGTGACAAAGGCGAGGCGTTCGGGGTCGCGCACATCGACGGCTCCCACATCCTCGACCGTCTCGACCAGCAGCACGTCGCCGTCGGGCAACTGGCCCATGGTGCCAACGGTTTCAGGGTGGCCCGCATGACCGATCATGATCATCTGCAACCCGTTGTCAGCGTGGCGCTGCGCTTCGATATGCACCTTGGAAACGAGGGGGCAGGTCGCGTCGACATAGATCATCTCGCGCGCCTGGGCGGCGGCGGGCACGGATTTCGGCACGCCATGTGCGGAAAAGATCACGGGCCGGTCGTCGGGACATTCGCTCAGCTCTTCGACAAAGACCGCGCCCTGATCGCGCAGGCTGTCCACCACGAATTTGTTGTGCACGATTTCGTGGCGCACATAGACCGGCGCGCCCCATTTCTGGAGCGCCATCTCGACGATCTTGATCGCACGGTCCACACCCGCGCAGAACCCGCGCGGCGCGGCAAGAAAAAGGGTCAGGGGGGGATTGGCCATGGGTTCTCTCCGAGCGTCTTGGCCCAGAGGTAAGGTGTTCGGCGGACCGGGTCCAGCCCGCCGAACGGATCGGTATCAGGCTTGCAGCCGTTCTTCGCGCTCCGGCATCGGTTCGCGCGGGGGGCGACCGATCACATCCTTGAGCTCATCAAGTTCGATGAAGTTGTCGGCCTGGCGGCGCAGATCATCCGAGATCATCGGAGGCTGGCTGCGAATGGTCGACACGACCGACACGCGCACACCCTGACGTTGCAGGCTTTCGACCAGGGGGCGGAAATCGCCGTCGCCCGAAAACAGCACGATATGATCGACGCGGGGGGCCAATTCCATCGCATCCACTGCCAGCTCGATATCCATGTTGCCTTTGACCTTACGGCGGCCCATGGAATCCGTGTATTCCTTGGCCGGTTTGGTCACCATGGTGAAACCGTTGTAATTCAACCAATCCACGAGGGGGCGGATTGGTGAATATTCATCGTTTTCAAGCAGGGCCGTGTAATAGAATGCACGCAGCAATTTGCCGCGACGCATGAATTCCTGGCGCAACAACTTGTAGTCAATGTCGAACCCAAGCGCTTTGGCTGCGGCGTAAAGGTTCGAACCGTCGATGAACAGCGCCAGCCGTTCGTCTTTGTAAAACATAAAATGTCCTTCCGAAAATTCGGGTACCGCCAGCATTCGGTGAGTGAGTGGTTAAAAAAAAACACTGGTGGCAATCGCAGGAAAATAGGTAATTTGATTGGCGTCGCAAGTCTCCAAAATGGTGCGTATCAGCGAAATGTTGCCTCAAAACCGATCAAATCTACTTGTTGCCCTAGGGTCAAATCAGGATTCTGATGGCGTTTCCCCTACGGAAGCCCTTCAAACAGCTGTTACAAATCTGGTGCAGGTGGGCGCAGTGATTCGCAACCGGAGCGCGATTTACCAGACGCCCGCATACCCGGCCGGGTCCGGCCCCGACTTTGCCAATGCCGTGGTCGAGATCGACGCAGGGTGGAACGCGCGTGAGGCGATCACGGTCCTGCACGGGATCGAGGCCGAGATGGGGCGGCGGCGCCGCGCGCGATGGGAAGAACGGCACATTGATCTTGATCTGCTGGCCATAGGAGACACGATCCGCCCGGATCTGGCCACGGCGCGGCTTTGGATGGGCCTGCCCGTGGAACAGCAGCAGGTCAAGGCGCCCGAACAGCTGATCCTGCCGCATCCGCGCCTGCATGAACGCGCCTTTGTTCTGGTGCCGCTCGCTGATGTGGCGCCCGATTGGGTGCATCCCGTGCTGCGGCGCAGTGCGGCGGACCTTCTTGCGGCATTGCCGGCGGACGATGTAGCCGCGATCACGCCCATGCAGGCGGGCTGGGATTAGGGTCCTTCCCCCAAGCCGATTGCGTCCTTGCCATTTGAGTGAATCGCGCCTAGATACACGCTCTCACCTTCCCGCATTCCGCCCAAGGAGCGCCCAATGGCTCGTGTAACCGTCGAAGATTGCGTTGACAAAGTTCCCAACCGTTTTGAGTTGGTGATGCTGGCCGCCCACCGGGCGCGCGAAATCTCGTCCGGGACGCCGATCACCGTGGACCGCGACAACGACAAGAACCCCGTCGTGTCCCTGCGCGAAATCGCCGAGGAAACGCAAAGCGCCGAAGAGCTGCGCGAGCGTCTGATCGAGAGCAACCAGAGCCAGATTGAGGTGGACGAGGCCGAAGAGGACGCAATGGCGCTTCTCATGGGGGCCGAGCAGGACAAGCCGGAAGAAGACAGCATGTCCGAAGAGATGCTTCTGCGTCAGCTGATGGCTGCACAGGGGCAGGGCTAACCTCCCACAGGGCGAGGACAGAATGATCTCTGCTGACGATCTGATTGCCCTTGTCCGCAACTACAATCCCAAGACGAATGAGGCGCTGATCCGCTCTGCCTATGCGTTTGGTGCGCAGATGCATGACGGGCAGTTCCGCCATTCCGGTGAGCCGTATTTCACCCATCCTGTAGCGGTAGCCGCGATCCTGACGGAACAGCAGCTGGATGATGCGACGATCATCACCGCGCTGCTGCACGACACGATCGAGGATACCAAGGCCAGCTACTCCAGCGTTGCCGAAGGCTTTGGCGACGAGATTGCGCGGCTGGTTGATGGGGTGACAAAGCTCACCAACCTGCAACTGTCCTCCGTCGAGACCAAGCAGGCCGAGAATTTCCGCAAGCTTTTCATGGCGATGTCCAAGGACATGCGCGTCATCCTGGTCAAGCTCAGCGACCGGTTGCACAACATGCGCACCATCCGCTCCATGCGCCCGGACAAGCAGGTGCAAAAGGCGCGCGAGACCATGGACATCTTTGCCCCCCTTGCGGGTCGCATGGGGATGCAGTGGATGCGCGAAGAGCTGGAGGATCTGGCGTTCAAGGTGCTGAACCCGGACGCGCGGTCGTCGATCATCCGGCGCTTCATCACCATGCAGCGCGAGACGGGCGACGTGATCCAGCGCATCACCGGTGACATGCGCCACGAATTGGAAAAGGCGGAAGTCGGGGCCGAGGTGTTTGGGCGGGCGAAAAAACCCTATTCGATCTGGCGCAAGATGCAGGAAAAGGACCAGAGCTTTTCCCGGCTCAGCGACATCTATGGCTTTCGTATCATCACCGGCTCCGAAGAGGATTGCTACCGGACGCTGGGGGCCATCCATCAACGCTGGCGTGCGGTGCCGGGCCGGTTCAAGGATTACATCAGCCAGCCCAAGACCAACGGGTATCGCAGCATTCACACCACCGTGTCGGGCCGCGATGGCAAGCGGGTCGAGGTTCAGATCCGCACCCGCCAGATGCACGACGTGGCCGAAACCGGTGTGGCGGCGCATTGGTCCTACCGCGATGGTGTGCGGTCGCAAAACCCCTTTGCCGTCGATCCCGCCAAGTGGATCAGCCAGCTGACCGAACAATTCGACAGCGAGGACGACCACGAGGATTTCCTCGAGGCGGTCAAGCTCGAGATGTATTCGGATCAGGTCTTCTGCTTTACCCCCAAGGGTGAGGTGGTGAAGCTGCCCAAGGGCGGCACGCCAATTGATTTCGCCTATGCGATCCATACGCGGATCGGCAACGCCTGTGTCGGTGCCAAGGTGGACGGGATGCGCGTGCCGCTGTGGACCCGGGTCAAGAACGGGCAATCGGTCGAAATCATCACCGCCGAAGGCCAGACGCCGCAGGCCACGTGGCTCGAGATTGCGACAACGGGCAAGGCCAAGTCCGCCATCCGCCGCAGCTTGCGCGAGGCGGACCGGGAACGGTTCATCACGCTGGGCCGGGAACTTGCGCGCTCGGCCTTTGCCCATGTGCGCAAGAAAGCGACGGACAAGGCGCTGGATACCGCGGCCAAACAGCTGCGCCTGACGGGCGGGGACGAAGTTCTGGCCCGGCTTGGGTCGGCGGAGCTGACCGGTCGCGAGGTCGTTCAGGCGATTTACCCTGACCTGACGCCCAAGGAAGGCAAGAAGGTGGACCGGCAAAAGGCCGTCATCGGCCTGCGCCCCGGACAATCGTTTCAACGCGCAACCTGCTGCAACCCGCTGCCGGGCGAGCGGATCGTGGGGATCACCTTCCGCGGCGAAGGCGTGGTCGTGCACGCCATCGACTGTGCGCGCATGATCGAATACGAGGACCAGCCCGAGCGCTGGCTGGACCTGCATTGGCACGACGGGGCACATGCGCCGGTCTACAGCGCCACGCTGGATCTGACGATCGGCAATGACGCGGGCGTGCTGGGGCGCATTTGCACCTTGATCGGAGAATCCGAGGCCAATATTTCCAACCTTGAATTTCTCGACCGTAAACCTGATTTCTACCGTCTGTTGATCTATGTGGAGCTTCGGGATGCGACCCATCTGCATACGTTGATGGGCGCGCTCGAAGCTGAAAGTGACGTTGCCGCCGTCGCCCGTTTCCGCCAACCGGCGGCACCGGCCGGTGCGGGGCGGCGCGCTGCGGAATGACGGTGAAGGAGACCTGAGCCATTGGTGTTCAAACGCCGCGACAGAAAACCCATCTTGCGGGCCGTGCTGGAGTTCCTCTGGCCACGGGGCGGATGGGCGCGTGCGTTTCACTATGTCCGACACCGGCTGCGGCGCCTGCCTGACAGCCCGGAGCGCATTGCACGCGGCATCTGGGCGGGGGTGTTCACCACGTTTTCACCGTTTTACGGCATCCACTTTGTGATTGCCGGTCTGCTTGCGGTGATCATGCGCGGCAACGTGCTCGCCGCCCTTTTGTCGACCTTTTTTGGCAACCCGCTGACCTATATCCCGATCATAGCGACGTCGATGTTCACCGGCTATCACATGCTCGGTCTCGATCCGTCCCGCCTGCGGTTTCGGCCGCATCAGGGCGATGACGAACCCACCGTCGGGGAACGGTTTGCCGATGCCGCATCGGCGCTGTGGCAGAACTTCAAGGCGATGTTCACACCGGACGTGGCCAATTGGTCCTCGTTGCGGGTGTTTTATGACGAGGTGTTCTTTCCGTTCATGATCGGTGGCATCCTGCCGGGCATCATTGCGGGCACCATCGCCTATTACCTGTCGGTGCCGGTCATCCGCGCCTATCAGAAGCGGCGCAAGGGCGTGCTCAAGGCCAAGTTCGACGCGCTGAAGGCCAAGGCGGCAGCCAAGGCCGCCGACATCACCCAGAAATCCGACTGACGGGCGCGGTGCGCGCTTGGTACAATTTCGTCGCAATGTCCGCATTTCCCTGCCCGGGTCACCGCGCTAGACTCTGGGGCCAAGGGACAGGGAAAGGACATCTGCAATGGATCCGCTTGGACAGCTTCGCCTTGGCGTGAACATCGACCACGTGGCCACGGTGCGCAATGCGCGCGGCGGTGCCACCCCTGATCCGTTGCGCGCGGCCAAGATCGCAGAGGCCGCAGGCGCTGATGGCATCACCGCGCATCTGCGCGAGGACCGCCGCCACATCTCCGACGCCGATATCGAAGGGCTGATGGAGGTGCTGGAGGTGCCGCTGAACTTTGAGATGGCGGCCACGGACGAGATGCAGGCCATTGCCCTGCGTCACAAGCCGCACGCCGTGTGCATCGTGCCCGAAAAGCGCGAAGAGCGTACGACCGAGGGCGGGCTTGAGGTCGCGCGCGAGGAAAACCGGCTGGCGCATTTCATCGCACCGCTGCGCGAGGCCGGGTGCCGCGTGTCGATTTTCATCGCTGCGGACCAGCGCCAGATCGAAGCGGCCCACCGCATCGGGGCAGAGGTGATCGAGTTGCACTCCGGGGCCTATTGCGACGCCCATCACGACGGTGATTTCGCCAAACGTGACAAGGAGTTGGAGGCCATGCGCGACATGAGCAGCTTTGCCCATTCGCTGGGGCTTGAGGTGCATGTCGGGCACGGGTTGACCTATGAGACGGTTCAGCCGGTTGCCGCATTCCCCGAGGTGATGGAGCTGAATATCGGGCATTTCCTGATTGGGGAGGCGATCTTTCTTGGTCTTGATCCTGCCATCCGCGAGATGCGGCGGCTGATGGATGAGGCGCGGGCATGATCCGGCACTGTGTCTTTCTGAACCTGTCCAGCGGCGCGGATATGGGCGCGCTGGACAAGGTGATGCAGGGGCTTGAGGCGCTGGTCGATGACCTCATCGGGTGCAGCGATTTCGTGCACGGTCCCAACCGCGATTTCGAGAACACATCGCCCGAACACCGCTACGGCTTTACGCTGGATGCAGCGGACGCCGAAACGCTGGCCACATACGCCAATGATCCGCGCCACAAGGAGCTGGGCGGCCAGCTGGTGGCGCTGTGCGAGGGCGGCGAGCGCGGCATTGTCGTCTACGACATCGAGGGCGATTGAGGTGGGCCCCGAATTTGCAGCGATCTGGATTGCGTGGCTGCTCGCGGGCGGCTCACCGGGGCCTGCGACGATGGGCATCGCAGGCACAGCAATGAGCGCGGGCCGCGCCTCGGCGCTGGCGTTCAGCTTTGGCATTCTGGCGGGGTCCGCCAGTTGGGGCATCGCGGCGGCCCTTGGTCTGTCGGCGCTCATGCTGACCCATGTGTGGGTGTTCGAGATCATCCGCTATGTCGGGGCCGCCTACCTCGCGTGGCTGGCGATCAAGGCCCTGCGCAGCGCGTGGGCGGGGAACGCGGCCCATGCGGGCACGCCGTTCCGGGGCAGCGCGCGCACGCTGTTCATCAAGGGCGCTGCGATCCACATCACCAACCCCAAGGCGATCCTGAGCTGGGGGTCCATCTATGCCATCGCACTGCCGCCGGGGGCAGGGCCTGCGATGGTGTTCCAGTGCTTTGGCCTGCTCTATGCCGGATCCATCCTGATCTTTGTCGGCTATGCGTTTCTCTTTTCCAACGCGCGGGTGGTTGCGGCCTATGGCCGGGCGCGGCGGTGGTTTGACCTCGCCTTTGCCGGGTTCTTCGGCTTTGCCAGCCTCAAGATCCTGACGGCGCGCCTGCAATGATCCTTGGCATCGGCACGGACCTTGCGAATATCGAACGCATCGCGGGCACGCTGGAGCGGTTCGGCGACCGGTTCCGCAATCGCGTCTTTACCGAGACCGAACAGCGCAAGGCCGAACGGCGCGCGGATGTGGCAGGCACCTATGCCAAACGCTGGGCCGCCAAGGAGGCCTGTTCCAAGGCGCTTGGCACCGGCCTGCGCATGGGCATTTCGTGGAAGGACATGGCGGTCAGCAACCTGCGCACGGGCCAACCGGTGATGCATGTCACCGGCTGGGCGGCAGAGCGTTTGGCCGACATGACGCCCGACGGGCACGAGGCGATCATCCACGTCACCCTGACCGACGACCACCCGTGGGCACAGGCCTTTGTCGTGATTGAGGCGCGCCCGCTTGCCAAGGGCTGACGCACATTTGTCCCCATTGGCTTGACACCTTCCGGGCGCACCCGCATGTAGCCTCAAACTCACCACAAGGAGCGCGCAATGGCCGCCAAGGAAAAGCCGCAGAACGGAGTTCTGGAGACGATCAAGACCATCGTCTATGCGCTGCTGATCGCCGGTGTGTTCCGCACGCTTTTCTTTCAGCCGTTCTGGATCCCGTCGGGGTCGATGAAGGAAACGCTGCTGATCGGGGATTTCCTGTTCGTGAACAAGATGGCCTATGGCTATTCCTATGCGTCCTGCCCGTCGATCCGGGTGATTGGTCTGGACGCGTCGCGCATTTGCGGATTCATCGACGGCGACAACACGCGCATCTTTGCCGGTGAGCCGGAGCGTGGCGACGTGGTCGTGTTCCGTCATCCGGTCACGGGCACGGATTTCATCAAGCGGTTGATCGGTCTGCCGGGCGACACCGTGCAGGTGCAGGACGGGGTCGTGATCCTGAACGGTGAGCCGGTGCCGCAGGAGGCCGCTGGCAACTTTGTCGAGGTGTTCGAACGGCAGGGGCCCCAGGGGCAGGAGCCACGTTGCGCCAATGGTCCGGTTGGCTTGGGTGCGGATTGCATCAAGGAACGTTATGTCGAGACATTGCCCGGTGGTGCAGACTACACCGTGCTGAACGTCGCCACGCAAGGGTCGGACAACACGTCGGTCTACCGTGTGCCTGAGGGTCATTTCTTCTTTATGGGCGACAACCGCGACAACTCCGCAGACAGCCGTCTGGCGCAAGTGGTGGGCGGTGTCGGGTATGTGCCGTTCGAAAACCTGATCGGGCGCGCGGATCGCATCATGTTCTCGTCTGCGGGCCGGTCGATGCTGTTCTTCTGGACGTGGCGGGGGGACCGCTTCTTTAAGGGGATCGAGTGAGCCAGCCCGCGACCGTCACCGGGGCATTGCGCCAGTCCTTTGACTGGACAGGTGTGTCGGGACGCGCGGTTTATGCCACGGCTTTTGCGGCGCAGATCCTGTGCCTTGGCGCCGCTCTGATCTTTGCCCCTACGCTGCCGGTGATGTGGGTGATCGTTGCGGTTGCGACCTTTGTGTTCCTTGGGCAGATGCGCCGCCGCATGCGTGATGCGGGATGGCGCGGCGGATGGATGTGGGTGGCCATGGTGCCCTATCTCGGGTTCATCCCCCAATTGATCCTGTTGTTCCGGCGCAGTGCCGGGACGCCGCGCAGGGGCGAAAACACGACGCTGCGCAAGGTCGGCTGGGCGGTGGCGCTGGCCTTTTGCCTGCTGCTTGCGGGGCGGTCGTCGTTTTATGCGCCGTTCTGGATCCCGACGGGCAGCATGGCGCCAACATTGGTGCACAACGATTATCTGTTCTCGGGCAGCCGGTTTGTGACCGTGGCGCGCGGCGATGTCGTGGTGTTTCGACACCCGGTCAACGGCACGGATTTCGTGAAACGGGTGATCGGGCTTGGCGGCGATACGGTGCAGATGGTGGCGGGCCGGGTTGTTCTGAACGGAACGACGCTGCCCCAGACACCGGCAGCCGATTTTGCGGAGACGATGGAGCGGCAGGGCGCATATGGCACCTATCCGCGGTGCCGGAATGCGCCGGTGGCTTTGGGGGAAACATGCCTCAAGACCGCAGCGGTCGAGACCTTGCCGTCCGGGCGCAGCTATACTGTGCTGGATATCCGGCCGGAGCGCACGGACGACACCGAAGTGGTGACCGTGCCGGACGGGCACATGTTCGTGCTGGGCGATAACCGTGACAACTCTGCTGACAGCCGTATGCCGCAGGCCGCGGGCGGGATCGGGACCGTGCCGCTGGAGAACGTCAAGGGGCGGGTGCGCCGGGTTGTCTTTTCGCTTGATGGCGATCCCACGCGCCTGTTTCGGAGGGTGCCATGAAATTGAGTGCGGACCTGCGCGCCTTTGAGGCGCGGATCGGACACCGGTTTGCGACGCCGGATCTGTTGATCGAGGCGGTCACACATGCGTCGATGTCATCGCCCACGCGGCAGGACAATCAGCGGATGGAGTT
The DNA here is from genome assembly GCF_047777875.1 of Tateyamaria rhodophyticola. Taxonomy (GTDB): domain Bacteria; phylum Pseudomonadota; class Alphaproteobacteria; order Rhodobacterales; family Rhodobacteraceae; genus Tateyamaria. The sequence goes on along the minus strand of NZ_CP180519.1, from coordinate 590,037 downwards.
TCTGGGTGACCGCGTTCTGGGCCTCGTGATGGCCGAAGCGCTGTTGCAGGCGGACCCGAAAGCCGCCGAGGGGCTGCTTGCGCCGCGCTACAACGCGCTGGTGCGCAAGGAGATTTGCGCGGATGTCGCGCGGGACATCGGCCTCGGTGATGTGCTGCGGCTGGGCCGGTCCGAAATGGTGTCGGGCGGGCGGCGCAAGCAGGCGCTTTTGGGCGATGCGGTCGAGGCGGTGATTGCCGCCGTCTACCTGGATGCGGGGTTCGAGGCGGCGCGGGACATGATCTTGCGCCTATGGGGCGCGCGCATCGGTGCCGTCGAAGGCGACGCGCGCGACGCAAAGACCGCATTGCAGGAATGGGCGCAGGCGCGCGGGATGCAACCGCCGCGCTATACCGAACAGGCGCGGTCCGGGCCGGATCATGCGCCGGTCTTCACCATTGCCGCAGCACTTGACAACGGGGCCGAGGCGCAGGCTACGGCGGGGTCGAAACGAGAAGCACAGCAAGCGGCGGCCAAGGCGCTGCTGGATCAGATGGAAGCGGGAAAATGACGACACGGGCAGGATTTGTTGCGCTGATCGGAGAGCCCAATGCGGGCAAGTCCACCCTGCTGAACCGCATGGTGGGTGCCAAGGTCAGCATCGTGACACACAAGGTGCAGACCACGCGCGCGCGCATCCGCGGCGTGGCCATGGAGGGCGACGCGCAAATCGTGTTTGTGGACACGCCGGGCCTGTTCCAGCCGCGCCGCCGTCTGGACCGCGCCATGGTGGCCGCCGCCTGGGGCGGTGCGGCGGATGCGGATGTGGTCGTGCTGATGGTCGAAGCGCATCGCGGCGTGACCGACGGGGTGCAGCGCATTCTCGATGGCCTCGGGGAGGTCGGGCAGGGGCGGCGCATTGCGCTCGCCATCAACAAGATCGACCGGGTGGACGCACCGGTGTTGTTGGGCCTGACCAAGGACCTGAACGAGCGGTTCGACTTTGCCGAAACGTTCATGATTTCCGCCGAAAAGGGGCACGGGGTCGAGGACCTGCGCCGTTGGTTGGCGGGGGAGGTGCCGGAGGGGCCGTGGCTTTACCCGGAGGATCAGATCGCGGATCTGCCGATGCGGATGATTGCCGCCGAGATGACGCGGGAAAAGCTGACCCTGCGGCTGCATCAGGAGCTGCCCTACCAGCTGACCGTGGAGACCGAAAGCTGGGAAGAGCGCAAGGACGGCTCGGCCCGGATCGAGCAGCTGATCTATGTCAGCCGCGACGGGCACAAGGGCATCGTGCTGGGTCACAAGGGCGAGACGATCAAGGCGGTGAGCCAGGCCGCGCGGGCGGAGCTGACGGAGTTTCTGGGCCGCAAGGTGCACCTGTTCCTGCAGGTGAAGGTGCGCGAAAAGTGGCAGGACGAGGCGGAGCGGTATGACCAGATGGGGCTGGATTTCAAAGATGGCAATGTGTGAGCCTGTGGCTGCCCGGCCCTCCGGGGGGGATTTTTGGGGAACAGAGACGGGGCTGGCGTGGCGCGTCTGACCTCACGGTTCTGGGTGGATGCGTATCTGGCGCGGCTGCGGCTTGCGGATATCCCGGCCTTTGTCGTGGCGCATGGCGATGACACGGGCGGCGCGGTTCTGGTCAAGTTGAACACGCTTGATGGGCGGGCGGTGCTGTATCAGCGCAGCTTTGATCTGATGCGCGATGCGCGGGTGTGGGCAGAGCTTGTGTCGGGTGACGAGGCGGAGGTGGATGCGGCGGTGGCCCGGCAGCGCGGCTTTGACCCGGACCTGTGGGTGATCGAGGTCGAGGACCGGGCGGGGCGGCATTTGCTGGATCAGGACGGGTTGGCCTGAGATGGAGTGGCGCGGCACCGGCATCCTGCTGAGCACGCGTCAGCACGGGGAAAGCAGCGTCATCATTGACGTGTTCACGCCGGAGCACGGGCGCCATGCCGGTGTTGTGCGCGGCGGGACCAGCCGCAAGACAGCGCCCATTTTGCAGCCTGGTGCGCAACTGGATGTACGCTGGCGCGCGCGGCTCGAGGATCATATCGGGACCTTTGCCGTGGAGCCGGTGCGGAGCCGGGCGGCGCTGGTGATGGGCAACCGGTTGGCGCTTGCCGGGCTTAACGCGGTGACCGCGCTTTTGTCGTTTTGCCTGGCGGAACGGGCGGCATACCCGGCGCTGTACCGGCGGACCGAGCAATTGCTGGATCTGTTGGGGCAGGATGATGTGTGGCCGCTGGCTTATCTGCGGTGGGAAGTGGCGCTGCTGGAAGAGATGGGGTTTGGCCTTGATCTGAGGTGCTGTGCCGTGACGGGGGCGGTGGACGGCTTGGCCTATGTGTCGCCCAAATCCGGGCGGGCGGTGAGTGAAGCCGGAGCGGGTGCGTGGGTGGATCGGCTGCTGCCGCTGCCACCTGTTTTGCGGGGTGAAGGTGCGGCACCGGATAGCGAGGTTGCGCAGGCGCTGCGCACCACAGGGTATTTTCTGGAAGACCGGTTGGCGCCGAACCTTGGCACGCGGCCCTTGCCGGAGGCGCGGGCGCGCTTTGTGGCTGCGTTCACTCGGCGCGCTTGAACACGGCGCGCTGGCGGCCAGAGCCATCGGACAGTATCAACGTGTCGCCGTTGCGTGTCGCCGACTTGGCCGCCCGCAGCGCCGCGAAATAGCGCGACTCGAGGCTGCGGTCCGGGCAGGCCCGTCTGGTGGAGGCGATTGCGGGGGCGTCAAAGCGGGGGAAAGTGCCATTGAGCGGACCGAAGTAACTGTTGCACGGGGCGCGCCCTGCGATGCGACCCGGGTTGGGGAATGTCAGCGTGGTTTTTGCCTGTGCCGGTGCGCCGTCGATCGTGGTCAGGCGCCACACAGTGTCAGGGCCGCCATATCCGGATCCCGCAGCGGTGCTCTTGCAGGCGGCAGCGGCGACGATGGCAGCAGCGAGAATGCACTGGCGTATCATGCGCTGGCCAGCACCACGTCGATGAGCGCGGCATAGGCCACCAGCCCGTCGCCATCATCGAGATGAGTTTGCTGCAACCCGATAAGCGCGCCGAACGCGGCCTTGGAGAAGTCTTCGTTCTTGAGGCCGATGGCGCGCATCAGGTCGGTCAGGCGGGCAATGCGCGCGCCATCAACCTCGGCCAGCACGGAGGCAACAGACGCATCCGCCTGTGCCCATGCGCGCAAGGCGGGACCTGCGACATCCGCTTGTACGCTTTGGCCAAAGCGGATCAGCTTGTCCGTTGAGGATCCATCAGCCGCCGCGTCCTCGGCCAATGTGGCGAGGGCGCGGGTTTTCCATTCTGCGAGCAGTGCCGCCTGAAACGCCGGTACGTCCTTGAAATGCCAGTAAAATGAGCCCTTCGACGTCTTGAGATGTCGGGACAGTGGTTCGGCGCGCAAGGCCTGTGGGCCCAGTTTTGACAGCTGGTCCAGGCCGGCGTCGATCCATGCAGCGGGGGAGAGAGGTGTTTTGGCCATATCTTGCGATACGACTGCGTATTTCCAGTTACAAGGGAAACTGCCCGGTCTGCGGCGAATGGGCGCTTTGCTGCGCAAGCCGTGCCAAGTCTTGCCTATATTGAATGCACCGGCGCGTGTTGGAAGCGACTTCCGGACAGGGCGTGTGTGTGAAAGACAAGCGGTACAGTTTGAGCATCTGGGATTTGGGCGCGGTCTTTGCAGGGCTTGGCGTGCTTGCGGCGCTGAACCTCATGCAGCTGTTGCCACAGACTGAAGATGTCGTGTCGGGTGTCCCGGAGGACACTGCTTTGCACGACCGGGCAATGAGGGGGGACATGCTGTGGGCCTATGAGCGTTGGGACCGGCGGGACGACGCGCTGGCGGTTTTCGCGCGCGGGTCCACGGCCTTTGGCTGGGTCGATGGATATCTGGACGAAGCGGTGGCATAGGCGGATGCGCTGGCTTGGTGCCGGGAGCATGGCGATGATTACGAGGTGGTCGAAGTGCGCCGCGCGCTTGTGGCCGTGCCGGGACTGGAGATGCCACTGACCGAAAGCTTGGCGGGTCTGGTAACGCGTGTGCGCGCCACGCCGGGGCCCGCTGCGCTGGCGGTGTCCGGCACCGGTGCATATGCGGCTGCGCGTGGTATCACGGTGCAGGACGCGGCAGAGCGTGCGTTGGAGCAATGCGGGCTAGAGGCGGCTCGGGATCGGCCGTCCTTCCTGCCGACGCATCCGTGCCGGGTCATCCTGCAACGCTAGGCTTGCAGTTGCGTCCAGACGGCAAGGCCCACGACGAGCAGCATGGATGCGGCCATTGCGGTATTCACTGCGCGTTGTTTTGAAGGGCTGAGGTCGAGCGCCTTGAGCCTGCCTCCGAACCAGACCCAGATCACGTGGATGGGCACCCATATCGCATTCACGATTACAATTTTCCACACCGCTTCAACGATCAGCGCGTCGGGCATGATTGAGAACCCCGCGAAAAGCGCGGTGTTGACGGCATAGGCTTTGGGGTTGATCGGTTGCAACAGGACCCCTGCGAGAATGCCCGGCCGGGAGGTCGCAGGCGCAAAAGCGAGGTTTGATCCGGCAAAAGCGATGCGCAGGGCCAGATATAACAGGTAGGCGAGTGACAGTATCGACAGGAGAGTACGGATCACAGGGTCGGCGAGGACAAGCCCGCCAAGACCTGTCGCAACGGCAAGGATCACCAGATTGTTGCCAATGAACAGGCCTAGCACATAACGCAGGCCTGCCCGCATCCCGAATGCTGCGCCCACGCCTGCTGCGGACAGAACCCCCGGTCCGGGGGTGACAATGAGAAAGAAGACAGCGGCAGCAAAAGTCAGCATCGTTCCAGACTGCGCGTTTGCGTGGTCCGGTCAATGCATGCAGTCCGGAAAAGGCAATTCTTGCAAGAATTGCCTCGGGACCAAATCTTCAAGATTTGGTCTCAGGCCAGCAGGCGGCGTGCGATGACCTGTGCTTGGATTTCCGCGGCACCTTCAAAGATATTGAGAATACGCGCGTCGCACAGCACGCGGGAGATTTTGTATTCCAGCGCAAAGCCATTGCCGCCGTGAATTTGTAGCCCATTGTCCGCAGCGGCCCACGCAACCCGCGCGCCAAGCAGTTTGGCCATGCCAGCTTCCACATCGCAGCGCCGACCTTCGTCTTTCTCAAAGGCAGAGAAATAGGTCAGCTGACGCGCGATCATGATTTCGACGGCCATCATGGCCAACTTGTTGGCCACACGAGGAAAGGCGATCAGCGACTTGCCGAATTGCTTGCGGTCCTGTGCGTATTGCATCGAGATATCGAGGGCGGACGCTGCAACGCCGATGGCGCGTGCGGCGGTCTGGATGCGGGCAGATTCAAAGGTTTCCATCAGCTGTTTGAAACCTTTGCCCTCTTCTCCACCAAGAAGGTTTTCGCCTTTCACGTGAAAGCCGTCAAAGCCCAGTTCGTACTCTTTCATGCCACGATAGCCCAGCACTTCGATCTCACCGCCGGTCATGCCTTCGGTGGGAAACGGATTTTCATCCGTGCCGGGCGTCTTTTCGGCGAGGAACATCGACAGGCCCTTGTAATTGTCTGTCTCCGGGTCTGTCCGGGCCAGTAGCGTCATCACTTGCGTGCGCGTGGCGTGGGTGATCCAGGTCTTGTTGCCCGTGACCTTGTAGTCACCATTTTCATCTTTGACCGCGCGGGTGCGCAGGGAGCCGAGGTCAGAGCCGGTGTTGGGTTCGGTGAACACCGCCGTCGGCAGGGTTTCGGCGCTGGCCAGTTGTGGCAGCCACTTTTGCTTCTGTTCCTCTGTGCCGCCCGCGATAATCAGCTCGGCCGCGATTTCGGAGCGGGTGCCAAGGGAACCGACGCCAATATACCCGCGGCTGAGCTCTTCGGACACGACGCACATGGATGCCTTGGACAGACCAAAGCCGCCATATTCTTCGGGGATGGTAAGGCCAAACACGCCCATTTCGGCGAGCTCTTCGATGACCTCCATCGGGATCAGCTCATCCTTGAGGTGCCAGTCATGCGCAAAGGGTTCGACCTTTTCCACGGCATAGCGGCGGAACTGCTCCCGGATCATCTCCAGCTCTTCGTCCAGCCCGGACGCGCCCACGGTGATTTCGGCACTGCGCTCCTGCATCAACTCCACGAGACGCAGGCGCGCGGCCTGCGTGTTGCCCTCTTGCGTGAGGGTCATCACGGCGGGGTTCATCAGGGCGCGCATATCATCCTGATCGAGACCCATGTCCTGCAAGCGGAGCATTTCGCCCTGGTTCATTTGCAGACCGCCGTAGACCTGCCAGAGATACTCGCCAAAAGCGATCTGGTGGATCAACGCCTCGACCTCACCGAATTTCGATTGTGCGTCGAGGGCGGTGGCCCATTTCTGCATCTGGCGCAGCGCTTCGACATAGGTGGCAAGCCAGGCCAGCCCGTGAGCGGCGGTCTGGTGCTCTTCGATCAGGGTGGAGGACACGCGGCCCTCGACGCTCACTTGATCACGTACGCGCACTTTGGCCGTTTCCAGAACGGTGTCCAGCGGTGCCAGAGCATCACCGGTGAGGGTCAGAAGGTCGTCGAGCAAAACACGGGCCATCGCCCCCAAATCCTGTCCGTCATGCGCCATGAGTCAATCCTCTTTCTCGTGTTGTCCTCTCCTACGCATTATGCAGGTGCAGCGCAACAAATATTCGTTTGAATGCAGTATTTTGATCAAAAATTACGTGTTGATGTTTTGCGGTGCAGCGCTAACGCTGTTAACCCTCTGATCCGCCGCAGGTTTTCGGCCCGCCACACAGCACAGATGCGACGGCGGCGGAACGTGCGCAACGCATGAAGGAGCGGCAGTGTGTCACTCTGCGGCGCGATGGCGCGCAATCGATTCTGTCTGAGAACGGGATTTGCCGCTGTGGGGCGGCGCGTATTACCATACACAGCGTGGCGACGTGGGACGCAAATCCCCGCGCGCCTTGCCGGATGGAGTGATCACGCCGGTGGTGCGCTGCGATGGGGCAGCACCGGCGTGATGCGGATCAGGAGGCGCGACGCGATACTGTGAGGCCGGAGACGTCCTCGATAAAGGTCACGATTCGCGATTTGATCTTTTCGTCTTCGATCGCGGCCAGGGCGTTGACGATGTCGAGGCCCTTGTCGCGATGCGACAGGGTTTCGGCTTCGGCCAGACCTTCAAAGAAATAGGATGTCGGCACGTCGAGGATGCGGGACAGTTCGAACAAACGGCTGGCCGCAATGCGGTTCGAGCCGATTTCGTACTTCTGAATCTGCTGGAACGACAGGCTTAGTTTTTTGGCAACATCTGTCTGGGACATTCTGCGCAGCGTTCTGATCTGCTTGAGCCGTTTTCCAACATGCACGTCGACGGGATGGGACATCGTTTTTTTTACCTCCGGTTGATCCGTTTCCCGGATTGATCGTGGATCGAAGGCGCCGATTCAATTGAACGTCTATATAATCTAAACACACGCAAATGTTGTATTGATGTATGAAATATTTAACACTAAGGTATTATCAATCATCCATTGGAGTCGTCTCAGGTGAATGCGCCGGTGTCAAATATTGCCGATCTGAACCAGCCTTTGCTGTTCGAAATGATCCGGTCGTTCACGACGTTGGCGCGGACGCTGAACCTGTCTCACGCGGTGGCCGAACTGAACAGCACGCGGCAGACGGTGCGCCGGCACATCACGCAACTGGAAGAGGTCAAGCAGGCCAAGCTGTTCAGTGTCGAAAACCGGCAGTACCTGCTGACGGACGAGGGTCGCAAGGCGCTGCCCGAGGCGTTGGATATACTGGCGCGGGGCACGGGCTGGCTGACCGGGCAGTCGGGGATGATCAACGGGCTGCAATATCTGCGTCACGAGGATTCGAACGGCTGGTGCCATTATCAGCAGCAGCACCCGATTTCCGCGGCATTCGCGTCCAAGGGCGACCTGTTGCATTCCGTTGTGCGGGCCTGGTCCGCCGCGGGCGGCTATCTTGAGGATGACGCGTTTAAAGCGGTGCGCCCGTTCTGCACCGTATCACGATCGGTGAACGGGCGCTGGCTGTTCACCGAAGTGGGCGATCACAGCTCTTATGTCAGCTGGTTCGGATGGAAGCGCGCACGCTCCAGTATTGGCGCATCCCTGGGCGAGATGCCGGGTGGCGACGGGTTCGGGCTTTTGGTGAACGCAGCCTATGAGGAGGTCGAGGCGACTCAGTCGATGCGACTGGATCACGTCTATACCCTGTTCCCGCGCGGCGACGCGGGGACGTTGTCGCCAATTTGTTACGAGAGACTGCTGCTGGGTGCCCGGTATCCGGACCACAGCTATGCCATGATCACTGTCGTACGACGTACGTATGATGTGGAGATCCACGGTGTCACCAACGACATGTTGCGCCTTATGCCGGAGGACATGCTTATGTAGAAATCCGTGATCGTGCAATGCGATAAAGTTCAGCGATACAACTTGAAATAGGTTAACGTCAGCCTTGAATGCAGAACGCAGGAGGGGCCAATGGCATTTCATGGATTGGGTGCAGCTGATAAATTCGAGGCCGCGAGTTCGGATATCTTCAACCGGTTTGGCATTAGGCTGACCCTCGGGCATGACTTTGACCAGTATCGTGAACATGTGGCCGAGGCGCGCCCGGATCACGCCGTGGGCGACCCGTTCCGTACGGACCTGCATCATCTGCACGCACGCAACGCGGTTTGGGTGATCGGTCGGGATGAGACCGGACAGATCATGCATACGCAGGCGTTGCGGCTTTTGCCGACGGCTGCAGGGTCGGTTGCCGACTACTTCCGCGCCAATTTCCACGGCTTTTCCCCGTCAGAGATGGATATCGACTATGAACGCTCTCGGTATCGCGCGGGGCCGGGGGCCAAGCGGATCACGGGGCGCGTCGTCTATTCCGGTGAGACGTGGATTGGCGGGGACAAGAACCGCTATCGCGGTTCGGGCTTGTCGAGCATCCTGGGCCGCTATGCCCTGCTGACGGCGCTGCGCGAACTGGATGCGAGCCATGTGGTCGGGTTCATGGTCAAACCCGTGGCCTACAAGGGGTTCTGCCTGCGCATGGGGTTCATGCACGCAGAGCCCTTGGCGCTGCGCTGGTACGTGCATGGCAACCCGGATCCGATGGAGGCCGTCATGGTGTATATGAGCGATGAGGACATTCGCTTTCTCCTCGATCTGCCCACCTCGGAGGTCGAAGCGCTGGCGGCCTGAGCCGCCAGCGCGTCTGCATCACCCGATGGCTGCTGCGCGGACGTCTTCGTCGATATGCGGCAGGTATTGCTCAAAGTTATTGGAGAACATGTCGACCAGCTTGGCCGCCTGCACGTCATAGGCCGAACCGTCATCCCATGTGCGGCGCGGGTCGAGCAGGATGTCGGCCACACCCGGCACCGACACCGGCACGTCAAAGCCGAAATTGGCGTCCTTGCGGAATTCGCCCGCCGCCAGCGTGCCGTCCAGCGCCGAAGTCAGCAGCGCGCGTGTCGCGCGGATCGGCATGCGCGATCCGGTGCCATAGGCCCCGCCGGTCCAACCGGTGTTGACCAGCCAGCAAGTGGCCCCGTGCTTGGCGATCTTTTCCTGCAGGAGTTTGCCGTAGACCTCCGGCCGACGCGGCATGAACGGCGCACCAAAGCAGGTCGAGAACGTCGGCTCCGGCTCGGTCACGCCGCGTTCGGTGCCCGCCACCTTGGACGTGAAGCCGGACAGGAAGTGATACATCGCCTGCGCCGGGGTCAGCCGCGCGATGGGCGGCAGGACGCCAAAGGCATCGCAGGTCAACATGATGATGTTCTTGGGATGCCCGCCAAGCGCCGACGCCGACGCGTTCGAGATATAGTGCAGCGGGTAGGCACAGCGCATGTTCGCGGTCAGGCTGTCATCTTCGAAATCCAGATCCTTGGTGTCCGGATCGAACACCATGTTCTCGATCACCGTGCCGAATTTCTCGGTCGTTGCGTAGATCTCGGGCTCCGCCTCGGCGCTCAGGTTGATTGTCTTGGCATAGCAGCCCCCTTCAAAGTTGAAGGTGCCGCGGTCGGACCAGCCATGTTCGTCGTCGCCAATCAACGTGCGGCCCGGATCAGCCGACAGTGTCGTCTTGCCCGTGCCCGACAGGCCAAAGAACACGGCCGTGTCCACGGGGTTGCCATGGGCATGGTTGGCCGAACAGTGCATCGGCATCACGCCCTTTTCCGGCAGCAGGTAGTTCAGCAGGGTGAACACCGATTTCTTGTTCTCGCCCGCGTATTCCGTCCCGCCGATCAGGATCATCTTGCGATCGAAATTCATCGCGATCACGGTCTCGGACCGGCAGTCATGTTTCGCAGGATCGGCCTGGAAGCTGGGGCAGTTGATTACCGTGAAGTCCGCCACGAAATCCGCCAGATCCTCGGCATCGGGACGGCGCAGCATGTGGCGGATGAAGAGGCCGTGCCAGGCCAGCTCGGTCACCATGCGCACATTGATCGAATAGCTGGGGTCTGCCCCGCCTGTCAGGTCCTGTACATAGTATTCGCCGCCCTGCATGTGGGCGACCATGTCCTTGTACAGCGCATCGAAGCCTTCGGGCGACATTTCGGCATTGTTGTCCCACCAGATTGTGTCCGCGACGCTGTCTGTCTTGACCACGTGCTTGTCCTTGGGCGACCGGCCCGTGAACTTGCCGGTGGAGACAAGGAACGTGCCGCCCTTGCCCAATTGGCCCTCGCCGCGGGCCAGCGCGCGTTCGATCAGGGTCGGTTCGATCAAGTTGTAATAGACATCGCCCAGCCCTGTGATCCCTTGATCTTCGAGGCGGAACTGCGGGTTGACCCGTCCAATTGTCATGCGATGTCTCCTGATGCCGCGCGGTGCGCGGAGTTGCTCAAACTGTTGGCTGGCCGGGATGTTTCCGGCCGCCCGTCGGTCTTAACATGCAGATTTGCGGGGTGAACAGGCGAGGGGGGCGCAGTTAGCGCCACCATGGCGACCGGTTGCGCAAACAGTGTTTCCGAAGGGACTCGTCAAGCGCGAATGTGCGGCAATTTAGCCATTCCTAACCAATTTCTGGCGACTGTGAGGGGGCATTCGACACCTGATTCGCACTTCTTGATTGATTCGAAAGGCCAAAAGCGGGAATATGGCGGAAAAACAAACAATAAGTTCGAGTAGTAAAAGGAAACAGGCAATGAACAAGATTGCACTGGTGGACGACGACAGGAATATCCTGACGTCTGTCTCCATGACTCTTGAGGCCGAGGGGTTCGAGGTCGAAACTTATAATGACGGGCAGGCGGCACTTGATGCATTCAACAAGCGCCTCCCGGATATGGCTGTGCTCGACATCAAGATGCCGCGCATGGACGGGATGGACCTGCTCCAGCGGTTGCGCCAGAAAACCGCGATGCCGGTCATTTTCCTGACCTCCAAGGATGACGAGATTGACGAGGTGCTGGGCCTGCGGATGGGCGCGGACGACTACGTCAAGAAGCCATTTTCGCAGCGTCTTTTGGTGGAACGGATCCGGGCGCTGCTGCGCCGTCAGGATGCGGTGGCCAGCGAAGAGGTCGGCACCACGGAAGAGACCAAGGTGATGGAGCGGGGCGATTTGCGGATGGACCCGCTGCGCCACGCGGTCAGCTGGAAGGGCAAGGACGTGTCGCTGACCGTGACGGAATTCCTGCTGCTCCAGGCGCTGGCGCAACGGCCTGGTTTCGTGAAATCGCGGGATCAGCTGATGGACGTGGCTTATGATGATCAGGTCTATGTGGATGACCGGACCATCGACAGTCACATCAAGCGTTTGCGCAAAAAGATGCGCAGCGCGGACGATGAATTCTCTGCGATTGAGACGCTCTACGGTATCGGCTACCGTTATAACGAAGATTAAAAGCCCCAGAACGGGGCGTGCAAAGGGCCAATGATGGCCCTTTGAAAACAGGCAGGGGACGTGCAGTGCGAGATACAGGCACTCCACCAATGCGGGACGGCGATGTCGTGCTCGGCGAAGACTGGGTCGCGCCGGACAGCGTTGCGTCGTCCGAAATGCGCGACAGCCGCGCGCGCCGGGGTCTCGTATCGCTGCGCAGCTCGCCGCTGGCGCGCAAGATCATCACCTTTAATCTGATCGCGCTGAACGTTCTTGTGGCGGGTATTCTCTACCTGAATTCGACGCGCGACAGCCTTGCGGTGCAACGGATTTCGGGCGTCATCGCGCAGGCTGAACTGGTGGCTGACGTGATCGAGGCGCAATTGCCATCCGGCGCGCCGGTCAGCCTGTCGAGCGGGGATGGCGTCGATCTTGACGCAACGCTCGCAGGGCTTGACGTGAGCACGGGCAAGGACGTCTATGTCTTTGATCCGACCGAAACCCTTGTGGCACAGGCCGCCGGGCGCCTCGATTTGCGCAACGACGGGGTCGAGGACAAGGGCAAGGCGGTTTTGACCGACGGTCTGACATGGCTGTGGTCGGTCGTGTCGCGCCCGTTTTCCACGCCAACGGTCGACACGCCCGCAACGGTCGAAGAGCAACTCAAGGGCCTTGTCGCTATGAGCCTTCAGGGTGAAACGCAGGTGGGCAATGTCGTGACGGCGGCGGGTGAGCAGCTGTTTGCGATTGTGACACCGATTGAACAGGGCGCGCAGGCCATTGGCGCGGTGGCCCTGACCAGTGCATCGGGCGAAATTGATGCGCTTGTGCGGGGTGAGCGTGAGCGTGTGCTGCAGATGTTCGTGATTGCGACGCTTGTCTCCATCGGTCTTAGCCTTGTGCTGGCCTCAACAATCGCGAACCCGCTTGCCGATTTGGCGGCCGCCGCTGAACTGGGGCGGGACAAGAATGCGCGCAAGGTGAACCCGGGCCGCATCCGCATCCCGGACCTGACCGCGCGGCCCGATGAGATTGGGCGGCTTTCGGGTGCGTTGCGCGGCATGATCTCCGCGCTCTACAACCGTATTGATGGCAACGAACAATTCGCCGCGGACGTGGCGCATGAGATCAAGAACCCGCTGGCCTCGCTGCGCTCTGCCGTGGGTACGCTGCGCATGGTCAAGCGCGATGATCAGCGTGAAAAGCTGCTGGATGTGATCGAACATGACGTGCGCCGCCTGGACCGTCTGGTCAGCGACATCTCCAACGCCTCGCGCCTTGACAGTGAACTGGTCAAGGAAGAGGAAGAGGCGTTCAACCTGTTGCAGATGCTGGAAAATCTTGGCCAGTACCTTGGCGAGGACGCGCGTGGCAAAGGGATCGAGTTCATCACGGACCTGCCGCCCGCGCCGATCGAGGTGCACGGGCTGGAGGCGCGGCTGGCGCAGGTGTTCGTGAACCTGATCACCAACGCGATTTCCTTCTGCGAAGACGGCGATGCGATCCGCGTGTGGGCGCGCAAGCGCGAAAACCGCGTGCTTGTCGTGGTCGAGGACACAGGCCCCGGCATCCCGGATCAGGCGCTGACGAAGATCTTCAAACGGTTCTATTCGCAGCGTCCCGAAGAGCATTTCGGCAACAATTCCGGCCTTGGCCTTGCGATCTCGAAACAGATTGTCGAGGCGCATGGTGGCGTGATCTGGGCCGAGAATATCCGGCCTACGGATGCTGACATCACGTCCGAACCCCTGGGCGCGCGGTTCGTCGTGGGTTTGCCGGTCTAGGCGCGGTCCATGCGCGTTCACGCCAGCGCGGTGGCTTTTGGAACGCGCGGGCTGTTGATCCGCGGCGTGTCCGGCACAGGGAAATCGGGTCTCGCCTTGCAACTGATGCAGTTCGGTGCGGTGCTGATTTCCGATGACCAGACAGAGCTTTATGTCGACCAAAACACCCTGTGGGCGCGTGCGCCTGCCAGCATAGACGGATTGATCGAGGCGCGCGGCATCGGGTTGCTGCGGGTGCCGTCGCGTCCGGCACCAATCTGTGCGGTTGTTGACCTCGACATATCAGAGACCGAGCGGCTGCCGCCGCAGCGCAGCATCAAACTGCTGGACATCGCGGTGGCGCATTTGCAAAAAGTCGAGAGCGCCGCTTGGCCTGCTGCGCTGGCGCAATATCTCATATCCGGAAGGAGCGACCGGGAATGAACGACCCCCAAGCCAAAGCACGCCGTGTGGTGCTGGTCACTGGCCCGTCCGGGGCCGGGCGGACCAGCGCGATCCGCGTGCTTGAGGATTTGGGGTATGAGGCGATCGACAACATGCCGCTGCGCCTTGTTCATGCGTTGCTGGATGATCCCGAGGCTACCAAGCCGCTGGCGCTTGGCATTGATCCGCGCACACGGGATTTTTCGGTGACGGCCGTGCGCGATGCGTTGGGTCTGATTGCGGCACGGGCCGATTTGGCGCCGGAACTACTGTACCTGGATTGCGCCACAGACGTGTTGTTGAACCGGTTTTCGGAGACCCGGCGGCGGCATCCGCTGGCGGCGACCGACCGGGTGGCGGCCGGAATTCAGCGCGAGCTGGAACTGCTTGCCCCGTTGCGGGCGCAGGCGGATGTCCTGATCGACACATCGCAGTTGAATGTGCATCAGTTGCGCAGCGAGGTGGAGCATTGGTTTGCACCGGGCGGACAGGCGCAACTGGCAGTGTCGGTTCAAAGTTTCAGCTATAAGCGCGGGCTGCCGCGCTCCGTGGACATGGTGTTCGACTGCCGGTTTCTGAAAAACCCCTATTGGGAGCCGTCCTTGCGTGCCGCGACAGGGCAGGCGGCGGCGGTGCAGAACTATATCGCGACCGACCCGCGGGCAGAGACATTCGGCGCACAGGTCCGGGATATGATCCTGTGGCTGCTGCCCGCCTATCTCGAAGAGGGCAAGTCGCATCTTTCTGTAGCGTTCGGTTGCACGGGCGGACAGCACCGCTCGGTCGCGATGGCCGAGGCGCTCGTGCAAACCCTTGCGGACGCAGGCTGGCAGGTGTCTATTCGGCATCGCGAATTGGATCGCAACAAACGCAAAGAGGCCGCAGTTTGATCGGAGTTGTGATCGTTGCACATGGCGGGCTGGCCGGGGAGTACCTCAAGGCCGTCGAGCATGTGGTCGGGCAGCAAGCGGGCATTCGCGCCATTGCCATCGACGCGGATCACGATCGCAGCAGCAAGGAAGCCGAGATTTGCGCCGCCGCAGATGCGGTGGATACGGGCGAAGGCGTGGTTGTGGTCACCGACCTGTTTGGCGGATCGCCCTCGAACCTCAGCCTTTTGGCCTGCCGTCCGTCCAATCGGCGGATTCTCTACGGGGCGAACCTGCCCATGCTGATTAAGCTGGCCAAGAGCCGTCAACTTGACGTATCGGATGCGGTGCGCGCGGCCCTCGACGCGGGCAAGAAGTATATCGACAGCCAGAACATCAGCGCAGACACTTGACCCATGCCCACCCGTACGTTGAAAATTGTGAACATCAAGGGGCTGCACGCCCGTGCCTCGGCCAAATTGGTTGAGGTGGTCGAAGGGTTTGACGCCCGCGCCAATGTCTCAAAGGACGGCATGTCGGCCTCAGGTGACAGTATTATGGGTCTTTTAATGTTGGCAGCACCGATGGGAAGCCTTATTGACGTCGAAACGTCTGGGCCGGATGCTGAGGCGCTTGCCGATGCGTTGGAAGCGCTGGTGGCAGACAAATTCGGGGAAGAGGCCTGAGCCAGCGCTCGGGCGACTGCAACGAGGTGAGACCACATTGGTGGACAGCACGCATAACGCTGGAAAACTGACAAAGCCGGAGACGGTGTCGTTCAACAAGTACGACCGCCGCAGCCTGTCCTATGCCTCCACGTTCGAAGACCCATGGAAGGCCAGTTTCATCCGGGTGATGGAGGCCTTTACTGGCAAGCTGACGATCCTGCGCCTGATCCGCAAGTTTGAACGGCAGGGCGCGCCCACCGGGCAGGCGTTCTGGCGGGCCTGTCTGGACGTGATGGGGATCGAGCTGACAACGCCGCAATCGCAACTGGACCGCATCCCCAAGGAGGGGCCGGTGATCGTCGTTGCCAACCATCCGCACGGGATGGTGGACGGCATGATCTTTGCCGATCTGATTGGCCGCGTGCGCCCGGATTACCGCATCCTCACCCGTTCGCTTTTGACGGCGATTGATGAGGTGGCGGGCAGCTACATGATCCCGGTGCCGTTCCCGCATGACAAGGACGCGCAGCGCAAAGGCGTGGAGATGCGCGCCAAGGCGATGAAACATCTCAAGGACGGGGGTGTCGTTGCGCTGTTTCCGTCGGGTGTCGTTGCCGCGTCCGAGACATGGTGGGGGCCTGCGGTCGAGGGAGAGTGGAACGTGTTCACGGCGCAATTGATCCGCCGGTCCGGAGCAACGGTTCTGCCGATGCGCTTTCCCGGGCAGAACAGCCGTGCCTACCAGATTGCCAACAAGGTCTCACCCATGGTGCGGCAGGGTCTGCTGCTGCACGAGATCGTCCATTCGCTGAACAAGCCGCAGGGACCGGTTGTGGGCCACCCGCTGGATCAGGATTTCGTCAACGGTTGGAAAGACGACCCGCGCGGGTTCATGGCGTGGCTGCGCGATCACACGCTTGCTTTGAAAGACTGAGCGAAGGCCGGGCATCTGCCCGGCGTTGCTCTAGCGTGTCGGCACCGGCACATCGCCGCGATAATCGTAGAACCCGCGGTCAGATTTGCGGCCCAGCCACCCGGCCTCTACGTATTTGGTGAGAAGCGGGCAGGGGCGATACTTGGTATCGGCCAGCCCGTCATGCAGCACGTTCATGATGGCAAGGCAGGTGTCGAGCCCGATGAAATCCGCAAGTTCCAGTGGCCCCATCGGGTGATTTGCGCCCAGCTTGAGTGAACTGTCGATGGATTGCACCGATCCCACCCCTTCGTAGAGCGTGTAGACCGCCTCGTTGATCATCGGCATCAGGATGCGGTTGACGATAAAGGCGGGGAAATCCTCGGCTGTGGCCGCGGTTTTGCCCAACCGGTCCACCACCGCCTTGCACGCGTCAAAGGTGTCACCGTCGGTGGCAATGCCGCGGATCAGTTCCACCAGTTGCATCACAGGCACCGGGTTCATGAAATGGAACCCCATGAACTTTTCCGGGCGGTCCGTCCGGCTCGCCAGTCGTGTGATCGAGATGGAGGACGTGTTCGAGGTCAGGATCGTATGCGGTTGCAGATGCGGGAGCAGGTCCTCAAAAATCGCCTGCTTTACGGTTTCCCGTTCGGTGGCAGCCTCGATGATGAGGTCGGTCGCGCCGAGGTCGGGCAGTGCAAGCGTGGTCTGAATGCGGGCCAGCGCGTCCGCTTTTGCCTCGGCCTCGACCTTGCCGCGCGAAACCTGCCGTTCGAGGTTGCGGTCCACCGTCGACAGACCGGCATCAAGCGCGTCTTGGGAGATATCGTTGAGCATGACGTCATACCCCGCGAGCGCCATCACGTGTGCAATGCCGTTCCCCATCTGGCCTGCGCCCACGATACCGACTGATTTGATTGTCATTCCGCGCACCTCTTTGTCCCATGCACCATATGGCGGCGGCACAGGGAGGAGCAAGGGGGCGGCAATGCCTCAAAAAAGCCCAGATCTGTTAGGGATTAAGAAATGACATGCTGACATATTTGTCACGGGTGGTGAACGTAACACGAGTGGGACGACATGAGCTTTGATGCACTGGGGCCGGGGGGCCTCGACTATCTTCCGTGCCGGTATGGCGCGTCGAAAATTTTATTTCGCGGACCGAAGCGGTCGATGGATGCGCCGTTTGTCGCCTTCTTTGGCGGCACGACCACGTACGGAAAATTCATTCAGACCCCATTTCCGAACCTGATTGAGGAAAGATTGGGCAAAACCTGTATCAATTTTGGCTGCATGAACGGCGGCATTGATATCTACGCTGCGGATCCGGTCCTGCGCGAGGCGGCGATCAATGCCAGCGTCACGGTGATTCAGGTGACGAGCCCGCGCAATATGTCGAACCGGTTTTACAAAGTGCATCCACGACGCAATGACCGGCTGGTGGAGCCGTCTACGCTGCTGCGTACGATCTACCGCGAGGTGGATTTTGCCGAGTTCAACTTTACCAATCACATGCTGCAACGCTTGCAACTGGTGTCGCCGGACAGATTTCAGGCAGTTCTGGATGAATTGCGCACGGCGTGGTTGGCGCGGATGCGCCTCGTGTTGAGCCAGATCCCAGGTAAGACGGTGCTGCTGTGGGCCGGGCGCAGTGCGCCGGAGCCTATTGCCCACGAAATTGACGCAGACCCGGCCTTTGTCACGGCGCAGATGGTCGCGGATATCGCAGATCTGGTGACCGAAACGGTGGAATGCGTCGCCTCGGAGGAGGCGCAGGAAGTCGGGACCGATGGCATGGTATTCGCCGAGTTGGATGCGCCGGCGGCACAAACCATGCTGAGCCCCCTGGCGCATCGCGAGATCGCAGATGCGCTGACCCCGGTGCTGCAACGTTTGACATAAAAAACCGCCGCAGGTTCTGCGGCGGTTTCCTTTTTTGCAAAAAAGGATGCAAGGCAGTTTTTGAAAAACTGCTTTAGCCCAGTTTTTCGACCAATTCCGGAACCGCGTCAAAGAGGTCCGCGACAAGGCCGTAATCCGCAACCTGGAAAATCGGCGCTTCTTCATCCTTGTTGATGGCCACGATGACCTTGCTGTCCTTCATTCCCGCAAGGTGCTGGATCGCACCGGAGATGCCGACCGCAACATAGAGGTCGGGGGCCACGACCTTGCCGGTCTGACCAACCTGCCAGTCGTTCGGCGCATAGCCGGAATCGACCGCCGCACGCGACGCACCGACAGCAGCACCCAGCTTGTCCGCCAGTTTCTCGATCAGGGCAAAGTCCTCTTCGGACCCCACACCGCGCCCGCCGGACACAACCACACCCGCCGAGGTCAGCTCAGGGCGATCGCTTTCGGCGACCTTGTCCTCAACCCAGGACGACAGGGCAGGATCACCCGCCGCACCGATGTTTTCCACCGAAGCGGAACCGCCCGTGCCGGCCGCATCAAAGGTGGACGTACGGAAGGTAATGACCTTCTTGCCGTCACCCGATTTCACGGTCTGGATTGCGTTGCCCGCATAGATGGGGCGTTCGAACGTGTTGGCATCCACCACAGCCGTCGCGTCCGAAATCACCATCGCATCCAAAAGGGCCGCCACGCGGGGCATGATGTTCTTGGCGTCGGTCGTTGCGGGGGCCACGATATGTTCGTAATCGCCAGCCAGCGACACGATCAGGTCGGCCACAGGCTCGGCCAGACGTTTGCCATAAAGCGCGTCTTCGGCACACAACACCTTTGCCACGCCGTCGATGGTCGCAGCCTGAGCCGCGGCGTCCGCACAGGTCGCACCTGTGGCCAGAACGGTCACGTCACCCAGAGCGGTGGCAGCCGACACAGCCTTCGCTGTGGCGTCCATCGCCAGTTCGCCGTCATTGATTTCTGCGAGAAGTAGAACAGCCATTACACAGCCCCCGCTTCTTTGAGTTTCTCCACAAGCTCGTCGACCGAACCCACCTTGATCCCGGCCGCACGGGCTTCGGGTTCTGCCGTTTTCACCACTTCGAGGCGTGGCGCGACGTCCACGCCGTAATCGGCGGGCGTCTTCTCATCCAGCGGCTTTTTCTTCGCCTTCATGATGTTGGGCAGCGACGCATAGCGTGGTTCATTCAGGCGCAGGTCCACGGTGATGATCGTGGGCATGTTCACCTCGATCGTTTGCAGACCGCCGTCCACTTCGCGCGTGACCTTGGCCTTGTCGCCCGCTACTTCGACTTCGGAAGCAAAGGTCGCCTGGGACCAGCCCAGAAGCGCTGCGGTCATCTGACCGGTGGCGTTCATGTCGTTGTCGATGGCCTGCTTGCCGCAGAGCACAAGACCGGGCTGCTCTTCCTCGACCACCTTGGCGATGATCTTGGCCACGGACAGCGGTTCGATGTCGGTGTGCACGTCATCGGCGGCCACCACGAGGATCGCGCGGTCGGCACCCATCGCGAGTGCTGTGCGCAGCGTTTCCTGCGACTGCTTGACGCCGACGGACACGGCAACGATTTCGTCGGCCTGACCGGCTTCTTTCAGGCGGATGGCCTGTTCGACGGCAATTTCATCGAACGGGTTCATCGACATTTTGACGTTTGCGAGATCCACACCCGATCCGTCCGCCTTTACGCGGACCTTCACGTTGTAATCGATCACGCGTTTGACGGGCACCAGCACCTTCATGAGCGTTCCTCTCTTCAAAAATTCGACTCAAGTTTCGTCAATCACTTAGTCGCTCCCGGTTGGTTTACCCAACCCCGACTTTGGGAAACAGGACAAAATCGTCACGTCATGGCCTTAGGACGCCGCGTCTTGTGCAGTATAATGAACGGGATGTGATGATACGCGATCAAGGCGGAGGCGCAGATATGGAACGGGTTCAGGGATTTGGCGGGTTTTTCTTTCGGTCCGAGAGGCCGGAGGCGCTGGCGGTCTGGTATCGCGACAGGCTTGGGATTGATCTGGTGCCTAGGGCCGTGGATCAAAAACCGTGGGAGGCAATGGGCGGGGCGACTGTGTTTGCGCCATTTGCTGCCGATACGGATTACTTTGCGGCCGATAAACCGTTCATGCTGAACTTTCGCGTCCGCGATCTGGGCGCAATGGTGGCGCAGCTTCGGGCGGCGGGTGTCTTGGTCGAGGTGAAGGACGACATGCCGGGCATTGGCCGGTTTGCCCATCTCAGCGACCCCGAGGGGACGCCGATTGAATTGTGGGAGCCGGAAAACGGGAGAGAGTGAGAATGGAACACTGACCCCGGGGCGACGCCCGTTCGGGGAGCCAACCGCTCCCCCGGAGTGCTTGCCGCTAGTCGCGGTTCGCTCCTGGAATCCACAAAACGTCGTCCTTGCCGCCGTTGTTCGCGATGCGGGCGGCGACAAAGAACCAGTCGCTCAGACGGTTGAGATATTTGACCGCCGCCGGGTTCACCGCCTCCATCGTGGCCAGTTCCACCGACAGCCGCTCGGCCCGGCGCGCGACGGTGCGGCACACATGCAGATGCGCAGACAGGGCCGAACCGCCCGGCAGGATAAAGCTGCGCAATGGCTCCAGATCGCCGTTCATCGCGTCGATTTCCGCCTCAAGGCGGCTGACCTGCGCGTCGGCCATGCGCAGGGGCGGGTATTCGGCCTCTGCGTCCTGCTCCATGTCCGGGCGGCACAGGTCCGCGCCCAGATCAAAGAGGTCATTCTGGATCCGGCTGAGCGCTGTGTCCATGTCACCTTCCGCCACCAACCGCGCCACGCCGACAAAAGCGTTCAGCTCGTCCGCGGTGCCATAGGCCGTGACCCGCATCGCATGTTTGGCCACGCGCGCGCCATTGCCCAAGGCGGTTTCGCCTGCGTCGCCCGTTTTGGTGTAGATCTTGTTGAGAACGACCATCCGCTCAGCCCCCGTTTTGCTTGAAATAGACATAGGCAAGGATCAGCAGCACCGCGACAAACTGTGCGGCGATGCGGGCCTGCATCAACTTGTTCGAATTCTTCTGCGCCCACCCCGACCCTTTGGCGAACCCGCCAAGGCCAAGCATCAGCACAACCACGACCGCCAGCACGGCAAGCAGTATCAGCAGAAAAAGCGGGTCGATCCCCATGTCCCTCGTCCTTTGTTTGTCTTGTCCGCGCTGATGTAGCCGGACGGTGGGAAAAAGCGAACGGAGTTTCGCACCGTCAACCGCGCGACAGCACCCAGTCGAGCGCGCGCGTCGGCAAAAGCCTGCGCAACGTGGCCATGATGTAGGTGGGCGTCGTGACGAAATAGCGCGGGCGGGGGCGGGGCGCTTCGAGCGCGTGGACCAGTTTGCGCACCACCGCCTCGGGGGGCAGTTCGAACCGGTCCGGGCCGGTGTCGTCGTAAAGCCGCCGTTTCAGATGTGTTTCATATTGACCGGCGCGGGCCGAGCCTTGCCAGTCGATCCACTTTTCGAAATGCGGGATGGAGTTGGCGCGGATGCGGCTGGTCACGGGGCCGGGTTCGATCAGGATCACGTGGATGGGCGTGTCGCGCATCTCTACCCGTAGCGTGTCGGTCAGCCCTTCGAGGGCGAATTTCGTGCTGTTATACGCCCCGCGCCACGGCAGCGTGACAAAGCCAAGGACCGAACTGCATTGCACAATCCGGCCGTGGCCTTGGGCACGCATGACCGGCAGGACGCGACGTGTCAGGTCGTGCCAGCCGAAGAAATTCGCCTCGAAAATAGCGCGCAGGGCGTCTGTGGGCAGGTCCTCGACCGCGCCCGGCACGCCGTAGGCGCCGTTGTTGAAGAGCGCATCCAGCGTGCCACCCGTCGCTTCCAGCACTTCGGCCAGACCGGCGGCGATGGTGCCGGGTTCTTCGTAGTCGATGCGGGGGCTGTCAAAACCCTCAGACTTGAGCCGGGCGCAGTCCTCAGCCTTGCGACAGGCGGCGAACACACGCCATCCCCGGTCGCGCATCCCGTGCGCAGCGGCATAGCCGATGCCGGAAGAACAGCCTGTGATCAGTACGGATTTCTTGGTCATGTCATGCGCCCGATTGTGCCTCGGGCGCATCATGGGTCAGCGCTTGGGCTGATGCAATCAGCCTTCGCTGAGCAGGAAGTCAGCCATCCAGCCGACCGTCCCACCGGAAACTGGGCGCAGTTTCACCCAGCCATTGCCGGGGTCTTGCAGGATTTCAACCTGATCGCCGCGTACCAGACGGTTCACGACGGAATAGTCGGTGCCGGGGCCGCCACGGACATTCACACTGCGGCCCGTGACGCTGCGCAGCTGGCGGGTGTCGCCGGTCACGCCAGCCGTCTCTGTGGTGGTGTCCGCGTTGAAATCAACGGGCGTTATCACGGGACGGTCCACAAGCAGGCTGGGCAGGATGATGGTCGGTTCTTCTTCACTGACCGCATCGTCAGGGGTGGCGGAGGCGCGTTGCACGGCGGGTTTTGTCCGCAGGGTTGGCGCAGGGCGCAGCACGTCTTCGACAGATTCGAGGTTGAGTGCGACGCGGGTCACATCTTCGGGCAGGGGCGTTTCGATTGGCGCGGCCACAGATGCATCCGCGACGGTGGTTTCGATCACGGTTTCCTGCACGTCCGACGGCGGGTCGATCCGGGCCAGGCGCGTTTCTTCGGCGTCGAAGTCCGCACCACCGCTCAACTCGTAGAATGCAAACGCCAGAAAGGCGAAAGAAATGATTATAAACCGCGTCATACTGCGCGCCCCCCAACAAACTCCACGTTACCAGCAGCTTCGGTAACAGGTTAACGTTACCAGACCGTTCGATTCCCAACACTGGAAAAAACCGGTCAGTTTTCCCCCTCACCAATCTGTGGTTTGCGGGCAACGCGGTGCCGGTTGGCATCAACGTCATCAGGGGAACGCAGCAGAACGCCGCTTGTTCCCACAAACCAGCTTGGCTACACAGCATCTATGTCAGATCAGGCCGACGCCCCCAACATGGACCTAAGCGAACCGCTCCGCCGCGCATTGGGTGAGCGGTACCTGACTTATGCGCTGTCGACGATCATGCACCGCGCGCTGCCCGATGCGCGCGACGGGCTCAAGCCGGTGCACCGGCGGATCATCTATGCGATGCACCGTCTGCGTCTTGCGGCAAATGGTAAATTCCTGAAATCGGCCAAGATCAGCGGCGACACGATGGGGGATTTCCACCCGCACGGGGATGCCGCGATCTATGACGCGATGGCGCGTCTGGCGCAGGATTTCAATGTGCGCTACCCGCTGGTGGACGGGCAGGGCAACTTTGGCAATATCGATGGCGATAACCCGGCCGCCTCGCGTTATACCGAGGCGCGCATGACCATCGTGGCCGAAGCGCTGCTGGATGGTCTGGACGAGAACGCGGTTGATTTTCGCGACAATTACGACGGCCGGCTCGAAGAGCCAGCGGTGCTGCCCGCAACCTTTCCCAACCTGCTTGCCAACGGGTCGAGCGGGATTGCCGTGGGTATGGCGACGAACATCCCGCCGCACAATATTGCTGAGCTGGTCGATGCCTGCCTGCATCTGATCAAGGTGCCGGATGCGCGCGACGACACGCTGCTGAACTATGTGCCGGGGCCGGACTTCCCGACGGGTGGCATCATCGTTGAACCACCCGAGGCGATTGCGCAGGCCTACCGCACGGGCAAGGGCGGGTTTCGCCTGCGCTGCAAGTATGAGGTCGAGGATCTGGGCCGGGGCCAGTGGCAGATCGTCGTGACCGAGATCCCGTACCAGGTGCAGAAATCCAAGCTGATCGAGAAACTGGCCGAGGTCATCCAGACCAAGAAGGTCCCGATTCTCGCAGATGTGCGGGATGAGAGTGCCGACGACATCCGGGTGATCCTTGAGCCCCGGTCCAAGAACGTGGACCCGGATGTGCTGATGGGCATGCTCTATCGCAATTCGGACCTCGAAGTGCGGTTCTCGCTCAACATGAACGTGTTGATCGACGGGGTGACACCAAAAGTCTGTTCGATGAAGGAAGTGCTGCGCGCCTTTCTTGATTTCCGGCGCGAGGTGCTGGTGCGCCGCTCCGTGCACCGGATGGAAAAGATCGACCACCGGCTTGAGGTGCTCGAAGGGCTGATTGTTGCGTTCCTGAACCTCGACCGGGTGATCGACATCATCCGCTATGACGACGATCCCAAACCGGCGCTGATGCGCGAGGATTGGAGCGTGGATCATCCGCGCGCCATGTCCGAGGCTGACTACGTTTCACCGCGCGCGGGCGAGGGCGAGCTGACGGATGTGCAGGCCGAAGCGATCCTGAACATGCGCCTGCGGTCGTTGCGCCGTCTCGAAGAGATGGAGCTGTTGCGCGAGCGCGATGCGCTGATGGAGGAACGGGCGGGTCTTGAGGATCTGCTGGAGAATGACGACCTGCAATGGGGCGCGATTTCGGATCAGCTGAAAGAGGTGAAGAAACAGTTCGGCAAAGGGTACGAGGGCGGCGCGCGTCGCACCGCCTTTGCCGAAGCCGGTGAGGTCGAAGACGTGCCCATCGAGGCGATGATCGACCGCGAACCGATCACCGTGGTGTGCAGCCAGATGGGCTGGATCCGGGCGATGACCGGGCATATCGACCTGACCCGCGAGCTGAAATTCAAGGATGGCGACGGGCCGCGCTTTATCTTTCATGCGGAGACGACGGACCGGTTGTTGGTGGTGGGATCGAACGGGCGGTTCTACACGCTGTCGGCGGCGAACCTGCCCGGTGGGCGCGGTATGGGTGAGCCGCTGCGCCTGATGGTGGACCTGCCGAACGAGGCGCAGATCCTGACGATCCTGACCCACAAGCCGGGGCGCAAGCTGCTGGTGGCGTCCACGGCGGGCGACGGGTTCATCGTGCCCGAGGACGACGTGATCGCACAGACCCGCACGGGCAAGCAGGTGCTGAACGTGCGCGGCGACGTCACCGCCCATGTCTGCACACCGGTGCAGGGGGACCACGTGGCCGTGGTCGGCGAGAACCGCAAGGTGCTGGTGTTCCCGGTGGCCGAGCTGCCGGAAATGGGGCGGGGCAAGGGTGTGCGGCTTCAGAAATACAAGGATGGCGGCCTGAGCGATGCGACGACATTCGATCTGGCCGAGGGGCTGAGCTGGCTTGACCCGGCGGGGCGCACGCGCACCGAAAGCGATCTGACGGAATGGACGGCCAAACGGGCCAGCGCCGGGCGCATGGCGCCGCGCGGATTTCCCCGAGACAACCGTTTCTAACGCAGCTAGAATCAGTCCTACGAGCAATCCGCCCGAAACGGGCAATGTGACAGGGACAGATTCATGAGTGCGCAAATTCAAGGGCGTTATTTCGGTAAAGGCGCGCCCCTTTTCAAACTTTACTTCATCACCGCGATTTTCACGGTGCTCACGCTGGGCATCTACCGGTTCTGGGCCAAGACGCGGATCCGCAAATATATCTGGTCGTCCGTGACGGGCGATGATGACGGCTTTGAGTACACGGGCACGGGGCTTGAGAAGTTCCTCGGCTTCCTCGTCGCGATTGTGATCCTTGCGATCTATCTGGGGGTGATCCAGCTTTTGCTGACCTTTGTCGGGTTTTCGATCATCCCGCAGGATCAGAGCCCGCAGGCCATGGCCGGGCAGGCCATTGCCATCAACCTGTCGGTGCTTGCGGTTGTGCCGCTGATGCTGTTCGCGCAGTACCGCTCGCGGCGTTACAAGATGGCGCGGTCGCGCTGGCGGGGTCTGCGGTTCGGGATGGAGAACGGGGCCTGGGGCTATGTCGGTCGTGCGCTTTGGTACGGGTTCCTGACCTTCATCACCCTTGGCATTCTGGCACCGCTGGGCACTTACCGGCTTGAGAAATACATGGCCGACCGCAGCTGGTACGGCGATGGCAAGTTCGAACAGACGGGTCGCTGGCAGGATCTTTACAAGGGCATGAAGCACATCTTTATCGGTGTGGGCTTGCTGGTTTTGGCGATCGTCATCATCGCGATTTCGGCTGTGATGGAATCGCCCGCCTTTGCCTTCCTGTCGCCGGTGATCGCTCTGGTCGCTTATATCTGGCTGCTGATCGGGATCGCCGTCTACCGCGTCTATGCGTTCAATTACCTCACCGGGCACAAGGTGCTCGACGGAGAGGTGACGTTCTCGGCGCAGGTGGAAACCAGCGTGGTGCTGGCCAAGGTGATTGTCGGCGGCATTGTCATCAGTGTGCTGATGGGTGTTGTCTTTGCAATCATAGCCGGGGTTGGGGCGGCCATGTTCTCGGTCGCCGGGGCCGGTGGAGGCATCGGCGCGGGCGGCATTATCGGTGGTCTGATCATCCTGATCCTCTATGCCGGTGCATTCCTTGTGGCGGGCGGTCTTGGCCTTGTCATGATCACGCAGCCGATCATTGAACACGCGGTCAACAGCATGGTTGTGCACAATGCCGACCACCTGAACACGATCCAGCAACGCGCAGCAGACAGCTTTGCCGATGCGGATGGCTTTGCCGATGCGCTGGATGTGGGTGGCGCCATCTGATGGCGCATCACACCCTCATGCGGGCCCGGTTCTTTGACGGAGAACAGGGCCTGCGTCTGGACGTTGATTTGCAAGTGGACACAGCCGCAGAGACCCTGCGGCTGACCCATCCGGACCTGCCCATGGGCTCGCAATACTGGCCGCTCTGGGCGATCCGCGCGCTCAGCGATCAGGCGCGCGAGGACCAGATGGTCCTGACGCTGGTGGCGGATGAGGCGCTGGACAGCAGCCTGATCACCACCGCGCGCCTGACCGTGGACGAGCCCGAGATGATCAGCATCCTGACGCGGCTGTGCCCCGATCTGAAGAAAAAGGACATCGCGCGCGGCACCTTGCGCAAGGTGGTCACGTGGACCGGAGGGGCCGTTGGCGCGCTGGCGCTGATGATCTTTGTGATCCTGCCTGCCATGGCCAACACGCTCGCCGCATATATCCCCATCGAACGCGAGGTCGCGTGGGGCAAGACGGTCGTGGGCGGGATGGAGCGGTTTTTGGGCGGCACCGGCGCGGGCAGCCTTGTGTGCCAAAACGCAGAGGGTCTGGCCGCGCTCACGGCGATGACCGACCGGCTGACCGAGCGGTCAGAGCTGGAATACGAATTGACGATAGCGGTGTTTGATCACCCGATGGTCAACGCCTTTGCCGCCCCCGGCGGGCATGTGGTGCTGATGCGCGGGCTGATCGAAAAGGCGGACAGCCCGGATGAGGTGGCCGCCGTGCTGGGCCACGAGATTGGCCATGTGGAATCGCGCGACGTGACGCGCAACGCGCTGCGCTCGGCGGGCTCTGCTGGCTTGCTGTCGCTGGTGCTTGGGGATTTCGCAGGCGGTGGCGCGGCGGTTCTGATCGCGGAATGGACGCTGAACGCGTCCTACACGCGCGAGGCGGAGGCGGCGGCGGACGTCTATGCGCTTGAGATGCTGGAACGGTCCGGCACCGATGCCAGCGGCATGGCCGATTTCTTTGACAAGATTGCGCATTTGCAGGATCGCGGCGGCAGCATGCCCGCCTTTCTTGCCAGCCACCCGGACAGCCATGCCCGCGCTGCGTCGGCGCGCGCCTTTGCTGAAAACCAGCGCTATGGCACGCGCCCCATCCTGTCGGCGCGGGAATGGACCGCGTTGCAGAATATCTGCGACGACTGAGGTCACGCGCGGTCCCAGAGCGGCACGACCGGCGCGCGCGATGCGGCATATCCCGGCACATCGGCGTCCAGTCGGTCGGCCAGCACGGGCAGGCGGCTGACCGGCACGCGCGGGAATAGATGGTGCTCGCGGTGATAGAACATCAGATACGCCATCCACGCCAGCGGTCCGCGCTGGCTGCGCCCGGCCAGCCCGCTGTGTTCGGTGCCCTGATGGGTGATCCACACGGCAAAGAACGCGCTCATGCACTGGCCCGCTGCCATCGCAGCCAGATGCATGATGCCCCACCACGCGCCCAGCCACAGCAGGACGCCTACAAACACAACGATCAGCGCCCAGTCCCGCAGCATCCGCACCCGCCAGTAGCGCGAGCCGTTCACCCACGCCCCCCGGTTCACGTCGACGGGAAAGCGCGGGCCATAGGCGAGCACCTGCACCGCGCTCATCCGCCCACACTGGCCCTCGAAATCATCGGGGCCCATGGCGTGTTTGTGGTGCTTGAGGTGGCAGAACGCCTCGGCATGGTTGGATCCGAGCATCAGGGGGCTGAGCACGTGCATCACGATGCTGTCGCCCGCACGGCTCAGGCCCAGATTGCCGTGGATCGCCTCGTGGTTCAGGCGCAGGCCGCACAGGAAGAACATGAAACTCGCAAGCAGCCCCAGTGGCCACCATGCGGTGGCATAGAGCGCCCAGCTCAGCAGCAGCCAAGGCAGGGGCAGGGCCAGTTCGCGCACGGTCTGCCAGCGATCAAGGCCGGTCAGATCGTGCCACGCGACGCCTTTGGGTGGTTTTTCCATCTCGCACATCGGTTCAGTCTCCCTGTTGAAGCGTTTTCTATCCTGCGTCGGGCGCAGGGTTTTGGGGCATAAGGGCGGCGCGCAGGGTGCCCATCGCATGGGTAAACCCAAGGCCCAGGCACAGCGCGGCAAAGCCAAGCGCCAACATCAGGGCGGCGAACGGCACCTCTGCCAGAACGGGCAGCACTGCGCCGATCATGATCACGCCGCCCGCGCCGATGGCGGCAAAGCCGGTGGCGATGGTGATGGATACGGCGCGGGCGCGGGCCTGGGTCACGGGGCAATCGCCCACCAGCGCGCCGATGCGCAGGATCATGAGGGTCAGCGCCACAACGGCGCCAAGGGCGAGGGTGATGTAGAAAAGTCCGAGGATCAGCATGTGAATGTCTCCTTTCATGCCAGAGGGGGAAGGGGCTGGCGCGACATCGGGCTGCGCCAGCGGTTGTAGAGATAGCCAAAGGTGGCGCCCCAGATGGGCGCAAAGGCGAGCGCAAAGAGGATCCAGATGATCAGCCCGTCATTGTAAGGTCTCAG
The DNA here is from genome assembly GCF_047777875.1 of Tateyamaria rhodophyticola. Lineage (GTDB taxonomy): Bacteria > Pseudomonadota > Alphaproteobacteria > Rhodobacterales > Rhodobacteraceae > Tateyamaria. The sequence continues at coordinate 560,600 of NZ_CP180519.1, read as the reverse complement.
GTCGTGCAGGCTGGTGACGGCCAATAGGCCAAGTGCACCGACCGCAGTGGTCACAAAGGCCAGCGCCGCAGCGCCCGCAGCGCTGCCTTCGGCATAATGCAGGTACACCATCAGAACCGGCGTGCCGACAATCAGGTAGATTGGCCCGCCAAAGACCGCGGCAAAAACCGGGATCAGAATGATCCAGAACCCGGCCCCCGCAACGAGCAAAGGCGCAAGGATCAGCGCCTTGGCAAAGGCCACCGGATCAAGCGCATAGCGCGGTCCGGACAGGAATTCACGCGTTCCGTTATTTTTCATCATTTCTGTCATGAGAGAAACTCCAGGGCAAATTTTTTGTCAGGTGTCGGACTTCGACCGGGGCAGCAGGCGCGCGATGCGTGCGCCCATCTTGATCGCCGTCAATTGCACGGCGCGGGGCAGGCGGTTCACCTCAAGATACCAGTCGTCGAACATCTTCATGGTGGTCAGCGTCTCGTCGATGCGCGCCTTGACCGCCTTTGGCGTATTGTCGCCCTCGGCCTCTTCCTGCACCTTTTGCAGGGCCTTGAGGGTGGGGGCGTATTCGCGCGCGCGGCGGCTTTCGATCACGGTGTTGACCAGTTCGAACATGTCGCGGATCGAATGGAAGTGATCGCGCCGGTCGCCCAGCTTGCGCGACGAATGGACCATGCCGAGACTCTGCAGCTCCTTCAGCCCGTTGGACACGTTGGAGCGCGCAAGGTTCAGCAGCTCACAAATCTCATCGGCGGTCAGCGGGTCAGGGGAGATATGCAGCAGCGCGTGGATCTGTGCCACGGACCGGTTGGTGCCCCATTTCTGGCCCATGTCCCCCCAGTGAAGGATAAAGTCCTGCATGGCCGGTGTGAGGTGCATTTTGCGAATCTCTCTGAAATTTCTGTAATGACAGAAATAAACGATGCCTCAGAATAATCAAGTGAATTCGAAAGCACTATGGATCAGGGATCAGGTCGAGGACAAAGGCGGTGACCTTGGCCTCTGGCATCTCGCAGGGTTTCAAAAGGCCCCCGGAGGCCAGCGCAAAATGGTTGAGAGAGATATAGTCGCGCCCACCCAGCTCTTCGGCCACCAGTTTGGTGGTGCGCCCGCTGCCCAGCACGGATTTCGTCACGACATAGCGACGCCCATGCGCCATGCCCTGAAACGTGCCCGTGGGCAGAGCAGCCAGCGCGGCGGCGAAGCCAGTCACGCGGATTTCTGGCCGATCTTGGGTTCGGTGCCCGCGCGCACGCGCCGGATGTTCTCGCGGTGACGCCAGTAGATCAGCAGCGTGAGCGCAACGCCCAGAAGCATCGCCTGACCCTGGCCAAGAAACACGATGAAAAAGGTCGAAGAGGCGGCGGCGACGATCGCGCCCACCGAGGACATCCGCGACAGCGCAGCCCCCACCAGCCACGCGACACAGACCCCGATGCCAACCATGAGGTTCAACGCCAGCATCAGCCCGATGAACGTCGCAACCCCCTTGCCGCCCTTGAACCGCAGCCACACGGGATAGCAGTGGCCAAGCATCGCGGCGAGCCCCGCAAGTTGTGCCGCATCCTCATGCCCGGTGATCCAGCGCGCCAGCAGCAGCGCCACAGCCCCCTTGGCCGCATCCAGCAGCAGGGTCAGCGCGGCGGCGGTCTTGTTCCCGGTGCGCAGCACATTCGTCGCCCCGATGTTGCCGGACCCGATCTGCCGCAGATCGCCGAGGTTCATGACACGGCTCAGCACCATGCCGAACGGGATCGATCCCAGCCCATAGCCGATCACGGCCCACAGCACCAAAACTGCATAACTGCTTTCCAGAAGGGGCATCAGGTTCTCTCGTACACGCGGCTGCCCGCCACATAGGTGGCCAGGACCTTACCCTGCATCCGCGCCCCGTCAAACGGGGTATTGCGCGATTTCGACCGCAGGTCGGCGCGGTCCATCACGAACGGCGCATCCGCATCAAACAGCACCAGATCCGCAGGCGCACCCACGCTGAGGCGCCCGGCCTCAAGCCCGAGACGGCGCGCAGGGTTCAGCGACATCGCGCGCCACAGCGTCGGCAGGTCCACCAAACCCGCGTGATAAAGGCGCATCGCCGCCGGCAGCAGCGTTTCGAGCGCGACCGCACCCGAGGCTGCCGCCTCGAACGGCTGGCGTTTGCTTTCTTCGTCCTGGGGCGTGTGCATCGAGCTGATCACGTCGATCAAGCCCGATTGTACGGCCTCAGCCACGGCGATCCGGTCCTCTTCATCGCGCAGGGGCGGCTTGATCTTGAAGAACGTGCGGTAGTCGGCGACGTCGAGCGCGTTCAGCGTCAGGTGATGGATCGAGGTGCCCGCGGTGATGTCGAACCCGTTGGCCTTGGCCCGCTCCAGCGGGGGCAGGGCGCGGGCGGTGGTGATCTGGTCCGCGTGATAGCGCGCGCCGGTCATCTCGATCATCGCGATGTCGCGGTCGAGCCCCATGCGTTCGGCCATGGGCGACACCGCAGGCAGACCGCGCAGGGAGGCGAACTTGCCGGATGTGGCTGCAGCGCCTGCGCTCAGGCCCGGGTCCTGCGGATGGCCCAGAACCAGCGCGCCCAAGCTGCGCGCGTAGGACAAGGCGCGGCCAAACACCTTGGTGTCGGCGGTCACGTGGTCGCAATCGGTAAAGGCCACGGCACCGGCATCCAGCAAAAACCCGATCTCGGTCATCTCGCGCCCCTGCCGCCCCTTGGTCAGGGCCGCCATGGGCAAGACATGCACCGGGGCCGCTTCCCGCGCGCGGCGGATCACGAATTCCAGCGTTTCGGGGTTGTCGATGGCCGGATCGGTGTCGGGCCGCGTGACCATGGTGGTCACCCCACCAGCGGCGGCTGCAAGGCCCGCGGACCCAAAGCTTTCCTTGTGGCGCTCTCCCGGTTCGCACACCTTGACGCCGATATCGACGATGCCGGGCGCGAGGTGCTTGCGCCCGCAATCGACGGTGGTGCGCGCCTCTGGCAGGGGGCTGTCATCGGTGATCAAGGCGCTGATGCGCCCATCGGTGATCCCGATAGCACCGGTTGTCACCGTGCCGCCCTCTGGGTCGATCAGCTTGGCCTGAGTGAGCAGAAGGTCGGTCATACGGTGCCTCGTTTGTGGCGTCGGGGCCGCGCGCACGCCACGCCCGAAGGACGGCCGAAGGGGGTGAACGTGTTCGCCACCTCAGCCACCGATCGTGATGAAGATATAGGTGAAGATAGCGAGCAGGATCAGGACCAGTGTCGCGATCCGCCCAGACATGGCGGCGTCCGACGGCTTCTTTTTGGTCTTTGGGGCCGTGCCGCTGAATGGTTTGGCGGCCTCCGCGCTGAGCGTTTCGTCCGAACTGTAATCCGTCTGCACCGCGCCATATGTCCCGATCAGCGTCAGGGCGGAGGCGGGTTGCAGCGTCACGGCGCGCCCCTCGAACGCGCTGGAATAAACGACCATGGCCCACCCGCTGAGCTTGTCGAGCTTGGCCCGGTCCGGGGCCAGATCGTCCATCGGGACACCCGCGCCTTCGTGCAGGAACCCGGTCAAGCCGACCCCGTCGAGGTCGCTGAGCGGAAAGACGGTCACGTGATCCATGTCAACCGCACCGAGGCCCAACGCCTCGGCTACGGCATCGGCGCTGTCGCGCAGCGCCTTGGCTTCGGGATCTGTCATCGACAGGGCGAACACACGCACGGCCCCCTGTTCGCGGGCAGGAATGGAGATGGTCGGTTTCACAGGCACGCCTCCCGCGCATCCAGAATACGTTGCCGCGTTTCGGCGGGGTGCGGCACGAGCGGCAGCGTCACCGCCTTGCCCGTCTCCAGCCGTAGCACCAGCGACCACAGCGGCCACCGGTTGATGCGCCGGATCGCTGTCAGAGGCAGCCGGGTGTCAGGATCAATCATGTTGCGAAAGTGAATGGCGCGGGTGGTCAGCAGCCAATCGCTGTCCCGGTTTTCCCGCCAGATGGAAAAATCACCCAGCACCCATGTCAGCAACAGCGCAAAGGGGATCGCCGTGGCCCACTGCTGCAGCAGGCCCAGTGACGGGCCATAGAGGACCGCGGCGATGACCAGAAACGGCGACAGGATCAGTGGCGTGGCCAGAACGATCGTCACCATCCGGATGGCATAGGACCGGCGCGAGATCGTCCAGTGCAGCAGCGGCGCTTCGCCTTCGGGCACGTCGAACGGGATCATGCCGCGCCCCGCACGTCCGCGAGGTTGCGGGCCAAGAGCTCCATTGCCGCCATGCGCACGGCCACGCCCATCTCGACCTGATCCTGAATGACGCTGCGGTTGATGTCATCGGCGAGCGTGCCGTCGATCTCCACCCCGCGGTTCATGGGACCCGGATGCATGACAATCGCATCGGGCTTGGCGTGGGCCAGTTTCGCCGCATCCAGACCAAAGCGGTGATAGTATTCACGCTCGGACGGGATGAACCCACCATCCATCCGTTCGCGTTGCAGCCGCAGCATCATCACCACGTCCACATCCTCAAGCCCCTTGGCCATGTCGTCATAGACTTCGACCCCGAACTCGGAAATGCCCGACGGCATCAGCGTTGGCGGCCCGATCAGGCGGATCCGGTTTTCCATCTTGCCCAGCAGGATGATGTTCGACCGCGCCACACGGGAATGGGCGATGTCGCCGCAGATCGCGATGTTCAGCCGGTGCAGCCGCCCCTTGGAGCGGCGGATGGTCAGCGCATCCAGCAGCGCCTGCGTGGGGTGTTCGTGCCGCCCGTCGCCGGCGTTCAGAACGGCGCAATTCACCTTTTGCGCCAGCAGGTCCACGGCCCCCGAATGCGGGTGCCGCACCACCAGCAGATCGGGATGCATCGCGTTCAGCGTCATGGCGGTGTCAATCAGCGTCTCGCCCTTGGAGATCGATGACGCCTGCATCGCCATGTTCATCACATCCGCGCCCAGCCGCTTGCCCGCCAACTCGAAACTCGCCTGCGTGCGGGTGGAATTTTCAAAGAACATGTTGATCTGCGTCAGCCCGGCCAGCGCATCACCGTGCTTGGTCTGGCTCTTGTTCAGCGTAACATATTCGTCCGCGCGGTCGAGAAGGGTCACAATCTCTTCGGGCCGCAGATGTTCAATCCCCAGCAGGTGGCGGTGGGTAAAGGTCATGGCGGTCTCCGGCAGGCTCGGGATGCGTTATAGGAACGTGCGCGGGCTTGGGCAAGCGCCCCTGCGGGATTTCGGTTGGCCGCGCGGCGCGCTAGGGTGGGGCATGGATTCGCAACAGCATCACGCGGCATTGGCCGCTTTGGCATGGCAGGTGGAGCTTGGCGTGGACGAGTGCATCGGGGATGCGCCGGTCAACCGCTATGACGCGCCGCCGCCCGCGCCAAAGCCTGCCGCGGTCGAGGCCGCACCGGTTCCGCCCGTGCGCATGGCCGAAGACCCTGTGGCCATTGCGCAGGCGGCGGCGGACAGTGCGGCGGACCTGCCCGCGTTGCGCGCGGCTCTCGGGGCGTATGAGCATTGCGAGTTGAAGCGCGGCGCGCGCAATCTGGTTTTCTCGGACGGTGTGCCGGGGGCGCGCGTGATGATCGTGGGCGAGGCACCGGGGCGCGACGAGGACCGCGAGGGCAAGCCGTTCGTGGGCCGTGCGGGGCAGCTTCTGGACAAAATGCTGGCTGCGATTGATCTCAGCCGCGATGCGTCCGTTTATATCACCAACGTCCTGCCATGGCGCCCGCCGCAGAACCGCGATCCGAAACCCGAAGAGATCGCGATGATGCAGCCGTTCCTGTACCGGCATATCGCGCTGGCCGATCCGGATGTTCTGGTGATCGTGGGCAATCACGCCTGTCAGGCGCTGTTGGGCAAGCGGGGCATCACACGGCTGCGCGGCGACTGGACGGAGGCGCAGGGCAAACCGGCGCTTCCGATGTTCCACCCGGCCTATCTGCTGCGCAATCCGGGCGCAAAGCGCGAGGCGTGGGCCGATTTGCTGAGCTTGCGCGCACGGTTGCGCGATGGTTGATCCGGTTCTTTTGTTGGCGTTTATCCCTGCAGGGCTTGCGCTGAACCTGACGCCGGGGGCGGACATGATGTTCTGTCTGGGCCAGGGATTGCGGGCGGGACCGCGCGCGGCTCTGGCGGCAAGCGCAGGGATTTCGGCGGGATCGTTTGTGCACACGGGGCTGGCGGGGCTCGGCCTTGGGGCGCTGGTGGCGGCGGTGCCGCTGGCGTTCGAGGTGATCCGGTGGCTGGGCGTGGCTTACCTTTTGTGGCTGGCGGTGCAGACCCTGCGGCACCGCGCCGGTGAGGTCGCCGTTCCGGTTGTGCCGCGCCAAGCATTTCGTGCAGGGCTCATGGTGAACCTGTCGAACCCCAAGGTGATCCTGTTCGTGCTGGCCTTTGTCCCGCAATTTGTCAGCCCGGAGGCGGGTCCGGTTTTGCCGCAGTTTCTGATCTTTGGCGCGCTTCTCGCCTTGGGCGGGTTCGTGATCAACGGCGCGGTTGGTGTCTTTGCCGCCGGGGCAGGGCGACGGTTCGCCCGGGGCAGCCGCGTGCTTGATTACATCTCGGCCAGCGTCTTTGCCGCGCTGGCCGCCCGCCTTGCCATTCTGGAGCGTTCATGAGCCGTATAGACGAAACCGTTGATTTCATTGCCATTCGCATTGCCGTACTGACGGTCAGCGACACGCGATCACTGGACAAGGACCGATCCGGCGACGTGCTGGTGGCGCGGCTGACCGAAGCCGGGCACAGGCTGGCGGCGCGCACGATCCTGCCCGATGAACGGGACGCGATTGCCGCGCAACTGCGCACATGGTGCGATGATCCGGAGATCGATGTCGTGATCTCCACCGGGGGTACAGGCCTGACGGGGCGGGATGTGACAGTCGAGGCGCACCGCGATGTCTATGAAAAGGAAATCGACGCCTTTGGCACCGTGTTCACCATCGTGTCGATGCAAAAGATCGGCACATCCGCGGTCCAGAGCCGTGCGACGGGCGGCGTGCGCAACGGCACCTACCTGTTCGCGCTGCCCGGCTCGCCCGGGGCGTGTAAGGACGCGTGGGACGAGATTTTGGCCCGCCAGCTCGACTACCGCCACCGGCCCTGCAACTTTGTCGAAATTCTTCCACGTCTGGACGAACATCAGCGACGGAAATAGCGCGCCTTTGCGTAACAGTATTGTTGCTTGGTATATGCGTGTGGGGTCCTACGTTATGTGGACCGAGCACGTTAGGTGATAGAGGCCTGAATTCATGCGCTTTTTGCGACAAAGCCTTATGGGACTGGTTCTGGCGGCGCTGTCGCTTGGCCTGCTGGCTTATGCGGCACAGCTTGTCGGCGGCGCGGTGCAGGCGCGGCTGTCGTTCGAACAGGTGGCGCCGCCCGCGCGCGAACGCGTCTTTGCGGTGGGTGTCGTGCGGGCTGAGCCCCGGACGGAAACGCCGGTGCTGGAGAGCTTTGGCGAGGTGCGCAGCCGCCGAACGCTTGAGCTGCGGGCCGCTGCGACGGGCCGCGTGATCGAGTTGTCCGAAGCGTTCGAGGATGGGGGCGAGGTCACGGCAGGGCAGGTCTTGCTCCGGCTTGACCCGGCGGATGCGCAAGCGGACCGGGAACGGGCCGAGGCGGATCTGCGCGATGCGGAGGCCGAGGTGCGTGATGCCGAACGTGGCCTGCTGCTGGCCCGAGATGAAGAGCGCGCGTCGCAGGATCAGGCCGATCTGCGCCAGCGCGCCTTTGAGCGGCAACAGGACCTGGCAGAGCGCGGCGTGGGCACCGCGGCCGCAGTCGAAGAGGCCGAATTGTCGGCGGCCAGTGCGCGTCAGGCGGTGCTGTCGCGCAGGCTTGCGGTGGCGCAGGCCGAAGCACGCAAGGATCAGGCGCAGACCCGGCTGGCCCGCGCCCGCATCGCGCTCAATGACGCGCAACGGGCGGTGGACGACACCACGGTGACGGCGCCGTTTGACGGCACGCTGAGCGCCACGAACGTGGTGCAGGGGCGGCTGATTGCCGCAAATGAGAAGCTGGCCGATCTGATTGATCCCGGCGCGCTTGAGGTGTCGTTCCGTGTATCGACGGCGCAATATGCGCGTATCCTGGGCGACGCGGGTGATCTGATCGATGCGCCGGTGACGGTCATTCTGGATGTGTCGGGCATCGACCTGACCGCGCGCGGCGTGATCAGCCGCGCCAGCGCAGGTGTGGGCGAGACGCAGACCGGGCGGCTGGTCTTTGCCCGTCTGGACAGCGCGCCGGGGTTGAAGCCGGGTGATTTCGTGACCGTACAGGTCGAGGAGCCACCGCTGGAGCGGGTGGTTCGTCTGCCGGCATCCGCAGTGGATGCGCGCAACACGGTGCTGGTCCTCGGCGAGGACGACCGCCTGGAGGCGGTCGAGGTCGAGCTGATGCGCAGGCAGGGCGATGACGTTCTGGTGCGTGGTGCGGACATTGTGGGTCGCGACGTGGTCGAGGCGCGTTCGCCCCTTTTGGGGGCGGGCATTCGCGTGCGGCCCTTGCGCCCGGACGCGGCACCGGCGGAACCCGAAATGCTGGAGCTGAGCGAGGAGCGCCGTGCGCGTCTTGTCGCCTTTGTCGAAGCCAATGACCGTATGCCCGCCGAGGCCAAGGCGCGGGTTCTGTCGCGGCTGAGCGAGGCGCGGGTGCCCGCAGGGATGGTTGCGCGGCTGGAAAGCCGGATGGGGGGCTAGGCCATGGCGGCGCGGCGTCCTTTTGGCATCCCGGCGGCGGCGGGCGGCATCTTTGGCTATTTCGTGCGCCACAGGACGGTCGCCAATCTGCTGCTCCTGGTCATGCTCGTGGCGGGGATCGGCGCGATCCCCAATCTGCGCGCCCAGTTTTTCCCGGATGTGATCATCGACAATGTCAGCGTGTCCGTCCGTTGGGACGGGGCAGGGGCCGAGGATGTGGATGCAGGCATCGTGCAGGTGCTGGAGCCCGGTCTTTTGGCTGTGGAAGGCGTCGAAAGCTCATCCGCGCGCTCGACCGAAGGATCGGCCAACATCACGCTCGAATTCGAGCCGGGCTGGGACATGGGCCGGGCCGCTGATGACGTGCAAACGGCGGTTGATGCGATCACGACCCTGCCCGATGACGCGGACGAACCCACCGTGCGGCGGGGGGCGTGGCGTGACCGTGTGACGGACCTGGTGATCACCGGACCCGTCGCGCCCGAGCAGCTTGGCATTTTCGCCGATGAGCTGGTCACGCGCCTTTTTGCCGAAGGGGTCACGCGCACCACCATCCGCGGCGTCGCAGCGCCCCAGACACTGGTCGAGGTGCCGTCCCTGCAGCTCATCGCCAATGACATCACGATGTCCGAGATTGCCGCCGCCATCGCAGGCGAGGTGGACGCCGACCCGGCGGGCGACGTCACCGGCGCCAATGCGCGCGTGCGCACCGGCACCCAGAAACGCAGCCCCGAAGAGATTGCGGGCATTGTCCTGCGCTCCAACGCGGATGGCTCAAAGCTGCGGGTGCGCGACGTGGCCACGGTCACACAGTTGGGGTCGAGCCGCGACCGCAGCTATTTCGTGGGCGACAATCCCGCCGTGTCGATCCAGGTGGACCGCTCGAACAAAGGCGATGCCATCGCCATTCAGGGGCAGGTCGAAGAGGTCGCCGAAGCGCTTGAGGCCACGTTGCCCCCGGATGTCTCGATCGAGCTGATCCGCACCCGCGCCGAATCCATCACTGCGCGCCTCAACATCCTGATAGATAACGCGATTGTCGGTCTGGGTCTGGTGATTGTCTTGCTGTTCCTGTTTCTGAACGCGCGTACGGCGTTTTGGGTGGCGGCGGGCATTCCCGTCGCCCTGTTGGCCGCCATTGCGCTGATGTATCTGGGGGGGCTGACGATCAACATGGTGTCGCTCTTTGGGCTGATCATCACGCTGGGGATTGTGGTCGACGATGCGATTGTCGTGGGCGAGCATGCCGATCACCGCTTTCGCACCTATGGCGAAGACCCCCTGACCGCTGCCGAGAATGCGGCGCGCCGTATGTCCATGCCGGTTTTTGCCGCGACGCTGACCACGGTCATCGCGTTCTTTGGCCTTTTGGCCGTGGGCGGGCGGTTCGGGGACCTGATCGCGGATATTCCATTTACCGTGATCATGGTGCTGGTGGCGTCACTGGTCGAATGTTTCCTGATCCTGCCGCATCACATGGGCCATGCGCTGTCCGCCGTGAACCAACCAAGGTTCAGCCGCCTGTCCCTTGGCATTGCCGTGACCGCGCTGCTGATGCTCGGCGCGGTTGTCTCCGGCGCGCTGGCCTTTGTCCTGTGGCCAGAGGCGTTTGGCACCGTGCAGGCCGCGCTGCCCTACCTGCTTGTTGGGCCGGGCGTGCTGGCGACCCTGTTCCTGGTCCAGCCGCGCAGTCGCAAGCTGGGGTGGCTCGGTGCCATGGGGCGGCAGGGGCTCGATATGCCCTCAACCCTCGTCAATGGTGCGTTCGAATGGATGCGCGACCGCCTGTTCCGTCCGTTCATGGCGGGGGTGATCGTTGCCCGTTATGCGGTGATTGCGGGCGTGTGTCTCGTGCTTGCGACGCAGCTCGCGCTGTTCATCCGGGGCGATGTGCAGTGGCGCTTTTTCAATGCGCCCGAACGCGGGTCCGTCACCGGCAATTTCGCGATGGTCGAAGGGGCGACGCGCGACGACGCGCTTGAGATGATGCGCGAGATGCAGCGCGCCACCGAAGCGCTCGGTGCCGAATACGAAGAACGGCACGGACGCAATCCCATCGCCTACGTGATTGCCGAAGTGGGCGGGAATGCGGGCCGTGGCCTCGCTGGGACCGACAGCAAGGACAGCGACCTTTTGGGTGGCATTTCCATCGAGTTGATCGACGCCGACCTGCGCCCCTATTCCTCCTTTGCCTTTGTGGCCGAGTTGCAGGATGCGGTTGTGCGCCATCCGCTGGCCGAAACGGTCAGCTTTCGGGGCTGGCGGTCCGGGCCCGGGGGCGATGCGCTGGCGGTGGAGTTCTTTGGGGCCGACAGTGACACGCTCAAGGCCGCGTCCGAAGACCTCAAGCGCGCACTGGCGCAATACCCCGAGGTGAGCGCGGTCGAAGACAACCTTGCCTTTGACAAGGAAGAGCTGATCCTCGATCTGACCGCGCAGGGGCAGGCCCTTGGGTTCACCATCGACACGCTGGGCCGGGCGCTGCGCGACCGGTTGAACGGGATCGAGGCGGCGACGTACCCCGATGGTCCGCGCAGCGCGGAGATCCGCGTGGAACTGCCCGAGGGCGAGTTGACCGCGGATTTCCTCGACCGGACGCAGATGCGCACGCCGGATGGCGAATATGTCCCGCTGGCCGATATCGTCAGCGTGGAACGGCGCACCGGGTTCTCCACAGTCCGCCGCGAAAACGGCGTGCGCGTGATATCCGTGACAGGCGACATCTCCGAAGATGACCCGGCCCGCGCCACGGAGATCAACGAAACGCTGCGCGACGACATCCTGCCCGAGATCGCCTCTGTCCGGCAGATCGAGTACCGGCAGGCCGGGCTGAGCGAGCAGGAGGACCGGTTCCTGACGGAATCGCTGACCGGGCTGATCCTGTGTTTGACCGGCATCTACCTTGTGCTGGCGTGGGTGTTTTCAAGCTGGACACGGCCCATCGTCGTGATGGCGATCATACCGTTTGGCCTTGTTGGCACGATCTATGGTCATCACGTGTGGGGTGTACCGCTGAGCATGTTTACGGTTGTCGGATTGCTTGGCATGACCGGGATCATCATCAACGATTCCATCGTGCTGGTGACGACAATTGACGAATACGCAGCGGACCGCGGGCTGGTGCCGTCGATCATCGACGGCGCGTCAGATCGGTTGCGGCCGGTGATGCTGACGACGCTGACGACGGTGTTGGGCATGACCCCGCTGCTCTATGAAACCTCGCAACAGGCGCAGTTTCTGAAGCCTACAGTAATCACGCTCGTCTACGGGCTTGGATTTGGCATGGTGCTGGTGCTGCTCGTCGTGCCTGCGCTGGTTGCGGTGCAGCATGATGTGGGCCGTCTGATCCAGGCGATGCGGCGCGGCGTGCGCGCCCCTGCGGCAGGGTTGCGGTGGGGTCTTCTGTCGGTGTGGGCGATTGTTCTGGGGTGGTTTGGCGTGACGATGGGGCACACGATGATCGTGGGTCGCCTGCCTGCGCCGCTGGCAGAGCAGCTGCCGGACCTGCCTGCGCTGGCGCCGATGCCGCTGGCCTTGGCCCTGTTTGCACTGGGTGTGGTTGCGGTGGGCCTCGCCGCCTATGTGCTGGCCGCACTTGCGTATCAGGTCATGAGCTGGCGCAGCCGCCGCCGGATGCCAGGCTAAAGCCGCAGATCACCCCGCAGCACAGCCCTGCACATCTACCGCGTAGTCCCCGCCCAGAATGGTGATCCGCACCGCCGACCGGTCCACGGAAAACGCACCGCCGTCCGGGTGGATCATCTCGCTCACTGCGATGACGGTGTCGCCCTGGCGGGTGGTTTGCGCCTCGCTCACCCAGACACCGGGCGCACCGGGTTCGATCACGGCCACTTCCGTGCCGCCGGTGTGGGGCAGGGTCACGCGGGCCTCGATGGACATGCCATGTTTGGAAGGGGCGATGCGGCAGGCGGCGCGCTGCACGCCCGCCTCGTCCGCGGCATATGGCATGTCGGCAAAGGCTGCGACGATGGCAGGTGTCGGGGTCGGGTCAGCGGCATCCAGCATCGCGTCAATGTTGATCGTGTGTGGCACGCACACCTCGGCACAGACGCCAATCGACATCTTCGTGCGCAGGCGCATTGGCGCGTCGCTGCGTTCCGGGGTGATGTGGATCGGCAGAACCACCTGCCCGGAATAGCCAAGCGACCGCATGCCGTTTTCCACATAGACCGACGGCGTTGGCCACGAAATGTCCACGCCAGCGATATTGCGGGCCCGGCTCCAGTCGAAATGCGGCGGGATGCCCGCATCCCCCGGCGCGCGCCAATAGGTTTTCCACCCCGGCTCCAGCGTCAGGCGGATCGCGGCCACGCGGCGCCCATCCGGCAGGTCCCAGCCCTGCAGGACATCAGCCGTGACCGGGTCGTCAATGCCGCCTCCCATGGCTGGAAAGGCGGCAAAACCTGCAATGCAGGTGGCGGTGATAGCGCGAACAATGCTTTTCATGGGCACTAGATGACCGTTCTGGTGTTGAAATCCAACTCACGTTTCGGTGGGCCAGCCCCCGCCGGTGTCACGACAAAGGGTTGCCGCCCCGCCGGAGGCACTGCATCCTGCGGGTGCAGAAAACGAGGCGGTATATGGCAGACCCGATCCAGATGAACCTGACCGGCGCGCTGTTGGTGGCGATGCCAGGTATGGGCGATCCCCGGTTCGAACGGTCGGTCATCCTGATTTGTGCGCATTCCCACGAAGGGGCGATGGGTCTGATCGTGAACAAGCCCGCCGGTGGTATGCAATTGGGCGATTTGCTGGATCAGCTTGAGATCAGCTGCGCCACCAAGCTGCGCAGTGCGGCCGTGCATTTCGGTGGACCGGTTGAGACATCGCGGGGGTTTGTGCTGCACGGTGCCGGGTATCGGTCACGTCTGCAGACGCTGGACGTGACGGATGCGTTTGGCATGACCGCGACGCTGGATGTGCTGGAAGACCTGGCCATCGGGCAGGGTCCGGATCCCGCACTCACAGCGCTTGGATATGCGGGATGGGGACCGGGTCAGCTCGAAGGTGAGATCGCGCGCAATGACTGGCTCACGGCGGCGGGGGACCCGGAGCTGGTATTTGGCACCGACGATGATGAAAAGTGGCTGGCTGCCGTGCGCAGCCTCGGGATTGATCCGCTGGCCCTATCGGGTGCAGCGGGGCGGGCCTAGCGCGGTGCAGCGGCGCGGCGCAGCCGGTCGTTGATCGCGCGGCCAAGGCCGGTCTCTGGCACAGGGGCGACTGCGATGGGTTGCCCCATCGCATCCAGTTGATGCAGCGCATCAAAGAGCCGGGCTGCGGCTTCGGCCAGATCGCTACGTGGCGACAGGTTCACATCACAGTCCATGTCGCCAAACCCAAGGAACAGTTCACCCGGACCGGGCGCCGCTGCATTCAGGCGCAGCGCCGCGTCAGGCGCATAATGTGAGGCCAGCTGCCCCGGCGCGGTCACGCCCGCGCCCGCCGCGGCCAAGGGGCCGGTGATGGCCTCAACATCTTCCACCGGCACACCCCCCGCGCGCAGGAGTGCCAGCGGTGCACCACCGATGATCGTTGATTCCAACCCGACCGCACAGGGACCGCCATCGACGATCCCCGCGATCCGCCCGCCAAGGCCCGACACCACATGCTGTGCCGTGGTCGGGCTGATCCGTCCTGACGGGTTGGCCGACGGCGCGGCAAGCGGCGCACCAAAGGCCCGCAACAGACCCTGGGCGACCGGGTGCGCGGGCACGCGCAGCGCCACCGTGTCCAGCCCCGCAGTCACCAGCGACGCGATGCCGTGACCGGATCGCAGCGGCAGGACCAGCGTCAGCGGTCCGGGCCAGAAAGCCGCGGCCAGCTGTCGGGCGGCGTTGTCAAACTGCGCAATGCGCTCTGCTGCTGCAAGGTCAGGCACGTGCACGATCAGCGGGTTGAAACTGGGCCGTCCCTTGGCCGCATAAATCGCCGCCACCGCATCGCCGTCCCGTGCATCGCCGCCAAGGCCGTACACCGTCTCTGTCGGAAAGGCGACCAGCGCACCGGCGCGCAGCACCTGTGCCGCTTCGGCAAGCCCGGCCTCCGAGGCCCCAAGCATCTGCGTCTTTTTCATACGACGTGCGACGTCCCTTGCGGTTGTGACGCCGCGTTCGAGTTGCGATGGCGGGCCTGCGCTCGCATCTTGGTTCCAAAGACGCCCATTTACGCGCCCCATCCTTGCTTGCCAAGCCTGCGCTCCGGAGATTGCAAACATGCCCTTTCGTGCCCCTGTCGATGACTACCGCTTCCTCTTTGATCATGTTGTGGACCTGGCACAGGTCACCGCGACGGACCGTTTCGCCGAAGCCACGGACGATCTGACATCCGCCATCCTGACCGAAGCCGGCAAGCTCTGCGAAGAGGTGATGGCCCCGCTGCAACGGCCCGGCGATCTGCATCCGGCCCGGCTTGAGAACGGCGTTGTGCGCACCTCGCCCGGCTATGGCGAAGGGTATAAGGCGATTGCCGAAGGCGGCTGGGTCGGGATGGCGGCGGATCCGGAATATGGCGGCATGGGCCTGCCCATGACCGTGACGACGGCCGTGAATGAGATGATGTCGGCCGCTTGCCTGTCGCTGCAGCTTTCGCCGCTGATGACCCAGGGCCAGATCGAGGCGCTGGAGCATCACGCCAGCGACGATATCAAGGCGCTCTATCTGCCGAAACTCATCTCGGGTGAGTGGACGGGCACCATGAACCTGACCGAACCACAGGCGGGATCGGACGTGGGCGCGCTGTCCTCCAAGGCCGAGGACAATGGCGACGGCACCTATTCGATCTCGGGCCAGAAGATTTATATCTCTTGGGGCGACAACGATTTTACCGAGAATGTCTGTCACCTCGTGCTGGCGCGCCTGCCGGGCGCGCCTGCGGGCACCAAGGGGATTTCCCTTTTCCTCGTGCCACGCAACATTCCGGACGAAAACGGCAATGCGGGTGTGGCCAACAGCCTCAAGGTGGTCAGCCTCGAGCACAAGATGGGCCTGCACGGCTCGCCTACCTGCGTGATGCAATATGATAGCGCCAAGGGCTGGCTGGTCGGTCCCGAAGGCGGCGGTATGGCGGCCATGTTCACTATGATGAACAACGCGCGGCTCGGCGTCGGCGGGCAGGGCGTGGGCGCTGCCGAAGGGGCGTATCAACACGCGCTGGCCTATGCGCTGGAGCGCAAGCAGGGCCGGACCGAGGGCGAGACGGGCGCGATCATCGACCACGCGGACGTGCGCCGGATGCTGATGACGATGCGCGCGGACACATACGCCGCGCGTGGCATTGCGCTGATGTGTGCGGTGGCCATCGACATGACCACCGCCACGGGCGACGACAAATGGAAATCCCGCGCTGCCCTGCTGACCCCCATCGCCAAGGCGTTCGGGACGGATATCGGCAATGAGGTCGCGGGCATGGGCATTCAGGTCCATGGCGGCATGGGCTTTGTCGAGGAAACCGGGGCCGCGCAATATGCGCGCGACGTGCGGGTGACCACGATCTATGAGGGCACCAACGGCATTCAGGCGATGGACCTCGTGGCGCGCAAGATGATGGATGGCGGCGAGGCCGCGAACCTGCTGATGGACGAGATCGAGGCGGCGGCAGAGGCCGCGCGCGATGTGCTGCCGGATCTGGCCGAACCGGTCTGGCAGGCCTGCGAATCGCTGCGCGAGACAACCGAGTGGATGATCGCGCAGAACCACCGCGTCCGCTTTGCCGGTGCTGTGCCCTATCTGCGGGCGTTTGCGCGGGTTCTGGGCGGGCATGTGCACCTGACCTCGGCAGTGCAGGATCCGCAGGGGCCGCGGGCCAAGGTGGCGCAGTTCTATATCCAGCGCCTGCTGCCCGACCACACCAGCCTGCTTGCGCAGGCGCAGGCGGGTGATTACGACGTGTATGCACTGACACCGGAAGAGTTCGCCGCCTGATGCAAGATACCCCGCCCGCTGGACTGAGATACCCGTGGGCGGAGCCTCCCGAGATCGGGGCGGCAATCGAAGTGGCGCCGGGGGTGCTGTGGTGTCGGTTGCCCCTGCCGATGAAGCTGGATCACGTGAACTGCTATGCGCTCGATGACGGCGACAGCTGGACGGTGATCGACACCGGTTTTGCGTCAAAGACGACCAAGCGGCTGTGGGAGGGGTTGATGGCCGGTCCCATGGGCGGCAAGCCGGTGGGCCGGGTCGTGGTGACCCATCATCACCCGGATCATGTGGGCCTCGCAGGCTGGTTTCAAACCGAACATGGCGCAGAGCTGCTGACCACCCGCACGGCGTGGTTGATGGCGCGTATGCTGACGCTGGATGTGCAGGAAACGCCAGTGGCGGAAACGCTGGCGTTCTGGCGCAGTGCGGGCATGGATGCGGATATCCTGGCGGAGCGCGCGCAGGAACGCCCGTTCAATTTCGGGGACATCGTGGCCCCCATGCCGCTTGGATATACCCGGATCAAACAAGGCGATGTGATCACCATGGGCGGGCGCACCTGGAATGTGCATATCGGCAACGGTCACGCGCCCGAACACGCCACGTTCTGGAGCCGCGACGATAATCTGGTGCTGGCGGGGGATCAGATCCTGCCGTCGATCAGCCCAAATATCGGCGTCTATGCGACGGAGCCGATGGCCGATCCGATCGGTGACTGGCTGGAGGCGTGCGAGCGGTTGCAGGCGCTGGCGCGGGCGGATCATCTGGCGCTGGGCGGGCACAAGCTGCCCTTTACCGGGTTGCCGACGCGGATGCGGCAGTTGATCGACAATCATCACGGCGCGCTGGACCGGCTTTTGGCGTATCTTGACACGCCGAAGGCTGCCGGAGAGTGTTTCGCGCCGCTGTTCAAGCGCAAGATCGGTTCCGGCGAATACGGGCTTGCGCTGGTTGAAGCGGTCGCGCATCTGTCGCATCTCTATCAGGACGGGCGCGCAACGCGCAGCCTGCGGGACGACGGGGCCTGGGTGTATCAGCGCAAGGAATGAGCGATGGGTGAAGAGATCAAGACAGCAGCCGAAGCCGCAGAGGCGGCGGCCATGCCGCGCCAGCACGAGGTCCATTCCGACCCCAAGGCCCGCAATGCCGCAGACCAGCCGGTGCCGGCCGGGGTCAAGAAAACCCCCGCCAGCAAGAAGAGCCCGGCGCAATGGGCCTATGAGCGGATCATCATGTATATCAAGAACTTCGAAGAAGGACTTGATGGCGAACATGAGGTTGCGATGGGCTTTACCGGGGGCGATGCCGGGGTGCTCAAGATCGAGGGCATGGGCTATTTCGACCCGGACATCGTGACGTTTTACGGCTCTGATCCGACGGGGTCGAAAACGCAGCTGGTGCAGCATGTCAGCCAGCTGAACGTAATGCTGCGCGCGTTGCCCAAATCGGTGGAGAAATCCGAGCCGACGCGGATCGGGTTTCGGCTGGCGCAGGATCTCGAAGAGACCTGAGACCCGCGCGCCAAAGACGCAGTGACAGCCCGCGCGCAATGCGCTATCCGGCGGTCCAGCCAACACGAAAAGGGGGCCAGACATGGCAGAACACAAGCACGGCGAGATGGACGTCAAAGAACATGAAAAGATGTTTGACGGCTTCATGTCCTTCACAACCTGGACAGTGGTTGTGATTTTGGTTGTCTTGATCGGGATGGCGGTGTTCATCTCCTGATCAGGGATAACGTTTCGGGGGAAATGGGTGATGTTTGCACGTGCTCTTGGCGCGCTTGGATTGTGCGTGTTTCTGGCGGCTTGTGCCCAGCCGCCTGCGATTCCCTATGCATCGGACGAACGGGTCAAAAGATCCGCTTACCGTGAGCCCGGGCCTGCCACACTGACGGTGTTTACGATGGTCAGCAACCGGTCAGGCCGGGGTGCGCATTCTGCATTGATGATCAACGGCAGCCAGCGCGTGATTTTTGATCCCGCTGGATCCTTCACCAACGAGCGCGTGCCGGAGCAGGAAGACGTTCTGTATGGAGTGAGCCCCGCGGTGTTGCAGGGCTATATGAGCGCGCATGCGCGCCTGACGTTCCATGTGGTAACCCAGACCGTTGAAGTGACGCCAGAACAGGCGGAAATTGCGCTGCGGCTGGCGGAGCAGAACGGGGCGGTTGCGGGTGCGTTCTGTACGAACGCGACAACCGGTCTGCTGCGGCAGGTGCCGGGGTTCGGCGACGTGCAGCAGACGTTTTTCCCGTCCAACCTGATGGAACAGATGTCGCGCCGTCCCGGTGTGGTCGAAGATCGCTACTTTGAGGATGACGAAGGGACGATCATCGACGGCGTGGACGGCATCGAAATCCCTGCATGAGTGTTTGAACGGCGGGACGGACGCTGTTTGCGCTTTGCGCAAAGACGCCCCGCCCGCCGTCCCGTATTACGTTGTCGCAGACATGCGGATCGGTGTTGTTCATCAGCCCAGCAGGTAAACCATCACGAGCAACGTCGCGGCCCCTGCGCCGATCGCCGCAAACACGTTGCGGGTGAGCGCACCGATACCCAGTGTCACAATGGCTGCAGTCAGGCGGGAGGGTTCCGTGGTGCCGCCATCGCCGGAAAACACCACGAGCGGAGCGCAGAGCGCGGGCAGGATCGCCACCGCCGTATAGCGCAGATGCCGCAGCATCCATTCCGGCAGCGGCCGGTCGCCCACGAAACCGAGGAACGCAAAGCGCAGCAGGAAACTGCCAATGCCCAGGCCGATGATCACGGTCCACAGGGTTGCATCCTCGATCATGCGCCGCGCCCCCTGAGCCAGAGTTCGGTTTGTGCGCCAACCACCATTCCGCCGAGGCCCCCGATCAGCAGGCCCAGCGAATGCGGCACATTCACCGCCAGCAGGCTCAGGACAATCGCGGTCAGGGCCGCCGCCACATGAGGCAGCGTGCGCAACATCGGCGCGACCATCGACAGAAACGCAATTGGCAATGCGAAATCCAGCGGCAGATCCGCAGGCAGCGCGGTCCCGAGTGCGGCACCCGCATAGCTGCACACGAACCAGAAGATCATCACCAGCGTGCAGCTCCCGAAATAGTAGGCCACCCGCTGTGGCACCGACATCTCTGGAACGGCCTCGAACCTTGCATGGCTCAGGGCATAGCTCTGATCGACCAGCAGATACGCGACGCAGGCCCTTTGCCAGAGCGGTGCAGCACCCAGATACGGTGTCAGCGCCGCCGAATACATCGCCACCCGCAGGTTCACCGCCAGCGCCGAGATCAGCACGATCACCGTGGGCGCGTTGTCCTGCATCAGCTGCAACGCGGTGAACTGCGCCGCGCCCGCAATCACCACGAGCGAGAAGGTCATGACTTCGAACAGGTTCAGCCCGGCTTCGGTGGCCAGCACGCCGAACAGCACCGCGAACGGCCCCGCCACAAAGATAAATGGCGCGCCGTCGCGCAGACCCGCCAGATAGGCGGATTTCGTGGTGGTCGTTGTCATGGACGGGCTCTATTGTCGGTCTGGAACTGACTTAGCGGTGCGTTGGGGGGGATGCAATTGGCGCATGCAGGCAAAGCCGAAGGCTACATCATTGCGCCGGATCCGGCGCTGGCACGGTTGACCCGGGCTGTGGACGGGCACGACGCCCATGGCGCGCCCGTCGTCACACAGGTGGTCGAGGAACGCCCCCTGACCATTTTCCTCAATGGGCAGGAGATTGTGACTGCGATGACCATCGGGGACTATCCCGATTACCTGGCACTCGGGTTCCTGCGCAATCAGGGGATGCTGGCTCATGACGAGGCGGTCACAGGCATTGATTACGACGAAGAGCTGGAGACCGTGGTGGTGCGCACGGACCGTCCCACCAACCACGAAGAAAAGCTGAAGAAGAAGACGCGCACCAGCGGCTGTGCCGTCGGCACTGTCTTTGGCGATATGATGGAGGGGCTGGAGGGTGTGCAGATGCCACAGGTGCCGGTGCGGGTCTCGTGGCTCTATACGCTGGCGCATGTGATCAACCGCACGCCGTCTCTCTACCTCGAGGCGGGGGCCATCCATGGCACGGTGCTGTGTCATGAGGACCGTCCGCTGGTCTATATGGAGGATGTGGGCCGCCACAATGCCGTCGACAAGGTGGCCGGGTGGATGGCCGCGACCGGCACCGGGCCAGAGGACAAGATCCTCTATACCACGGGCCGTTTGACGTCAGAGATGGTGATCAAGACGGCGCTGATGGGCATCCCGGTGCTGGTGTCGCGTTCGGGTTTCACCGCCTGGGGCGTGGAGATTGCGCAAAGCGTCGGGTTGACCCTGATCGGGCGCATGCGGGGTGAACGGTTCACCTGTCTGAGCGGGAATGCCAATCTGGTGCGTGACACCGCCAAGGCGGAGGCCGCCGATGGTGCATGACCGGTTGAATGGCGGGGCGGGCGCGTCATGAGCGCGCCGCTGGGCGTGATATTGGCCGGGGGGCAGGCCACCCGCATGGGGGGCGGTGACAAGGGACGCTTGCGCCTTGGCGGGCGCAGCCTGATGGATCATGTGATTGACCGGCTCAGCCCGCAGGTCAGTGGGCTTGCTCTTAACGCCAATGGCGATGCGGCACGGTTTGCCGATCTGGACCTGCCGATCCTGGCCGATTCCATAGACGGGTTTGCAGGGCCCTTGGCGGGTGTTCTCGCCGGGCTCGACTGGGCCGCGGGGCAGGGGGTCGACACGATTGTGACCGCCGCCGCGGACACGCCGTTTTTCCCCTGTGACCTGGTGCCGCGACTGCAACTGGCGACCGATGGTATGGCACATCCCCTGGCTCTGGCCGGTACGCCGGATCCCAGACGCGGGCTGGCGCGGCATCCGACCTTTGGCCTCTGGCCCGTGGCGTTGCGCGACGATCTGCGCGCGGCACTGCGGGACGGTGTGCGCAAGGTGGTGATGTGGACGGACCGGCACGACGCGCGCATGGCCGAATTTCCGGACGAAGCGGCGTTTTTCAATGTGAACACACCGGATGATCTGGTGCAGGCGGAGGCGATGCTGTGAAGGTTTTTGGTGTTGTCGGGTGGAAGAACGCAGGCAAGACCGGCCTGATGGAACGCCTGGTCACAGAGATCACCGGGCGCGGCATCACCGTGTCCACGGTCAAGCATGCGCATCACAGCTTTGACGTCGATCACCCCGGCAAGGACAGCCACCGCCACCGTGTGGCGGGTGCGAGCGAGGTCCTGCTGGCCTCGCGCCAGCGGGTAGCATTGATGCAGGAGTTGCGCGGCGCGGATGAGCCGCAGCTTGAGACGTTGCTGGCGCGTTTGTTGCCGGTCGATCTGGTGCTGGTCGAAGGGTACAAGCGCGATGCGCATCCCAAGGTCGAAGCGCACCGGGCCGAAACGGCCAACCCGCTGATCGCGCCGGATGATCCGACCGTGCGGGCGGTGGCAAGCGATGTGGGTCTCAGCCTGCATGTCCCCGTCTTTGACCTCGATGACACCACCGCAATTGCCGATTTCATCCTCGCCGAGGTGGGGCTGTGAGCGCATTTGATACGGTGATCATCGTGGATTGGTCCGGCGGTAACCAAGGGTCGGTCAAGCCCAAGGCGGATGCCATCTGGGCCTGTGTCGCGCGGGACGGTGCGGTGGCGCCGCCCGTCTATCTGCGTCACCGGCAGGCGGCGGAGTCATGGTTGGCCGAAACGCTGACTGCGGAACAGGCTGCAGGGCGGCGGGTGCTTGCGGGCTTTGATTTTCCCTTTGGCTACCCGGAAGGCTTCGCCACAGCGCTGACCGGGCGCGCCGATCCCTTTGCGCTCTGGGACTGGTTCGAGGCGCGGGTCATGGACAGCCCCACGGGCAACAACCGCTTTGAACTGGCCGGTGAGATCAACGCGCGCTTTGGCGGGCGCGGCCCGTTCTGGGGCAATGCCGGCCCGCGCGATGTGGATGGTCTGCCGCGTACGAAAAAGGAGTACGCGAACCGTTTCCCGGAGCGGCGCAAGGCCGAGACACAGGCGCGCGGGGCGTTCACCCTGTGGCAACTGGCCGGTGCAGGGGCGGTAGGGTCGCAGACGATCATGGGGCTGCCCGTGCTCAACCGGTTGCGCAAGCGGTTCGGGGGCGCGGTTGCGGTCTGGCCCTTTGAACCGCTCGCCCCGCCTGTGTCTCTGGTCGAAGTGTGGCCGTCCCTGATGGTCGGCCCTGCGCCGGATGGATGGATCAAGGATCAGTGGCAGGTGCACGAGGTCGCGCGCATTTTGGCGGGCCTGCCTGTGGAGGACATGGCCACGATGCTGGATGTAAGCGCCCCGGAAGAGGGGTGGATATTCGGGTTGGGTCATGAGGCGGCGTTGACCGCACGGGGGGCGCATCATGCGCAATGATTGCTTTGCCCTGCCGCCGGGCGTGAACTGGACGCCGGTGGACGATGCGCTCGCCGATTTGCGCAGCCGCCTGTCTGCGGTCACGCAGGTCGAGACGCTGCATGTCGCGGATGCGTTTGGGCGCTGCCTAGCCGCGCCGGTTCTGGCGCGGCGCGCGCACCCGCCGCTGCCCAACACGGCGGTGGACGGGTATGGGTTTGCCGGTGGCCGGGGGCAGGGCACGCACGCCTTGCCACTGGTGACGGATGTGGCCGCCGCCGGGGCTGCACCGGACGTAATTGTGCCCGACGGGCACGCGATCCGCATCCTGACCGGTGCCGCGCTGCCGCTCGGTGTGGACACCGTCCTGTTGCAGGAAGAGGCGGACGTGACAGACGGCACCTTGCGCTTTGACGGACCGGTCAAGGCGGGGGCCAATACGCGCAAGGCGGGCGAGGATGTCACCGAAGGACAGGTCGTGGCCGAGGCCGGGCGCCGCCTGACGGCGGCTGATCTCGGCCTGCTCACCGCTACGGGAGTGGCGGAGGTTGCCGTGCGCGCCCCGCTGCGCGTGGCGATCCTGTCCACCGGGGACGAATTGGTGCCCGCCGGTCAAGTGGCCGCTCCGGGCCAGATTTATGACGCCAACGGCCCCATGCTGCGCGCGCAGATCACGGCCCTTGGCCACCGGGTTGTGCATCAGGGGCACGTTGCCGACGACCGCGCTGCGCTGCGTGCGGCCCTCGATGCCGCGTCGGAGGTGGCGGATGTCATCCTGACCAGCGGCGGTGCGTCCGCCGGGGATGAGGACCATGTGTCGGCCCTGTTGCAGGACACGCAGTCCATGGCGCTGTGGCGCATCGCGATCAAACCGGGCCGTCCGCTGGCGCTCGGCGTCTGGAACGGTGCGCCGGTCTTTGGTCTGCCGGGCAATCCTGTGGCCGCGCTTGTGTGCACCTTGGTCTTTGCCGCGCCCGCCTTGTCGCTGCTCGCGGGGGGGCGGTGGTTTGCGCCGCACGGCTTTGACCTGCCCGCCGCCTTCACCAAGCGCAAGAAGCCCGGGCGCCGCGAATTCCTGCGCGCACGGGTCCGCGATGGGCGGGTCGAGGCGTTTGCGTCCGAAGGATCGGGCCGTATCAGCGGGCTCAGCTGGGCCGAAGGTCTGGTGGAGTTGCCGGACGGTGCCCTGGACGTCGCACCGGGCGATCCGGTCCGCTTTATTCCCTGGGCCGGATTTGCCGGTTAATCGGGGTTGCGGTAGACGCGGCACAGGCACCCTTGGCGCGCCAGCGCGCGGCACAGCGTGTCGGCCCCATCGCGATCCCGTCGCCCGATACGCCCCATGATATAAGGCGCGCGACCGCGCACCCGTGACTTCACCGGGACGTACTCCACCTGCTCGCGGCTGACCTGCGCCCGGCACCGGGCGGTCTTGCGTGTGACGCTGGCCTCTGCTGCGGCTCGTGTCGTACCAAACCCAAGCTGTACGCCCCACGTGCTCCACCGTCCCTGCGGTGCACTCAGCGGGCTGACTTTGCGCTGCTTGGCCATGGCCAGGCAGGCCCGCAAAAACGGCGTGTCACTGTCCAGGGCAAAGTCATGGGTCCGAGGCGGCGCATCCCGCCACGCCTGCGCACTCAGCCCCGTTATGATGCGCACATAATCAATCGTCTCGCGCGCCAGACCGCCCCCGTTCAGGAACCCGTCCGCACGCCGCTCGCCCCCGTTATAGGCCACCGCCGCCAACCCGGCATTGCCATAACGGCGCTGCAAAACGCCCAGATACTGCGCCGACCGCTCAATCGCCTCGGCCGGGTTATTGCTGTCCTGCAACCCGCGCAACGCCGCCGTCTGCGGCATGAACTGTGCAATGCCCTGGGCACCCGCAGGGCTTAACGCGTTGGGATCAAAGCGGCTTTCCTGCCACAAGAGCCGCGCGAAAAAACCTGCGTCAAGAAGATGCCTGCGGCTTGCCCCTTCGATATGCTGGCAGATGTCAAAGGCCGCGTGATCCGGCCGGATACAGGCCACAGGCCCGATGGCACCCGTGCTGCACAGGGTGCCGGGCGTGCGGGCAGCGGCAGGTGTTGACCACATCATCAGCGCGGCCAACATCAGCGCCGCCCAAAACTCATACCTTTTCATGGCGCGGCACCCGTATTAGGTCAGTTCGCAGGACCAAGTATCGGGGCATCATGGCATTTTTCAAGAAACTCAAGAACCGGTTGTTCAAATCCTCGTCGAAAATCGATGAGGGCCTTGAGGCGATTGTCGAAGATGGTGGCGTCGAGGAGGCGGCAACGCCGGACACAGCGCCCCCGGTGCCAGAGCCGCAGCCTGATCCAGTTCCCGCGCCCGCACCAGCACCAGAGCCAGACCCGGAACCGACCCCGGCGGCGCCCATTGAACCAGACCCGACACCAGCACCGGTGCCGGACCCGGACCCGGTTCCCGCGCCACCCGTCGAGCCAGACCCGACACCTGCGCCGCCAGCCGACCCGGAACCCGCACCTGCGGAGGAACCCGCGCCCGCGCCGGTCGAAATGCCGCCCCTCGCACCGGAGCCCGCACCCATGGACGTGCCCCGCGAGGTGCCAGCACCCGAACCGCTCACCCCGCCCACACCACCGGAGATGCCAGGGCCGGACGGTCCGCAAACCCGGGCGGACCCGCTCCGGACCCGCGTGGACGGACCCGCGACCATCGACTTTGCGACTGATGACACGGACGCTGATGCCACGCCCGAGGCGGCCAGCACGCCCGGTCTTTTGGGCCGCCTGCTGGGCCGAAAGGATACTGCACCGGTCGTACGCCGCACCCTAGACGACGATATGCTGGAACAGCTCGAAGAGCTGCTGATCGCCGCCGATATGGGGGTCGATACGGCCCTGCGCGTGACCGCCAATATGGCCGAAGGCCGGATGGGCAAAAAACTCTCCGTTCAGGAAATCAAGGAACTGATGGCGCAGGAAATCGCCCGCATCATGGACCCCGTCGCCAAACCCCTCCCGCTCTATCCCCAGAAACCGCAGGTGGTTCTGGTCGTGGGCGTGAACGGCTCGGGCAAGACGACGACAATCGGCAAACTCGCCAGCCAGTTTCGCGCCGCGGGCAAATCGGTTGTGATCGCCGCCGGTGACACGTTCCGGGCGGCCGCCGTGGAACAGTTGCAGGTCTGGGGCGAGCGGGCAGGCGTGCCCGTGCTTACCGCGCCCGAGGGCTCCGACCCGGCCAGCCTCGCCTATGACGCGCTGACCCAGGCGCAGAACGACGGCGCGGACCTGTTGATGATCGACACCGCAGGACGGCTGCAAAACCGCGGCGACCTGATGGAAGAACTGGCCAAGATCGTCCGCGTGATCCGCAAGAAGGATGAAAGCGCGCCGCACAACACACTCCTCGTGCTGGATGCCACGACGGGCCAGAACGCGGTGGAACAGGTCAAGGTGTTCCAGCAGGTCTCGGACGTCTCGGGCCTCGTGATGACCAAACTGGATGGCACCGCCAAGGGCGGTGTGCTGGTGGCCCTCGCTGACAAGTTCGGCCTGCCGATTCACGCCATTGGCGTTGGCGAACAGATCGACGATTTGTCTCCGTTCGACCCCGAAGAATTCGCCGCAGCCCTCACCGGGCTCGATGCCGAATGACGCCTCCTTCTTCTGGCCGAAAATACCACGGGGGACGGCCGCAGGCCGGGGGGCAGAGCCCCCACGTAACAAAGAATCCAGCCCGTCCGGACGCAGCGCAAAACCCCCTGACCCCCAAACATAGCACCCATCAGGCCCAAGGGCAGGGCCGTCAAACAGCAAAAAAACGCCCCGGCCCATCTGGCGCGCGGAGCGTCCATGCCCCGAAACTTCACCGCGGTCGCGCGTGCGCGGCGCGCCTGCGTAACGCCCGCACCCAACCCGCCCAAGCGCGGGGGCGCAGCCCCCGCCCCCGCCCCCGCCCACCGCAGGCGCTGATCGCAAGATCATGACCCAATGGCTGGCCAGTATCGAAGCCACGGATACAGGGCACAATGTTGCCCTCGCGCTGGCCCTGTTGGCCGCGTTCCTGCACGCTGTGTTCGGCGCGCTGCAAAAGGGCCGGCATGATCCGTGGATGACCCGCGGGGCCGTTGACGCGTCCTATGGGCTGATGGCAGCACCTTTCGCCCTCTTCGTCGTGCCGTGGCCCGAGCCGCATATGTGGCCGATCTTTGCGGGCGTGTTTGTGATCCACGTGATCTACAAGAGCCTCCAGGCCTGGGCCTATACCAAGGGCGCCTACACGGTGGTCTACCCGGTGGTGCGCGGCACAGGGCCGCTCTTTACGGTCATCGGCGCCTATATCCTCTTTGCCGAAACGTTCACGCTGACCCAATGGCTGGGCGTCGGGGTCCTGCTGGCCGGGATTTTCGGCCTTGGGGCCTACAATCTCGCCTATCTGGAAGCCGAGCGTGACACGTTGCCCGCAGCCCTCGGCCTCGCCGTGATCACCGGGCTCTTCGTGGCGCTCTACACGACCTATGACGCCTACGGCATCCGGGCCACCGCCAACCCGTTCACCTTCCTTGCCTGGTTCTTCTTTATCGATGGGCTCTTCATGCCCTGGGTCGCGCTGGCCCGCTACCGACGCATGACCCACCCGCCCGACCTTGGCCCACTTGCGCTGCGGGGCGTCTTCGGCGGGCTGGTCGCGATCTTCAGCTTCGGCTCGATCATGATGGCCACCCGTCTGGACAAGGTCGGCGAGGCCGCGGTGCTGCGCGAAACCTCCACCGTCTTTGCCGCCATTATCGGTTGGCTGGTGCTCAAAGAAACGGTAGGACCACGCAGAATTGCCCTGATGACGCTGATCGCACTGGGCGCGGTCATCGTCGAGATGGGCGGATAAGAGGCAGGCATGAGCGACGCACGCGAGATCAATCCCATCCTGAAACAGGTGCTCGAACTGGGCCCGCCGCTGGTCTTCTTCCTGATCTACCTGCGCATCCGCGACGATGTGTTCACCTTTGGCGGCACAGACTATTCCGGGTTCATCGTGGCCACGCTGATCTTTGTGCCGATTCTGCTGGTGGCGATGGGCATCCTGTGGGCGCTGACCGGCAAACTCAGCCGGATGCAGATCTTTACGGCGGTCATGGTGATCTTCTTTGGCGGGCTGACGGCGTGGTTCAACGACGAACGCTTCTTCAAGATGAAGACCAGCATTGTCTACGGCGTCTTTGCCCTGCTGCTTGGCATCGGCCTCCTGCGCGGGCAAAGCTGGCTGGCCTACGTGCTCAACGATGCGATGCCCATGCGCCACCAGGGGTGGATGATCCTGACCCGGCGGCTCTGCGCGATGTTCGCAGGTCTTGCCGTCGCGAATGAGGTGATCTGGCGCACCATGTCCACCGACACATGGGTCAAGATCGAAACCTTCGCCTTTCCCGCGGCCCTGGTTGCGTTCCTGTTCTGGCAGATCACTGCGCTGCAGGGATACCTGATCGAAGACGAAAAAGAGGGCTAGCCGCCGTTCTTCTTGCCAAAAAGTGCCGCCTGCCCTTTGGCATCGTGCTGGGTTTTGCGTTTCTCGGCATAAAGCGCGCGGCCCCGTTGCACGCCGGGACGCGCGCCCACCGCGTCCAGCCACCGCGCCAGATGCGGCTTGTCATCCAGTGTCTGTTCCTGACCTTCCCAGAGCGAGGCCCAGGGCCAGATGGCCATATCCGCAATCGAATAGTCGCCTGCGACGTATTCATGCGCCGCCAACTGCCGGTCGAGCACACCGTAAAGGCGCGCGGTTTCGCTGCGATACCGGTCCTTGGCATAGGGGATGTCGTGCCCCATTTGCGGCGCGTATTTCAGGAAATGATGCGTCTGCCCCGCCATCGGCCCGACGCCGCCCATCTGCCACATCAGCCATTGGTCCACCGCCACCCGCTCCCGCTCGGATCCGCCGCCGAACTGCCCCGTCTTGCGTGCGAGATATTGGAGGATCGCCCCACTCTCGAAAATCGAGATTGGTGCACCGTCCGGCCCATCATGATCCACGATCGCAGGCATCCGGTTGTTGGGCGAGATCGCCAGAAACGCAGGCTTGTGCTGATCCCCGGCCGAGATATCGACCAGATGTGTCGCGTAGGCGAGGCCAAACTCTTCCAGCGCTATCGAGGCTTTCCACCCGTTTGGGGTGGGCCAGAAATATAGGTCAATCATGTCAGCGCTCCGGTCAGCTTGGCGCTTATGATGCCGCTTTCTGCCCCATGGGCAAGGCCAGCCGCAGGGCAGGGCGCGCAAACATCCGTGACCAGCGCGGGGCCACCACGTCCGGCAATGCCGCACGCAGGGGGGACAGGGGCACCGCGCGCGGCATACGCAATGCGCGCGCGTAAAACGGCAGTGCGCCGGGACGTGTATAGCTGGACCAGTGGCACACACGCCGGGCAGGCGCACCGACATGCCCGCCAAAGCGCGGCAACACCTCAAGGCTGCGCGCACAATCCAGTTGCAGGGTCACAGCGTTGGGCAGATCAAGCCCGACGCCCATGGCCCAGTCCCCGGGCACGGGCGGCACAATCAGCCGCTCGAACATGAAATCGAACAGGTCATTTTCGCGGCTGGTCACATTGAACAGCTCTGCCGCGCGGCCCGCCGGGCTGTGCATGGCCGTCATGGCCCGGCTGGCATAGCTCGCCCCGCTCAGCGCGATGATCCGTCCCACGTCGCCCGCGCGCAAGGCAGGCAACGCCTCAAACATCACTTCGCTGCCCATGGAATGGGTGATCACATGCACCGGGCGCGCGGGGTGCGCCGCACGCAACAGGGTGATCACATCCGCCAGATGCCCGCCCGCCGCTTGCGCAGACCGCTGCGCCTGCCACAACCCGCCACGGGCCCGCCAGCCAAAGGCGATGGCCAATCCTTCGTCCTGCGCGCCCGTGCCAAATCCCAAAGGCTGCAGCCATGAGACATGCGTGGGGCGCGCGCACCGCGCGCCTTGGCCGAAGATCGTCGTGTGGGGGGAACATGCCGCGTGGTTCGGGTCGTATTTGAACCCGTGGATCAGGATCATGACCGGCCCGGTCCCAAGGGCCGCCCGTCGCAGCGCGGGCACAGCCGGGGCCGGAGAGCCGTTCAGGGTTAGCCCGCCGGGACCTGCATTCAGTCTTAGGATGGGCATCTCTGCACCTCCTACCACATCTTGTGGCGATGCTATGACCCAGCCATATGACGCGGGGATGAAATTTGAGTTACAGCACCGTGACGGTGTTGACGCGCAACACCTGTCGGCGTACCCCATCCCCAGTGGCGATTTGTAACCGGATTGCGGGCCACCCCCGGCACCTGCCAAGCGCAGGTGAGCCAGGAAAACACCGCTAAAAGGTCAGGATGAAAGCCCCCCTTTCGCTTGACCGCGTCTGGGGGTTTTTTGTGGCCTGACCCCGCCTTCAGGCCCGCGATGGAGACGATGATGAGCGACAACTGGCATCCCCGCACCCGTGCCGTGCACGGTGGTGTGCGCCGCAGCCAATATGGCGAGGTGAGCGAGGCGATCTTTCTCACCCAAGGGTTTGTTTATGACAGTGCCGAAGCAGCGGCACAGCGCTTTGAACAGGCGGGCGAGGACGAGTTCATCTATGCCCGCTACGGCAACCCAACGGTGGCCATGTTCGAGGACCGGATTGCCGGTCTCGAAGGGGCGGAGGATGGCTTTGCCACCGCGTCCGGCATGGCGGCGGTGTCGGGTGCACTGATGTCGATGCTCAAGGCGGGCGACCGTGTGGTGTCGGCGCGCGCGCTGTTCGGGTCCTGCCTCTATGTGCTCGAGGATATCCTGACGCGCTACGGGGTCGAGGTCGAGTTTGTCGATGGCACCGATCTGGACCAATGGCGGGCCGCGATTACGCCGGGCACGCGGGCGGTGTTCTTCGAATCGATCTCGAACCCCACGCTTGAAGTCGTGGATATCGCCGCTGTTTCCGAACTGGCTCACGCCGCCGGGGCTACGGTTCTGGTCGACAACGTCTTTTCCACGCCGGTCTATTCCAATGCCCTTGCCCAAGGGGCAGACGTCGTCATCTATTCCGCGACCAAACATATCGACGGACAGGGGCGGACGCTGGGCGGCATCATCCTCGGGACGACGGAGTTCATTCGCAAAACCGTCGAACCCTACATGAAACACACGGGCGGTTCGATGTCGCCGTTCACGGCCTGGGTTCTGCTCAAGGGGCTTGAGACGCTGGATTTGCGCGTGCGGGCACAGACGGCGTCCGCGCTGGCATTGGCGGACGCCCTGCAAGGGCACGCGGCACTGGCCCGCGTGCTCTATCCCGGCCACCCGAGCCATGCGCAACACGCGCTTGTGGGCACCCAAATGGGCGGCGCGGGCGGCACCGTCCTGTCGCTGGATCTGGCAGGCGGGCAGGGGGCCGCGTTCACCTTTCTGAACGCGCTGACCATTCCCGTCATCTCCAACAATTTGGGCGATGCCAAGTCGATCCTGACCCATCCGGCCACCACCACGCACCAGCGTTTGCCACAGGATCAGAAGGATGCGCTTGGCATCACGCCGGGCCTCGTGCGCATGTCCGTAGGGCTGGAGGATGCAGGGGATCTGATCACCGATGTGATGCAGGCTCTGGAAAAAGTTCAATAAAAGCAATATAATGCACGCTGCATGTGCAGCATGTCGCGTGCAAAAATCTGGAGGTTTTTATCATCCATGTTTCACCATCACACGTAATTGTATGTGTGATTGGAAATGTGTGGGCCGGGACATATCTTTGGACCACACGCAAAAAGAAAGGGGGGCTACTTTATGAACATTCATACGCCCACATTGACGGCAATACCCGAACGAAATGAGGCAGAGGCGGCGCTTGAGCTGCTGCGCCGATGGGCCAAACAGGCCTCGACAACCGAAATCATCGAACTGGATCCGTCCGTTGCGCGGCTCGTTCCGGGCAAGGCTGCGGATTATCCGTCGTTCAACCGCGAATACCCTGAGGATTTCGCGGTCGATGCGGCCTACAAGAACACGCTGCCCGACCTGCAAAACGGCCCATCGAGCCTGATCAAAGGGGCAAACCAGCAAATCCAGCACGTCGGCATCTCGAACTTCCGCCTGCCCTTGCAGGTTGCGACGCGGGACAATGGCCCGCTGACGCTCGAGACGTCCGTGACCGGCACCGTCAGCCTTGAGGCTGACAAGAAGGGCATCAACATGTCCCGCATCATGCGGTCCTTCTACAAACATGCCGAAGCGGAATTTTCCTTTGGCGTGATCGAAGCGGCGCTGGATGATTACAAGGCCGACCTCGAATCCTTTGACGCTCGTATCCAGATGCGCTTTTCCTTCCCAATGAAGGTGGAAAGCCTGCGTTCTGGCCTCTCCGGTTATCAGTATTACGATATCGCGCTGGAACTGGTGGAACAGGCGGGCGTGCGCAAACGGATTGTGCACCTTGATTACGTCTATTCCTCCACGTGCCCCTGCTCGCTGGAGCTGAGCGAGCACGCCCGCGCCACCCGTGGGCAACTGGCGACGCCGCATTCGCAACGCTCCGTGGCGCGGATTTCCGTGGTTGTGGACGAGGATACAGACACCGTCTGGTTCGAAGACCTGATCGACGCCTGCCGCCGTGCCGTGCCAACCGAGACGCAAGTCATGGTCAAGCGTGAGGACGAACAGGCCTTTGCCGAGCTGAACGCCGCCAACCCGATCTTTGTCGAGGATGCCGCGCGCCTCTTCTGCGAACAGCTGCTGGCGGATGTGCGCATCGGTGATTTCCGTGTGGTCGCAAGCCATCAGGAAAGCTTGCACAGCCATGATGCCGTTTCCGTGCTGACCGAAGGCGAGACCTTCGCCAATGACAGCATCGACCCGCGCATGTTCGCGACCCTGTTTCACGTCGGCTAAACCAGGCAAAACTCTACTGAAAAGGCGCGGGACACCCTCCCGCGCCTTTTTTTACCGGCCATTTGCCGTGCGCAATGCTGCTATGCAGCATCGTCTGTTGTCATCGCGCGCCTCAGGGCACATGTTGCGGGCACAAGGGAGGAACAGCTTTTAACCGCAAACTTATGCGAGGTGTTCCAATGGCTTACACAGCTACACAACAAACCACATCGGTCTGGGCGTCGATCAAAGACTTCTTTTCCATGGTCGGCGAAGCGATGACAATGTCCGCCGCTGCCGAAGTACGGATGCGCCGCATCGATGCGCTGAACGCGAAAACGGACGCGGAATTGGCCGAAATGGGCCTGCGCCGTCAGGACATCGCATCTTATGTGTTTCGCGACCTGATGTACTGCTGAAACCACGCATGTCCCGGCACCTTTCGCCGGGGCTTGCTTGACATGGCTCCGCACTGCCTCCAACGCTGCGACGCATGGACCTGCGCCCCGTCGGATATGTGATTGGACTGCTGGTCGCCGTGCTGGGCGCGGCGATGCTGTTGCCGATGATCGTGGACCTCGCCGAAGGGCGGGGGCATTGGTACGTCTTTGCCGAAAGCGCGCTTTTGACGCTGGTGATTGGCGGCGTACTGTCGCTCAGCTGTGCCAATTCCGTGCGCGAGGGGCTGACCATCCAGCAGACCTTTCTGCTGACCACGGGCGTGTGGCTGGCCCTGCCGGTGTTTGGCGCGCTGCCCTTCTGGTTCGGCGCCACCGAAGCTGCCTATGTCGACGCGTTTTTCGAGGCGATGTCGGGCCTCACCACGACCGGCTCCACCGTGTTGTCGGGGCTCGAGGAGCTGCCCAAAGGGCTGCTCTTGTGGCGCGGTATCCTGCAATGGCTGGGCGGTATTGGTATCATCGTTGTCGCCATGGTGTTCCTGCCTGAACTGCGGGTCGGTGGGATGCAGATTTTCCGTACCGAAGCCTTTGATACCTTTGGCAAAATCCTACCCCGCGCTACAGAAATCGCCAGCCGCATCTCGGTAATCTACATCGCACTCACCCTGATCTGTGCCTTGGCCTATATCGGGGCGGGCATGGACGCGTTCGACGCAACGGTGCACGCCATGACCACCATCGCGACGGGCGGTTTTGCCAATTACGACGCCTCCTTTGCCGCCTTCGGTCCGGCCGCGTCCTATGTCGCGTGCCTGTTCATGATCCTCGCCGCGCTGCCCTTTGTCCGGTTCGTGCAGCTGAGCGCGGGCACCGCGCGCCCGCTCATCCACGACACCCAGATCCACGTGTTCCTCATCACTGCCCTGTCGGTTGTGACTCTCATTGCGCTGGCCAACATGATCCGCACCGAAACCGTGACCGAAGCCGGGTTCCGCGCGGCCCTGTTCAACACCGTGTCTCTGATGACCGGCACCGGGTATGCCAATGCCGATTACATGCAATGGGGCGGGTTCGCGGTGGCGGTTCTGTTCTTTACCGGCCTCATCGGCGGCTGCGCGGGCTCGACCGCCTGTTCGATCAAGGTGTTCCGCTACCAGCTTCTCTTTGCCTCGATCAAAGCGCAGCTGCAAAAAACCCGCAGCCCCCATGGCATCTTTACCCCGCGCTATGCCGGGCGCCCGGTGGGCGAGGACGTGCTCAACTCCGTCATGTCGTTTTTCGTGTTTTTCGTCGTGACGCTGGGCGTTTTGTCGGTGGGCCTCGCGCTCACCGGGCTGGATTTCATCACATCCGTGTCCGGCGCGGCCACGGCGCTGGCCAATATCGGCCCCGGCTTTGGGGATCAGATCGGCCCCGCGGGCAATTTCGCGGGCCTCAACGACACGGCCAAATGGCTGCTGTCGGCGGCCATGCTGATCGGACGGCTTGAGCTGATGGCCGTCTATGTCATTTTCACCGTCGGTTTCTGGAGAGCTTGAATGCAACGACCCCTTGGCGCTCAAATCTCGCACATGCTCAAGGCGCGCGGGGTGGATGTGATCTTTGGCATCCCCGGCGTGCACAATCAGGAAATGTACCGAGGCATCGAAGAGGCGGGGATCACCCATGTGCTCGCGCGCCACGAACAGGGTGCCGGGTTTATGGCCGATGGCTATGCCCGTGCCACGGGGCGTCCGGGCGTGGCCTACGTCATCACCGGGCCGGGGCTGTGCAACATCATGACCCCGATGGGCCAGGCCTATAGCGACAGTGTGCCGGTGCTGGTGATCTCCTCCTGTCTCGGGGACACCGTGTCCGAACAGGGTCAATTGCACCAGATGCGCGATCAGGAGGCCGCCGCCGCCACGGTGTCCGACTGGTCCGAAACGGCCCGCACCCCGCACGCGGCCTACCAGCTTATTGATCGTGCCTTGGCCGAGTTTCAGCTGGACCGCCCCCGCACCAAACATATCAGCGTCACGATCCCCGCGCTTGAGGCGCAGGCGCCGCCCCCGCCGCTCGTACCCGTCACGACCATCGGCAAACCGTATATCCGCCAGACGGAACTCCATGAATGCGCCCGGTTGCTGACCCGCGCGCGCCAGCCCTTGATCATCGTGGGCGGGGGGCATCGCGGGTCGGGCATCATGATCGAAAGGGTGGCCGAGCAAACCGGCGCTGCGATCTTCACGACCTATGCGGGCCGCGGCCTCATCCGCGATGATCACCCGCTGTATTTCGGCGCGTCCCTCGCGCGCTCGTCCAGCGCCGATATCATCGCGCAGGCCGATCTCGTGCTGGCCGCTGGCACCGAACTGGCCGAGGTTGATCTGTGGCGCAAGGATCTGGGCCATGACTGCCCGATGATCCGGGTCGATCTGGACCAGACCGTGCTGAGCGATCGCCACGGAGCCAGCTACCGCTACAAGGTCGACGCATCGCAGTTCTTTGCTGCGCTGCAACACGAGACAAAGGACGCGACACCGGCCGTCCGCTGGCGCGCGGACGCGGTGGCCGCACAGCGTGCGGCATGGCGCGCCGAGGTTGAGGTTGAGCGCCCGGGCATAGCCTCTGTCTGCGACGCCCTCCGCGCCGCCTTGCCTGACAAAACGATGATCTACTCGGACATGACCCAGTTTGCCTACACGGCGAAAGAGGTCTGGCCCATGGCGCATCCGCACCACTGGCATCACCCGAGCGGCTTTGGCACGCTGGGCTACGCGGTGCCTGCCGCCATCGGCGGCGCGGTCGCCCGCCGGGACAGGCCCACACTGGCGATCATCGGCGATTACGGCTTTCATTACACCATGGCCGAACTGGGCGTTGCGGTCGAACTGGGCCTGCCCCTGCCCATCATCCTCTGGGACAACGGCAAGCTCAAGGAAATCGAAGACAGCATGACCCGCGCCCAGATCGCACCCAACGCGGTGATCGCGCGCAATCCCGACTTCTGCAAACTGGCGGAGGCTTTCGGTGCGTACACCGCCGCGCCCGCCTCACTGCAAGAGATGCAGGAGGCGGTCCGCACGGCCTTTGCGGCGGACGGCCCGACCCTGATCTACCTCACGCCCGGGATCATGGAGCGCGCCGCGCCCTCCGCCGCGCACGCCCCTTCTTCTGGCTGAAAATACCACGGGGTCTGGGGCAGAGCCCCAGTCCAGCGGTCACATCACATCTTTGGACCCTGGGCCTGATACACACCGCCCCATGTCTTGGTCGCGATATAGGTCGGGCAGCCGGGCTTGGCCGTGTTGATGATCAGAAACCAGACCGTTTCACCGGGACGGCCTGCGCGGCTGTATTCGCACCCCGCCGGGTTGGTCCACCATTGCCCCTGAAACGAGGCGGGCGGGGTTGCGACGCTTGCGGCGGCGGCAACAGGCATGGCGATTGCGGCCCCGAGGGCCATGGATTTGAATGCGGATTTGAACATGACGACACTCCAGTCACTGATAACGGTCAGCGCCCCCACGCCTCACCCGCATCAATGTCCCGCGCGCCGTTAAAAAGGCCTTAATGGCCGCCTGCGAACTGCCTACAGTTTTAACCTTTGCTCAGTCCCAGCAGCTGACCAATACGGTCATGCCGGTGGCCGCCGCGGTCAGGTCGATGGGGTTGATCGCCGTGCCGCTGTCGGTGTTGGCCGCCGCCATGCCCGCCTGCGCCAGCACGTCCTGCAACGCGTCCCGATCGAGGGCAAAGCTCACGCCATCCGGCAGGGCGCGCCCGGTATCTGGCGCGGGCAACAGCATGCCCAGCACACCGCCCCCCGCATCCAACACCGGACCGCCCGCATCACCCGGCAGCGCGTTCAGCGCCAGCCGCGCAAGCTCGCTCTCGCCCTGCAAGCCCTTGAGGTCGCTCAACGTGCCAAAGGTCATCGACGGCGCGCCCAGGACCCCTTCATAGCTGTACCCGGAGGCCGCCACTTCGGAGGTCAGGCGTGGTGTCGCCGCGCTGAACCGCGCCACGGCCAACGGCGCCAGCCCCGCGCCGGGGCGCAGCACCGCCACGCCGCGTGCCGCATCCCGCAGCAGCACATCGGCCTCGACCTCGCCGTCGATCGTGATGCGCGAACAGCTTTCGACGGCTTCGGTTGTGGTCAGCACCGTGCCCTGGCTATCGACGAAAAAGCCCGACCGCGACAGGCGCGGTTTGCGCACGGCAAGCCCCGCCACCAGGTCAATCGACTGTTCGTCGGCTCCGGCCTCGGGCGAGATCGTGCCACCGAACCGCACAAGGCTCTTTTCCATCTCCGCCACCAGGCGCGTCCGCCGGTCCTCGTCGCCCGCAGGCCAGATCAGGGTAAAGCCCTTGATCTGCCCACCCTCCAGACGCACCCGCGTCTCCGACACACGCTGCGCATCCTCGCCCTTGAGGGTAAAGGACCGTTCGCGCCGTTCGCGCGGACCATCCAGTGGTACGATGTCAAGCGTCTGCATGATGTCGTAAAGGCCAAACATCGTCGTCTGGTCGCCCGCCTGGCTGATCAACAGCACCGTGGCGTCGATATCACCGGTCGCGGTGTAGTGGGCAAACGGGTATTCATATTTGTCAAACGCCACCACGGCGGATGGCAGCGCGATCTCGATCCCCGCCGTCTCGTCCCGCACCACCTGCAGGCCCAGATCGTCCAGAACGGCGTTGTAGTCCTTGAGCAGCACGGCCCGCTGTGCGGTGGTGAGGATGCCCGTGACGTCAAAGCCCTTCTGCTCCTGCCACGCGGCCATCGCATTGCGCGTGCCGCGCCCGAACGCGCCATCGATTGCACCGGCATAGGTGCCCGCCCATTGCAGCGCCACTTGCAACGCCTCGCGCTCGGCGCGGTCCAGCGCGCGTTCAGAGCGTTGTGCCTCCGCCGGGGTCTCATCGGGTGGGGACGGGGCCTGCACTGCGGGTTCGGGCGCTGCGGGCGCGTCAACCGATGGCGCAACCGCCTGCGGTGCGGCCACGACGCCGCGGTCCAGCACGTTGGCCCCGATGGGCCAGAACTGCTGGCGAAACGCAGAGCTGAGCGCGATATAGCTGTCGCGCGGGATCACCCCTTCGGCGCGGTACACCCGCAGCACCTGTTCGGCGTCGTCGCGGGCATAGGGGCCAAGGGCAATCCCGTACCACCCGCCGCCCAGCGAAAATCCGTTCACATCCGGCAGTTCGGCGGCAAAGGCCTGTGCCCGCGCGGTCGCGTCCGCAAGGTTCGGCTGCGCCTCGACCTGGACCCAGACGACTTCGTCCTGCGCCCATGCAGCGCCCGCCAAAGCCCACAGCACAGCCCAAAGGGCCACCACCCGTTTCAACATTACCCGTATATCCCCTTGATCGGCCTGAAGGCTCTGATGTTCGCGGCACGATAGCCCGGATCAGGGGGCCTTGAAAATGGGGGAAAACCGGAGGTCCTTACCGCCTCGCGCGCAATTGACCATCCCCGGGCACCGCCGTAGGTAGGGCGCGCATGTCTTCTGCCCGAAAAGGCCCCGTTCCATGACCCAGACGCCCCAGCCCCCCCGGTCCTTTCAGGAGATCATCCTGCGGCTCCAGACCTATTGGGCCAGCAAGGGCTGCGCCGTGCTGCAACCCTATGACATGGAAGTGGGCGCGGGCACGTTTCACCCCGCCACGACCCTGCGCAGCTTGGGCACCCAGGCCTGGGCCGCGGCCTATGTGCAGCCCTCGCGGCGACCCACCGACGGGCGTTATGGCGAGAACCCGAACCGGCTCCAGCATTATTACCAGTATCAGGTGCTCATCAAACCCTCGCCGCCCGACCTGCAAGAGCTGTATCTGGGCAGTCTCGAGGCTATCGGCGTGGACATGGCCCTGCACGACATCCGCTTTGTGGAGGATGACTGGGAAAGCCCGACGCTCGGCGCGTGGGGTCTGGGCTGGGAAGTGTGGTGTGACGGCATGGAAGTGTCGCAGTTCACCTATTTCCAGCAGGTGGGCGGGCATGACTGTCATCCGGTTT
This sequence comes from Tateyamaria rhodophyticola, assembly GCF_047777875.1. Lineage (GTDB taxonomy): Bacteria > Pseudomonadota > Alphaproteobacteria > Rhodobacterales > Rhodobacteraceae > Tateyamaria. Next base: position 521,344 of record NZ_CP180519.1, on the reverse strand, counting down.
CGGGTGAGCTGACCTACGGGCTGGAGCGGCTCGCGATGTATATCCTTGGCGTCGATCACGTCATGGACATGCCGTTCAACGATCCCCAAACGCCCATCCCGCTGACATACGGCGACATCTTTAAACAGACCGAAGAGGAATACGCCCGCTGGAACTTTGACGTCGCCAACACCGACGTCCTGCTGCGCCAGTTCGAAGAGGCCGAGGCGGAATGCGAAAAGATCCTGAGCCAGGACCATGTCGACCCCAAAACCGGCAAACGCATCGTGATGGCGCACCCGGCCTATGACCAGTGCATCAAGGCGTCGCACATGTTCAACCTGCTTGATGCGCGCGGCGTGATCTCCGTCACCGAACGCCAAGCCTATATCGGTCGCGTGCGCGCGCTGGCCAAACAATGCGCCGATGCCTTCGTGCAGACCCGCGCAGGCGGGTGGACGCCGGAGGACGCAGCGTGACCGACCGCGTCATTCCCACGGCCACGCGCCCCAAACCCAAGGGGCTGTTCGAACAGGCCATGGCGCTTGGCCGCCATCTGCCCGGCACGCCCGGCCACATCTGCTATCGCAAACTCAAACGGCGGCTCTGCGCGAACCTGCCCGACACGTTCGGCGCCGTGCTGGCCGATACCCGTGCCGGGGACCTCTGCATCGACCTCGGCGCCAATGTGGGCGACATCACCCGACAGATGGCCGCCACCGGGGCCGATGTGATCTGCTTTGAGCCGGACCCGGCCGCCTTTGCTGCGCTCGAGGCGAACACCGCCACGCTTTCCAACGTCACGCTGCACCCCAAGGCCGCGTCCACATCCGACACCCGCATGATGCTGCGCCGCTCCACCAATTGGGAGGACGAAGATGCGTTGTCACATACCGTCGCCTCGTCCATCGCGCGCGTTGACAAGGACATGAGCGACGCGCAGGGCGTCATGGTCGACGTCGTCGATCTGCCCGCGTTCCTGCACGCGCTCGACCGCGACATCCGCATCCTGAAAATGGACATCGAAGGCGCGGAATGGGACCTGCTCCAGGCGCTGCTGGATCATCCGGTGCTGGCGCGCATCGACTGTATCTTTGTGGAAACCCATGAACGCTATGACCCAGTGCGCTGCATCCCCCTGTTCGAGCGGTTGCAGGACCGCGCCGAGGCGATGGCGCGCCCCTATATCAACCTCTACTGGGTCTGACGCATCATGAGCGGAAAAGTAATCGGGATCGTTCTCTTGCTGAGTGGCATCATCGCAGGCGCTGGCCTCTACTATCTCCAGATCTACGGGTTCTACACCGAAGTGGCCGCAACCGATGGCACGGATGTGCAATTGGTGTCCGTGGTGACGGACGCGCCCGAACCGATCCCCTATTCCGCGTTCGAGGCCATCGATGCCGAAAGCTCGCCCATCCGTTACCGCGCCTGCTTCCGCACCGACCTCAGCCTCGCACTGCTGAGTGAGACCTATGTGGGCCTCGACGCGCTCAGCCCCCGCAACGCGCCGGGCTGGTTCGACTGCTTTGACGCCGAAGCCATCGGTGCCGAAATCAGCGCGGGCACCGCGCTCACCTTTCTGGCGCAAAAGAACATCCATTTCGGCGTCGACCGCGTGGTCGCCATCACCGAAGACGGGCGCGGCTATGTCTGGCACGAGCTGAACGATTGCGGCGAAAAAGCCTATGACGGAACGATTGTGGGCGAGGAATGCCCCAGACTGGACACTGAATAATGCCTGACCTGCTGATCGAACTCTTCTCCGAAGAAATCCCGGCCCGGATGCAGACGCGCGCCGCCGAGGATCTGAAAAAGCTGGTGACAAACGGTCTGGTCGAGGCGGGGTTGACCTATGCCTCTGCCGCCGCGTTTTCCACGCCGCGCCGTCTGTGCCTGACGGTTGAGGGGGTGGTGGGCGAATCGCCCACCTTGCGCGAGGAACGCAAAGGACCGCGCGCCGATGCGCCCGAAAAGGCGATCGAAGGGTTCCTGCGCGGCGCGGGCCTGACCCGCGATCAGGTCGAGGAACGCGAAACGCCCAAGGGCAATGTCCTGTTCGCCATCATTGAAAAACCGGGCCGCCCGGCGGGTGACATCATCGCCGAAGTGCTGACCCAAACCATCCGCCAATTCCCATGGCCCAAATCCATGCGCTGGGGGGCCGGGGCGCTCAAGTGGGTGCGCCCGCTGCATTCGATCCTGTGCATCCTCACGGATGAGGCCGGGCACAGCGTCGTGCCCATGGACGTGGACGGCATCATATCGGGCGACACCACCGAAGGGCACCGGTTCATGGCGCCGGGCCGCTTTGCCGTGACGGGTTTTGACGACTACGCGGCCAAGCTCAAACGCGCTTTTGTCGTGCTCGATGCCGCCGAACGGGCCGAGGCGATCTGGAATGACGCCACCAACATGGCCTTTGCCTCCGGCCTCGAGGTGGTCGAGGACAAGGGCCTTCTGGCCGAGGTTGCGGGCCTCGTGGAATGGCCCGTCGTGCTGATGGGGCGCATTGGCGATGATTTCCTCGATCTTCCGCCGGAAGTGCTGCAAACCAGCATGCGCGAGCATCAAAAGTTCTTCTCCGTGCGCAACAGCAAAACGGGCCGGATCGAACGGTTCATCACCGTGGCCAATCGCGAAACGGCGGATGACGGGGCCACGATCCTTGCGGGCAACGAAAAGGTTCTGAGCGCGCGTCTCGCTGACGCCAAGTTCTTCTGGGAAAACGATCTGCGCGTGGCGCGGTCGGACATGTCGCAATGGACCGACGCGCTGAAAAACGTGACATTCCATAACAAGCTCGGATCACAGGCAGACCGCATCGAACGCATCGCCGCGCTCGCGCGCGAATTGGCCCCCGTCGTCGGCGCCGACCCCGACATGGCCGAAGAGGCCGCCCGCCTCGCCAAGGCCGATCTGAGTTCAGAAATGGTCTACGAGTTCCCCGAGTTGCAGGGCCTCATGGGCCGCTACTACATCGCCGCCGCAGGCAAAGATGAGACCATCGCCGCCGCCGCCCAAGACCACTACTCGCCGCTGGGTCCCTCCGACGACGTGCCAACCTCCTCGGTGTCAGTAGCTGTGGCACTGGCCGACAAGCTGGATACGCTGACCGGCTTCTGGGCTATTGATGAAAAGCCGACAGGATCGAAAGATCCGTTTGCGCTGCGGCGTGCTGCGTTGGGCGTTATTCGATCAGTGCTTGAGAATGACCTGAGAATTTCATTGCGGACACTCATCTATGCATCTGCAAAGAGGTTGCACCAGAGCGCTTCTGAAAACTCTGCGGTCGCGGTTTGGGTGAAATGGTCAAATCCGACTTCAAAGATGCGGATCATAGAAATTCAGGAAGAATCCAAGACCTGGGCGGAGTCTCGTGACAACCGGAATGATCTGGTCACTTACTTCAGCGAAAGACCTTCAGATCTGAATCAAGCCCTTGATCACATCGAGAAACTGGAAAAGATTTTAGAGCATCGCCTTCCAATCGGCCCCACGAGAACGATTTCGAACTTGTTGCCTGACCTCCTCGCCTTCTTCCACGACCGCCTAAAAGTCTACCTCCGCGACCAGGGCATCCGCCACGACATCATCGACGCCTGCATCGCGATGCCGAATAACGACGACCTCACTCTCCTCGTCAAACGCGCCACCGCCCTCAGCGACACGCTCAAAACTGACGACGGCGAAAACCTAATCCAGGGTTTCAAACGCGCCAACAACATCCTGACCCAGGCCGAAGAGGCCGACGGTGTAGAATACTCCTACGGCGCGGACGAAAAATTCGCCGAAACAGACGAGGAACGCGCGCTCTTTGCTGCCCTCGACGCCGCCGAGGCCAGGATCACGCCCGCGATGGAGGCACAGGATTTCGCCACCGCCATGCAGGCCATGGCGACCCTGCGCACCCCCATCGACGCCTTCTTCGAAGCCGTCCAGATCAACGCCGACAACCAGACCCTCCGGCGCAACCGCCTGAACCTGCTCAGCCGCATCCGCACCTTATGCCTCAGCGTGGCCGATCTGACCAAAATCGAAGGGTAATCCTTCTTCTGGCCGAAAATACCACGGGGGACGGCGCAGCCGGGGGGCAGCGCCCCCTCGACGCGCGCCATACACGCAGGCGGTGCACAGCCTGTGCACGGATTGTGTACGCAAAGTGACAGCCCGAACGGGACCTTCCTTAACCCCTTGTAAGGTCACCTTGACAGACTATGCTGCGCCTCGAACAGAAGGGATGCCGCGGTGCAGAATAACCCCAATACGACGCTCGTGACGCCGGATGCCCCGATTGCGGCGGACACCCATGGGGGCCGTGCGAAATGCCTGCAACGTCTGGCGCGGCTGGACCTGCCGGTGCCCACGACCGTCGCGTTGTCCTTTGATGCCGTGCACGAGATTGCCAAGGGCCACTTCCCGGATATCGACGCAATCCTGAGCCAGTTTCCCGACGATGCCCTCCTGTGCGTACGCCCCTCCTCGGAAGACCCTGACTGGGGCGGCCCTTCGGCCATCCTCAACATCGGTATGAATGAAGACCGTTTTGCCACCTTGCGGGACGCTCTGGGTGAGGCGGCGGCCACCGCGCTCTTCACCCGCTTTGTCCAAAGCTACGCGATCCATGTGGACCGGCTGGACCCTGACATGTTCGACGACATTGAGGGCGAGGGCGACGAGGCCCTGCGTCGCGCGCTCGAAGCCTATGAATTTGAAACAGAAACCGTGTTTCCCGCCACCCGTGCCGCCCAGCTGGCGGGCGTGCTCAAATCCATGGCCCGCGCGTGGGAAGGAACGTCCGCGCGCCTGCTTCGACAGGCCAAGGGCGCGCCTGCCGATGCGGGCTTGGGCCTTGTGATCCAGCAAATGGCCTTTGGCATGGGGCGCGGCGAAAGCGGGTCGGGTGTGCTGCAACTGGTGTCGTCCAAATCCGGCAAGCCTCAGATAACAGGGCGATATCTGCGCCAGAGCCAGGGGCGCGATGCGCTGATGGGGGACGCGGCCAGCGTCTTTATCACCCGCGATCCGCGCGGGCCTTCGCTCGAGGAAATGGTGCCGGACGCCTTTGCCCAGCTTGTCGCCCACGCCCGTCTCATGCGGAAAAAGCTGCGCGAAGAAATGCAGGTCGAATTCACCATCCAGAACGATCAGCTGCATATTCTCGACGGGGTGCGCGTGGCACGGTCCTCCCGCGCGGCGGTGCGGATCGCGGTCGAACTGGCCCGCGATGGCATCATCCCCAAGCAGGAGGCGTTGATGCGTGTCGACCCGAACACGCTGAACGAATTGCTGCACCGGCAGGTCGATCGCCATGCCAAGCGCGACGTGATCGGCGCAGGTATCGCGGCCAGTCCGGGCGCTGCTACCGGGCGCATCGTGTTCTCCGCTGCCGAGGCGCAGGCCAGTGCGGCCCGGCGCGAGGATTGCATCCTCGTGCGGCGTGAAACCGCGCCCGAAGACATCCGCGGCATGCACGCGGCCCGCGCCGTGATCACGGAACGCGGCGGCATCACCAGCCACGCCGCCGTGATCGGGCGCGGCATCGGTCTGCCATGCGTGGTCGGCGTCAGCGACATGCGGTTCGACACGGCCAAGGGGCGGTTGATCGCCGAGGATGGGCGCCACCTGTCCGCCGGCGATGTTGTGACCGTCGACGGCACCAATGGTACCATCCTGCTGGGCGCGCCCGAGATGCAGGAAGCGGCGCTGGACGACGCGTTCCACGCGCTGATGGACTGGGCCGATGCAGAGCGCGATATCGACATCCGCGCCAACGCGGACACACCCGCCGATGCCCAAACCGCCAGCAACTTCGACGCGCAGGGGATCGGGCTCTGCCGGACCGAACACATGTTCTTTGAACCCGGCCGCCTCACAGTCATGCGTGAGATGATCTTTGCCGAGACCAGCGATGACCGGCGCGCAGTGCTCGAACGGCTCTTGCCCATGCAACGCGATGATTTCACGCAGCTTTTCCGGATCATGCAGGGCAAGCCGGTGTGTATTCGCCTGTTTGATCCGCCTTTGCATGAATTCCTGCCGACGGACCGAAATGGCCAGCGCGAGCTGGCCGATGCGCTGGACCTGCCGCTGTCCGATGTGTCGCGCCGCATCGCGGAAATGGCGGAGTACAACCCGATGCTTGGCATGCGCGGCGTGCGCCTCGGGATCACCGTGCCGGAGATCTACGACATGCAGGCCCGCGCCATTTTCGAGGCGACGATCGAGGCCAGCCGCGAAGGCGATGCGGTGGTGCCGGAGATCATGATTCCGCTGGTCAGTGCCAAGCGCGAAGTAGAGTTGGTGCGCACGCGGATCGACGGCGTCGCCGCTGCGGTGGCGACCGAAAAGGATGCGCGCTTTGACTACCGGCTTGGCGTGATGGTCGAGACCCCGCGCGCAGCACTCCGGGCCGGCGAAATTGCGCAGCATTGCAGCTTTCTCAGTTTCGGCACCAACGACCTGACGCAGATGACCTATGGGCTGAGCCGCGACGACGCGGGGCGGTTCATGTCCGACTATGTCCGGCAGGAGGTGTTTGCCGAAGATCCGTTCCATTCGCTGGATACCGAAGGGGTGGGGGAGCTGTTGCAACTGGGGTCCGAACGGGGCCGCGCGGCGCAACCTGACCTCACCTTGTCGATCTGCGGCGAGCATGGCGGCAACCCCGAATCAATTGCCTTCTGTCGGCAGGCTGGGTTCGATTATGTGTCCTGTTCCCCCTTCCGGGTTCCGGTGGCGCGGCTAGCTGCCGCACAATTGGCAATTGGGCACAAGATAGGCTAGTTCCTACGTCTCAAAACACAATATATAGGTATACTATCGTAGGAATACCCGCGATATCCGACGCCGAAACGTGGCCTCACCTGCCCAAAACTGGACGAAACCGGTATTTTTAACTAAATGCCCCGGATCGAAGGCGGACTGGGGGCGTTTCATGCGTCGTATGATTGCGAAGATTGCATTGGTATCGAGTGTTGCGTGCGCAGTGGCGCAGGGCGCATCCGCAGAAACCGGAGATGCGTTGCGCGCTGCCGAAGAGCGTGGCCTGCGCGCGGTGTCGGACACGCACCTGCAATCCCTGATCACGGCGCCGACCCCTGCCGCGGGCGGGGACGTGCAGTTTTCGCGCAGCTGGGTTGATGCGCAGCCCAAGGCGAACGGCGATGCGCATTGGCGCTGCCTCAGCGAAGCGCTTTATTTCGAGGCGCGCGGTGAGACGGTCAAAGGACAGTTTGCCGTGGCCGAGGTCATCATGAACCGCGTGAAAAGCGCGCGGTTCCCCGGCAATGTCTGCGGTGTGATCAATCAGGGCACGGGCAAACGGTATCAGTGCCAGTTCACCTATACCTGCGACGGCAATCCCGAACGGATTGGTGAGCCACGCGCATATTCGCGTGTGTCCAAGATTGCGCGGGCCGTCCTTGACGGTCGTGCGCCGGAACTGACGCAGGGTGCAACCCACTACCACACCACGGCCGTCCGTCCCCGTTGGAGCCGTGTCTACACCCACACCGCGTCCATCGGTGTGCACCGGTTCTACCGGCACACGTTCCGGACGGCGTCGAACTGAGCGGGATGACGTATTCGGAGGCTGCGGGGCCGTGTTTGGCCCTGTTGCCGCGCGAAACGGGCCTGTAGAAGGCGGGGACATTATCCCAAGGACGCTGTGTCATGGCCTCTGAAATCCGCCTTGCCTTTTCTCACCCCTCGGAACGGTCCGAGGCGACGGCATCCGCGCAACCGCTGGACCGGATTTCGGTACGCGATCACCTGGTCGAGGTGGAGATTGGCGCGTTTCAGGCCGAGCGTGGCGTCACGCAGCGCATCTGTTTCAACATCGTGGTCGAGGTGCGTCCGCAGACGGATGAGCTGGAGGACGATGTCGACCGCATCCTGAGCTATGACAAGGTCACGGAAGCGATTGCCTATGAACTGGCGGCGGAACGCCTGAACCTGCTGGAGACGCTGGCGGAACGGGTGGCGGATCGGATCCTGATCGAACCGCAGGCGATGCGCGTGTTCGTACGGATCGAGAAACTGGACCGGGGACCGGGCGCGTTGGGCGTCGAGATCGTGCGCAGCCGCGTGACCGCGGCACCGGTCGAAGAGGTGGTCGAAGACACGCCGCATCCCGAACTTGTGTACCTCTCGAACGCCGCCATCGCGTCCGCGCATCTCAAGGGCTGGATTGATCAGCTTGAGGCGACGGGCCGCCCGTTGATCTTCTGTGTCGGTCCGGCAGATTGCACCGCACCGCATGCCAGCCACCCGCTGGCGCAGCGTCGCATCGACCTGTTGGCGATTGAGCAGAATGCGTGGGTGCTGGCGGCGCGGGACGGGCGGTGCAAGGTGGTGGACACCCGGACCGAGCTCGACTGGGCCATGCGCAACGGCCAGATCTGCGTCTGGGCCCCGTCCAAGGTCGTGCTTGATGCGGTCGATGGCCCGTCGGTCAAAGGGGCGGATGCGGTGGCGCTCGCCTCCTGGTTCGCGGCGACTTTTGACGCGCGCGAGATGTTGGTGATCGGGGATGATGGCCCGGTCGCAGCCCCTGTGGACTTGCGTCACGTGCCGGTGGAGCAGGCAGAGCTTTGACGCGCTACACCCGTCCGATCCTGCAAGCCGGTCCGGCGCGGCCCGATGGGGCGGTGCCGTTCGGGTCGTTGTGGTTCACCCACGCCGAGGTGCTGTACCGGGATGGCCCGGCGCGAATTGTTCCGGTGCAGGACCTGACAGCGGACCAATTGGATCGCTTCAACGCACCGCGGCAAACCCCTGATCTGATGGGTGTTCTCAACGTGACGCCGGACAGTTTTTCGGATGGCGGGCAACATGCCGGTACAAAAGCAGCGGTGGCCCACGCACAGCGGATGGTTGCCGAAGGCGCCACCATCATCGACGTGGGTGGCGAATCCACGCGTCCCGGTGCGGACGTGGTCCCGGAGACCGAGGAAATCCGCCGCACGGCGCCTGTGATTGCAGCGTTGCGCGATGCCGGGATCGACACAGCAATCTCCATTGATACCCGCAAGGCCGCGGTTGCGGACGCGGCGCTCGACGCTGGTGCGACGCTCGTGAATGACGTCTCGGGCTTTACCTACGACGCAGATCTTGCGCCGCTCTGTGCGCGGCGTGGCGCGCCGGTGTGCGTCATGCACGCCCAGGGCGATCCGCAGACAATGCAGGAAAACCCAAGCTACGACAACGTGTTGCTCGACGTTTATGATTTTCTGGATGAACGGATCGCCGCGCTGATGTCCTTGGGAATTCCCCGCGCAAACATCACCGCCGATCCCGGGATTGGCTTTGGCAAGACGCTGGACCACAACCTCGCGCTTCTGAACCGCATCAGCCTGTTTCACGGTCTGGGCGTGCCCATTCTCCTTGGCGCATCGCGCAAACGCTTTATCGGCACATTGGGCAACGCGCCCGAAGCACGGGACCGCGCGCCCGGGTCCATCGGCGTGGCGCTGGCGGCACTTGCACAGGGCGTGCAGGTTCTGCGCGTGCATGACGTGGCCGACCATGCGCAGGCCATTGCACTGTGGCGCGCGTCTGTGGCACATCCGCAGGCATGACAAAGCTCTTTGGAACCGATGGGGTGCGCGGCACGGCGAACCTTGCCCCGATGACGGTAGAGACGGCGGTGCGGATTGGTGCGGCGGTTGGGCGGTATTTTCGGCGGGACGGGCACGGTGTGCACCGTGTTGTGATCGGCAAGGACACCCGGTTGTCCGGCTACATGTTCGAAAATGCGTTGACGGCGGGGCTGACATCCACGGGCATGAACGTGCTTTTGCTGGGCCCGGTGCCGACCCCGGCGGTGGGTCTGCTCACACGGTCCATGCGCGCCGATCTGGGCGTGATGATTTCAGCCAGCCACAACCCGGCGGAAGACAACGGGATCAAGTTCTTTGGCCCCGACGGGTTCAAGCTCAGCGATGCGGCAGAGGCCGAGATCGAGCGGCTGGTGGCCGATGGGGTCGCGCCCGTCGCCGCGCCCGAGATCGGGCGGGCCAAGCGGATCGACGATGGCCGCTTTCGCTATATCGAACGGGTCAAATCGTCATTCCCGCGCGCCATGCGGCTCGATGGGCTCAAGGTGGTGGTGGATTGTGCCAATGGTGCGGCCTACCGCGTGGCACCCGAGGCACTGTGGGAACTGGGTGCGACGGTCATCCCTGTGGGCGTTTCACCCAACGGCACCAATATCAACCAGGGATGCGGCTCCACCCATCCGCAGACGGCGGCAGAGGCCGTCGTGGCGCATGGCGCGGATGTGGGCGTGTGTCTTGATGGCGACGCGGACCGGGTGATCCTGCTGGATGAGCAGGGCAACGTGGCCAACGGGGATCAGTTCATGGGCCTGATGGCCGCCCGCTGGGCCGAAGACGGCCTGCTCAAGGGCGATGCGCTTGTGGCGACGGTGATGTCCAATCTGGGCCTTGAGCGGTTCCTTGAGGGGCGCGGTCTGCGCCTGGAACGCACGTCTGTGGGCGACCGCTATGTCGTGGAACGGATGCGCGCGGGTGGCTTCAACCTCGGCGGCGAGCAATCGGGCCATATCGTGATGACGGACTATGCCACCACTGGTGACGGGCTTTTGGCGGGCCTGCAGTTTCTGGCCGAACTGGTGCGCACGGGCAAGCGCGCGAGCGAAGTGTTGCACGTCTTTGACCCGGTGCCGCAGCTCTTGAAGAACGTGCGGTTTTCGGCGGGTCAGACGCCATTGGATGTGGACAGCGTGAAGGCTGCCATTGCGGAGGCCGAGGCGCAGCTGAGCGGGAACGGGCGGCTGTTGATCCGCAAATCGGGGACCGAACCGTTGATCCGCGTGATGGCCGAAAGCGAGGACGCGGCCGTGCTTGAGGCGAGCGTGCAGCACGTGGTGCAAGCGGTTGAAAACGCTGTCTCCGCCTAGCGGCTGAAGAGGCGCTTGAACGCGCCATACTGGCTGAGGCCGACACCGGCAAGGATCAGGACGAGCGCCCACAGGAGGCTGCCCGGCAGCGGCTCCGACAGGATCAGCGCGCCCAGAACCACGGACCACACCGGCACCTGATAATTCGTGATCGACATAAAGACCGGGCCCGCGCTGCGGATTACCAGAACCCGCAGGAAATTTGCGGCGGCGGTGGGGATCAGGCCAAGGAATGCGATGATGATCAGGGTGCGGGTGTCGGGCAGGGGAGGTGGTCCTTCGACCACCCATGCGGCGGGCAGGACCACCGCGGCAGAGATGAGCAAGAGCACCGTGGACAAGCCGATCGGGTCGATCGCAGGCAAGCGTCGCATCAGGATCGACGACAATCCATAGCACGCCGCCGCCGCGACGCAGGCGGCCCGGCCGAACGGTTCCATCGCGGTGCCCGTCGCCTCGAACGCCTGCCCACCCAGCAGGACGCAGACGCCGGCAAAGCCGATGATGAACCCCAACGCCTTGCGCCAGGTCAGCCGCTCTCCCGGCACCATGAAATGCGCCAATGGCAGAACGATCAGCGCGACAGACGCCATGGAGACCCCGGCAAATCCGGATGTCACGAATTGCTGACCCCAGGCCAGCAGCATGAACGGCACACCCGAACTGAGCGCGCCGATTACCGTGAGGGCCACCAGTGTGTCCCGTTGGGGGCGTGTTTGAAATAGGCGGAACCCCAACGCGCCCCAGATCGCCACCATCAGCACGCTGGCAAAGCTGATCCGGCCCGCCGCCAGCCAAAAGGGGGTCAGCCCTTCGAGCGCGAGTTCCGTGACCAGAAACGTACCGCCCCAGGTCAGGCCAAGCGTCGCCACCATCAGCCAGCTTGCGGGGGTGATTTGGGGGGAGGTCGTCATGCGCGGACCCTCGTGGATTGCGCAGGCGATGTCCATGGCCCGCAGGCCCGCGTTCCATACCTTTGTCTGCGCCGCGCTACGTGTCGTGCAAGGCCCGGCTGTCGGCAGGGGCCTCTGCGCGTTCGGTCATGCCATAATCACGGATCACCCCCGCCACGCGCAGCCGGTAGTCGTCAAAATGGATGTCGCGCCCTGCGGATTGTGCGTCACGGTGCTCGGGCAGCTTGCGCCAATGCTCCAGCGCGGCCTCATCCTCCCAGAAGGATAGGGACAACAGCTTGCCGGGCTCCATCAGGCTTTCGAACCGCTCGACCGAGATAAAGCCCGGAATATCCGCCAGATGCGTCTTGAGCGCTGCGGCGCGGCGAAGGTAGGGATCCCGGTGCCCGTCCTTTGGTTTGACTTCGAATATCACTGCAATCATCGGGTGCCTCCGGTCGTCAGGGACACGTTTTTGAGCCATGTCCGATCTTCCTTGAGTATGAATTTCTCCGATTGCGCAAACAAATAATTTTCACGTCCCTGTGGGTCCGCGGCCAGCCGCGCGCGGTAGGCTTCGTATGCGGCGAGGCTTTGCACATGGTAGATTCCGTAGGCGAGGGTCGAGGACCCTTCATGCGGCGCGAAGTATCCCACAAGATCCGCCCCGCAGCGCGGGATGCACTGTCCCCACCGAGCGCCATAGGCGGCAAAGGCGTCCCGTTTGGTCGGGTCAATCTGGTATTGGATGATGCAGGTCAGCATGGTGTAGTCCTTTCGTTTCTGTGCCGTGCGTAGCACTTTGACGGACGACAATGCTTTGGCTACGGTCAAACTATGAAAGAAGGTCCAGACATATCGCACATCGCGGCCCTCATTGGTGATCCGGCGCGGGCAAACATCCTGACGGCGCTCATGGACGGGCGCGCGCTCACCGCGTCCGAGCTGGCCGAGGTCGCAGGCGTCGCCCTGCCCACGGCGAGCGGGCATCTGGCGAAACTGGCGGATGCGGACCTGATCCGGCCCCGGAAAGAGGGACGGCACAAGTACTTTCAACTGGCCGATGCGGATGTGGCCTCTGTGCTCGAGGCGCTCATGGGGCTGGCCGCAGGGCGCGGCATCACACGGGTGCGTACGGGACCGCGGGACGCACAGATGCGCGCGGCGCGGGTCTGTTACAACCATCTGGCGGGGCGGATGGGCGTGCAGCTGTATCAAAGCGTGTTAGGGCGCGGCTTTCTGGTCGAAGAGGGCGACACCGTAACGCTCACCGGCACGGGGCGCGACTTTTTCACCGGTTTCGGGATCGATGTTGCCGCACTGGAGGCGGGGCGCACACGCATGTGCCGGTGCTGTCTTGATTGGTCTGAGCGTCACAATCACTTGGCGGGGTCGTTGGGCCGTGCAGTCCTGAGCCGGATGGAAGATGACGGATGGATGTATCGTGACAAGAACAGCCGGGCGATATTGACGACACGTGCGGGGCAGTCCGCTTTTGTCGCGCATTTTGGTGCGCCCTAGCCTTTGATCACGCGTGCCGAGATGCGGCAAGGTATTGCCAAGGCGGTGACAGCGTGTCTGATTGTGGCACATTGTTGATTTCGAGCCGATTTTGGAGTGTTTCATGAAAGTGATTTTGACCTGCCTGCTGGCCCTGATGCTCGGGCCCGCACTCGCGTCGGCGCAAACGTCGATGGCCAAGGGGTTTTCGTTCAATGTGGAGAAGGGGCCGGGCAAGCATGCCGTGACGCGGGTGCAGTTTCCGGATGGCATCCGGGCCGAACGCTTTGAGCTGCGCGCGGGCGACTGCAATCGCAAGAACGGTGACTGCAAGAACGATCGGGAGCGCGTTGAATTCCTGGAAAAGGGAAAACAGCAGCGTATCGGTCAGGATGTCTGGGTGGGCTGGTCTGTTTACGTGCCCGATGATTTTCCACGTCAGGGCAAGCGCATGAATGTGAAGCTGGGTCAGTTCCACCAGCGCGGCGGCAATGGTCCGCGCCTGTTGATCGAGTTGAACGACGACGCGCTTGTCGCAAAGCTGCAAAGCCCCTTCGTCAAGGACAGCGACCCGATGCATCCGCGCGGGGATTTCAAATCGGCCCGCCTTGCATCGCGCAGCGCCGTGATGGGGCAGTGGGTGCGGATCGTTGTGAATGCGAAGTGGTCAAAGGGCGACGACGGTTACGTCAACGTTTGGGTCGATGACAAAGAGAAGTTGGCCTATGCGGGCCCAACCACGCACAGCACCGGCAATGTGTACTTTCGGTATGGGTTGTACCGCAGTTTCGTGAGCAGGTGTGGCGGCCCGTGCCCCACGCTTGTCGCCTATTTCAATGATGTGAAACGCGGGCGTGATCGCGGCGCGGTTCAATAACTGCGCATATCGCGGATGGTGAAGGGAGCGCCAGGTTGGCGCTCCCTTGTTTTGTTCGAGATCAGTTCTTCGACTTGTCGACCATCTTGCCGGCACTGATCCATGGCATCATGCCGCGCAGCGTCTCACCAGTGGCTTCGATCTGGTGTTCGTCGTTGATGCGGCGGGTGCCCTTGAAGAACGGCTGACCCACGGCGTTTTCCTGCATGAAGTCGCGCACGAATTTGCCGGTCTGAATGTCGGTCAGGATGTCCTTCATCCGCGCCTTTGTCTCGTCATAGGGCAGGACGCGCGGGCCGGAGACGTATTCGCCGTATTCCGCTGTGTTCGAGATCGAGTAGTTCATGTTGGCGATGCCGCCTTCGTAGATCAGGTCCACGATCAGTTTCACTTCGTGCAAGCACTCGAAATAGGCCATTTCGGGGGCATAGCCTGCCTCGACCAGTGTCTCAAAGCCCATGCGGATCAGTTCCACAAGGCCGCCACACAGAACGGCCTGTTCACCGAAGAGGTCGGTTTCGCATTCTTCGCGGAAGTTCGTCTCGATGATGCCCGAACGGCCGCCACCAATGGCGGAGCAATAGCTGAGGCCGATTTCCAGCGCGCGACCGGATGCGTCCTTGTCGACCGCCACGAGGCACGGCACGCCGCCGCCTTTGACATATTCGCCGCGCACGGTGTGGCCGGGACCCTTGGGGGCCATCATGACGACGTCGATGCCTTCTTTGGGCTCGATCAGGCCGAAGTGGACGTTCAGGCCGTGGGCGAACGCAATGGCGGCGCCTTCGCGGATGTTGTCATGGACGTATTTCTTGTACGTCTCGGCCTGCAGTTCATCGGGCATTGTGAACATGATCAGGTCGGCCCAGGCGGCTGCCTCGGCGATGCCCATGGTTTTCAGGCCTTCACCTTCGGCCTTGGCGATGGAGGGCGAGCCCTCGCGCAGCGCCACAACGACGTTCTTCGCGCCCGAGTCGCGCAGGTTCAGTGCGTGGGCGTGGCCCTGGCTTCCGTAGCCCAGGATGGCCACGTTCATGTCTTTGATCAGGTTAATGTCGCAATCGCGGTCATAGTAAACGCGCATGGAATGTCCTCCGGTTTGGTATCTGGGGCGCGTTATACGAGCGTTTGTGGGGGTGGTCAGCGTTGGATTTTGAGTTTATTTGGCGAGATACAGAGTGGATCATGCGCCATTCTGAAAAATTCGAGGTAGATCATGCTTGATGATGTGGATCGGCGCATTCTGCGGCAATGGCAGGCGGACCCGACGCTTGGACCTGCGGAACTGGCCGAACGGGCGCGGGTGAGCACGGGACAGTTGGCGCGTCGGCAGGCCCGGTTGCGGAGCGCGGGCATCGTGCAGGGGGTGCAGGCGGTGATCGACTGGGCCGCGTTGGGGTACGCGGTGGAAGTGTCGCTGCGGGTGACGCTCGACAAGACGCAGGCGCGGGCGTTCGATGATTTTCTGGAGGCGGCGCGGGAGGTGCCGGAGGTGATCGAGATCCAGACCTTCCTTGGTCGGGTCGATGTGCGCCTGTCAGTGATTGCGCGCGACATGGGGCATTACCAACATCTCTACCGGAGCCGCATTCTGACCTTGCCGCATATCGCGGATATCGAGGCGCTGATGCATGTGGCGCGGATCAAGGATGATGAGGCGCTGCCGCTGTGATGGATCTGGATGATACGGATCTGGCCATCTTGCGTCAGCTGTCGGCAGATGCAGGGCAGGGGGCGGGCGCGGTGGGTCGTGCCTGTGGCCTGTCGCAACCGGCGGCGTGGCGCCGGATCAAGCGGCTGCGGGATGCGGGTGTGATCACGGGCCAGCGGCTCGTTCTGGATGCGGAGCGGCTGGGGTTTGGGGTGACGGTGTTTCTGGGGGTGAAGCTGGCCACCAAGGGGCGGGTGAGCCTGGAGGATTTTGAGCGCGCGGTGTCGGCCATACCCGAAGTGCAAACCATTGAACACGTATTGGGGCTTTATGATTACCGGTTGCGCGTTGTGGCACGCGATCTGTCGGATTTCGAACGGGTTTTGCGGCGCCGGATCATGACCCTGCCCGGCGCGGGCGAGGTCGAAGCCAACGTGTTGCTGAGTGAAGAGCGTCGACCAGGCCCGATTGCGGGCCCGCGTTAACGTTTCAGTTGCGTTTCCGGGCTATGCCACACGTGGTCGTTTACGAAGGATACCGCGTGAAAATCGAGAGCACATGGGACGTGATCCTGTTTTCGCTGGTTTTGACAGTGACATCGATGGTCCTGGCCGTCGCATTGAACTATCTGATTTTTCCCGCTGATTTCCTGCCGCGCACCGTGCCGGGCACGATGATCATTGTCACGCTTGTCACCATACCCACCTGCCTGTTTGTCGGATCCAAAATTCGCGAGAATGTCCGTTTGTCCAGCGAACTGCGACGGTTGGTCGAGCGCGACAGGCTGACCGATGTCGCGACGCGTGACTTTTTCTTCAGCCGGATGGAACAGATGCCAGAGGCTTATGGTGTCTCGCTGATGGTGGACATCGATTTCTTCAAACACGTTAATGACACCTATGGGCATTTGACCGGGGACAAGGTGATTTCCCACGTGGCCTCGCTGCTGCAGGGTGCGGTGCGACGGGATGACATCGTGTGCCGGTTCGGCGGGGAGGAGTTCGTTGTGTTCCTTGCCAAGGCGGATCACAGCGCAGGGGCGGCGATGGCGGAACGGTTGCGGAAAATGGTGGCCGACACCGCGATGGATGACGCCGGGACGGTGGTAAACGTGACAATTTCCATCGGCGGGTCGCTCAAGGATGCGCTGGAAGGTGTCGAAGCGGCGATCAGCCGCGCGGATGAAGCGCTCTACCGGGCCAAGAACGCGGGGCGCAATCAGGTGCAGATGTGGCCGATCGGAAACCACGCCTTGCGGGAGGCGCGCCAAACGGGCTGAATGCGCCCATTGCATACCGAAGTAGACTTTGCCCCCGCGATTGCGCGCCGCTATGTCGTTGCCCAATCAGAGGGAGAAGGTGTGATGGCTGCGTTGTTGGAGACTGTGGACCCGCAGGGGCTCGAGGAATTTTCGGTCGTATTCACGGATCGGTCCTTGAACCACATGAGCGCCGCGTTTCAGGGTGTGATGACTGACATATCCGCCATGCTGAAAGAGGTGTATGCCGCAGATGCCGTGGTTGTGGTTCCGGGGGGTGGTACGTTTGGCATGGAAGCGGTTGCGCGGCAATTCGGTCGCGATGCAGATGTTCTGGTGGTGCGCAACGGATGGTTTTCCTACCGGTGGAGCCAGATTTTCGAAACGGGCGGATTGACTGCCAACACGACGGTGCTCAAGGCCCGGCAGACCGGCAATGACAGCCCGTCGCCATTTGCGCCGGCACCGATTGAAGATGTGGTCGACACGATCCGCGCAGAAAAGCCCAACGTCGTATTTGCGCCGCATGTGGAAACAAGCGCCGGTGTGATCCTGCCCGATGACTATGTGGCGGCGATGGCGGCGGCGGCGCATGAGGTGGGCGCGCTGATGGTGCTGGATTGCATTGCGTCGGGGTGTGCGTGGATTGACATGCGCGCCTTGGGGGTCGATGTCCTGATCTCGGCGCCGCAAAAAGGGTGGAGCGCGTCACCGTGCGCGGGCCTTGTTATGCTGTCGGACCGGGCAGTTGCCCGGCTGGAGGAAACCACCTCCGACAGTTTTGCGATCGACCTCAAGAAGTGGCACCAGATCATGGCCGCGTATGAGGGTGGCGGGCACGCCTACCACGCAACGATGCCGACTGATGCGCTGCGCGATTTCCGGGACACGATGCAGGAGACGCAAGCCTATGGCTTTGGCAAGCTGAAGGACGCGCAATGGGCGCTTGGAAACGCCGTGCGCGCCATGCTTGCGGAAAAGGGCGTCACGTCGGTAGCCGCCGAAGGGTTCGGTGCGCCGGGCGTCGTCGTCAGCTATACCGCTGATCCCGAGATCCAGTCGGGCAAGCGATTTGCCGCACAAGGTATGCAGATCGCAGCCGGTGTGCCGCTGCAATGCGATGAGCCTGCGGATTTCCGGACTTTCCGGCTGGGGCTCTTTGGGCTCGACAAACTCTATGACGTGGACGGTACGCTTGCGCGGCTGAAGCGTGTGGTGGATCAGGTGCTCTAGACGCTGGGCGGCGCGGACGCTAGGTGTGCGCGCGACCACAGTTTTGCGAGGCCCTCCATGTCCAGCCACGGCGCCCCCATTCCCATGACGTCTTCCGCCTGCGGCCCCCTGAGCGGGGTGGCGGAGGTGCCGGGTGACAAGTCGATTTCCCATCGGTCGCTGATCCTTGGCGCGCTGAGCGTGGGTGAGACGACCATTTCGGGACTGCTTGAAGGGCAGGACGTGTTGGACACGGGCCGGGCGATGCAGGCGTTTGGTGCAGAGGTGATCAACCACGGCGGCGGCGATTGGTCTGTGCACGGCGTGGGTGTCGGCGGCTTTGCCGAGCC
Organism: Tateyamaria rhodophyticola; assembly: GCF_047777875.1. GTDB lineage: Bacteria > Pseudomonadota > Alphaproteobacteria > Rhodobacterales > Rhodobacteraceae > Tateyamaria. The sequence goes on along the minus strand of NZ_CP180519.1, from coordinate 502,700 downwards.
GGACACCGTGATTGATTGCGGCAATTCGGGCACTGGTGTGCGGTTGATCATGGGGTGCATGGCGACGTCCCCGATTTCGGTAACGTTCACGGGTGATGCGAGCCTCAACAAACGGCCCATGGCGCGGGTGACCGATCCCCTGACACTTTTTGGCGCACAGGCGGTGGGTCGGTCCGAGGGCCGGTTGCCGATGACCATCGTCGGCGCGGCGGACCCTGTACCGGCGCGCTACTCCGTGCCCGTGCCTTCGGCGCAGGTGAAATCGGCTGTGCTGTTTGCCGGGCTGAACGCGCCGGGTGAAACCGTGGTGATCGAAGCGGAGGCGACGCGCGATCACACAGAGCGGATGATGGCGGGCTTTGGCGCCGAGATCACCACCGAAGTCACGGAGGAAGGGCGCGTCATCACCCTCAAGGGGCAACCGGAGTTGCGCGCGCAGCACATCGTGGTGCCGCGTGATCCGTCATCTGCGGCCTTTCCTGTATGTGCCGCGCTGATCGTGCCGGGGTCGGACGTGCTGGTGCCGAATATCGGGCTCAACCCGACGCGCGCCGGCCTGTTTGCCACGCTGCGCGATATGGGCGCGGACCTGCAATATGAGAACATGCGCGAAGAGGGGGGCGAGCCTGTGGCCGATTTGCGCGCGCGCTTTTCCCCGGATCTCGCGGGCATCGAGGTGCCTGCGGAGCGTGCGGCGAGCATGATCGACGAATATCCGGTGCTGTCGGTGGTTGCCTGTTTCGCGCAGGGCGACACGCATATGCCGGGTGTCAAGGAATTGCGGGTCAAGGAAAGCGACCGCATTGACGCGATGGCCGTGGGTCTGCGCGCCGCGGGTGTGACGGTCGATGAGGGGCCGGATTGGTGGACTGTAAAAGGCCTCGGGCACGGGAATGTGCCCGGCGGCGGGGTGGCCGAAAGCCACCTGGATCACCGGATCGCAATGTCGTTCCTTGTGATGGGCATGGCCACGCAAAAGCCGATGTCCGTGGATGACGGGGGGCCGATCGCCACATCCTTCCCGATCTTTGAGCCGCTGATGCAAGGGCTGGGCGCACAGGTGCGCCGCGACAACGGGTGATCCATGACCACGGCACCGTTCACAGTTGCGATTGACGGGCCTGCCGCGGCGGGCAAGGGCACGGTTGCGCGCGCGGTTGCGGCGCGGTTCGGGCTGGCACATCTGGACACCGGGTTGCTCTACCGCGCCATCGGGGCGCAAATGTTGACCGGCGCGGACCCGATCGAAGCGGCCCAAACGCTCACTCCGGACGCGCTTGAACGGGACGATTTGCGCACCGCAGATGTTGCGCAAGCCGCCAGCAAGGTGGCCGTCATCCCCGAAGTGCGTGCGGCCCTGCTGGATTTTCAACGTGCGTTTGCGCGTCGTGCCGGTGGCGCGGTGCTGGACGGACGTGACATCGGGACGGTGATCTGCCCTCAGGCGGAGGCCAAGCTTTTTGTGACGGCATCGGCAGAGGTGCGCGCGGCGCGTCGCCATGCCGAATTGCTGGGCCGTGGCGCGGATGCGGATCTTGCCACTGTGCTCGAGGATGTGCGGGCGCGGGACGCGCGGGATGCGGACCGGGCCACCGCGCCGATGCGGGCCGCGGATACGGCCCATGTGCTGGACACGTCGGAAATGACCGTGGACGCAGCGGTCGCTGCGGCCATAGCCGTGGTGGCGGCAGCACGGTCTGCGCTTGGCCTAGGCGTCGAGCGCTGATTCGTAGATTGATCCGCGGGGCACGTCGTATGAAGACGATCTGATTTTCCACGCCCCGTCCGGGGTGCGTATCAGGACGGAAAGCGTCGGGAACGGGTCCTCGATCAACAGCCCATTGCTGATCAGTCTTGTTTCGTGGGTGGCCACGATTTCATCCGGCGTGCGGTATTCAGCGGCAACGCAATGGCGGGCCAAGATGGTGACCCCCATCTGCTGCAAGTGGTTGTGCATGGCTGACAAAATCGACGTCAAGTCTTCGGGCGCCTCGAGTACGCGGCGTCCGGACGCTGTTACCAGCTCAAATGGAAAGGCAACACAATCCGCAAAAGCGGACATGTCGCCAGTCATCAGTGCTTGACCTGACAGGTCAAGCAGATGCTCCGAGACATCTCTGGCAGTCGGTTCATTTTGTAACATGTGAGTGTCATGTGACGTGAGTTAGCGCCAGTGTGACACAGATTTCGGAAAACTCAACGAATTCAATATTTTCCCGCATGGCGAGAATAATGTTGACCATTGGGATTGGCTCAGGCGCTGTGCGCGCCTGCCGACAGGGTGGCCACGAATTTCAGGACATCTGCCGGTGCGTCTCCTGCGCCGATGCGGCTTACGATGGCGGAGCCGACGACCGCGCCATCCGCGATACCGGCAATCCCGCGCGCCTTTTCCGGCGTGTTGATGCCAAACCCCACGATCACGGGCAGATCCGTGGCCGCCTTGATCCGCGCCACCTCCGGTCCGACATCGCCCGCCTCGGCTTCGGCGGCGCCGGTGATCCCGGTGATCGACACGTAGTAGACAAAGCCAGAGGTGTTTTGCAGCACGCGCGGCAGGCGCGCATCATCCGTGGTTGGGGTCGCAAGCCGAATGAAGTTCAGGCCCGCCGCTTGCGCAGGCAGGCACAGTTCGCTGTCTTCTTCGGGCGGCAGATCGACAACGATCAGCCCGTCGATACCTGCGTCCTTTGCGTCGCTCAGGAACTGGTCCACGCCGCGGGCGTAGATCGGGTTGTAATATCCCATCATCACGATGGGCGTTGTGCTATCGTTTTCGCGAAAGGCCCGCGCCAGTTCCAGCGTGCGGTCCAGTGTCATACCCGAACCCAGGGCGCGTTGCCCGGCCAGCTGGATCGTTGGTCCATCGGCCATCGGATCGGTAAAGGGCAGACCAAGTTCGATCACGTCCACACCCGCATCCGGCAGCCCGCGCACAATCTCGAGAGAGGTATCAAAGTCGGGATCCCCCGCCATGACATAGGCCACAAATGCCTTGCGCCCTTCGGCGGCCAGGCTTGCGAATTTGGCGTCGATCCGCGTGCTCATGCGTGTCTCCCTCTTGGTCCGTTTCCCTTGGCCCAAGCCTGCGTGAAAGGCAAGGGCCGACCGACGCCGCCTTGCACCTGTGCCCGGTCCTGCTAGAAGCAGGCAAACCGTGCAATCGAGGGCGCATTATGGGTTTCAAAATGGGTATCGTGGGTCTGCCGAATGTGGGCAAGTCCACCCTTTTCAATGCGCTGACCAAGACGGCGGCGGCACAGGCTGCGAATTTCCCGTTCTGTACGATTGAACCCAATGTGGGCGAGGTGGCTGTGCCGGACGACCGTCTGGACCGTCTGGCCGGGATTGCGGCGTCAAAATCCATCATCCCGACGCGGATGACCTTTGTCGACATTGCCGGCCTGGTCAAAGGCGCGTCAAAGGGCGAGGGGTTGGGCAACCAGTTTCTCGCAAACATCCGGGAAGTCGACGCAATTGCCCACGTGCTGCGCTGTTTCGAAGACGGCGATGTCACCCATGTCGAAGGACGCGTGGATCCTGTCGCTGATGCCGAAACCATCGAGACCGAATTGATGTTGGCCGATATCGAGAGCATCGAAAAACGGTTGCAGAACATCGTGCGAAAGGTTCGCGGTGGCGACAAGGAAGCGGTGCAGCAGGAGCGCCTGATGCGGCTGGCCCTGTCTGCGCTCGAGGATGGCAAGCCCGCGCGCGTTGTGGACGTGGATGCCGAAGACGCCAAAGCCTGGGCGATGCTGCAATTGCTCACGACGAAACCCGTTCTTTATGTCTGCAACGTGGGCGAGGCGGAAGCTGCGACCGGCAACGCCCATGCCGCGGCAGTGGCCGAGATGGCCGCGGCCCAAGGCAACAGTCACGTGGTGATCTCTGCGCAGATCGAGGAAGAGATCAGCCAGCTTGAACCCGACGAAGCGACGATGTTCCTGGAGGAAATGGGGCTGGCGGAGGCGGGGCTCGACCGGTTGATCCGCGCAGGCTACGACCTGTTGCATCTTGAAACGTACTTTACCGTCGGCCCCAAGGAAGCACGTGCCTGGACCATCCGGACCGGGACAACGGCGCCCAAGGCCGCCGGTGTGATCCACGGGGATTTCGAAAAAGGGTTCATCCGCGCCGAAACCATTGCCTATGACGACTTCGTCGCTTTGGGCGGCGAACAGGCGGCCAAGGACGCGGGCAAGATGCGCGCGGAAGGCAAAGGGTACATCGTCAAGGACGGCGACGTGATGCATTTCCTGTTCAACACATGACCGCGTCCATGCATCTGGGCCGGGCGGTTCAGTGGCCGTACCGTACCGGCAAGATGCACAGGAACGCGCGCAAATATTTTGCGGGCCTCGGCCTGCCATACCCCTCCGTCCGGATCGCCCATTCAGATACGGTGAAAACACCGTATGAGATGCATCTGATCCGGGACGCGGACCGTCTGGACGTTCTTGTCGACCTGCGCGCCTTTCGCGAAACGTCGCATTCAATGAAGCACCGCGCCTGCGCCTATTGGCACTGGTTCGCGCAGGCGCCGAACGTGCCGCACATCATCTGTGACGTGTCGGACGGTCATCGCAGCGGCTTTGCCCGCTTTGCCTATTCGACATTCCGGGAGGATGTGGTGCCGCTGCCGGATTTCTATTTCTTCCGGGATCGCGGATATGCCGACAGTGATGCGATCGGGGCCGCTGCGCCGGATTGGGATGATCGCAGCGATGATATCATCTGGCGCGGACGTCCGAACAGTCAGGGTTTGTTTACGACGGATCCTGCCATGGCCCGAACACCTGGCGTGATGCAGCGCCTGCGCATGGCGATGCTCTGTGCGGAACTGGACGGCGTAGATTTCCGCTTTGTTGGTGGGCGCGACACGATCATGCAGGCGGAGCTTGAGGCGGCGGGTCTGATCGGCGACCCTGTTCCGCAAGACAGCTGGGCCGGGCGGAAATACGCCATCGATATCGATGGTGTCACCAACGCATGGGACAATCTGCTGCGCCGTTTGAAAATGGGGTGCTGCGTCCTCAAGGTCGACAGTCCGTTCGGGTTCCGCCAGTGGTATTACGATCAACTGGTCCCGTTTGAGCATTTTGTGCCGATCCGCGCGGATCTGTCGGATTTGGAGGCGCAGGTGGACTGGGTTCGGTCGAACCCGGCAGAGGCGCGCGAAATCGCGCGTGCCGGCCAGTCTGTGGCGCGCGCCCTCACCTTCGAAAGCGAAACCGCAGCGGCCGGCCGCCTGATCGAGACGCACGCATGACCGCCAACCTGAGCGGTTCGATCACATCGACGACATAGTCAGCATGCAGACGTTCCCTCATCCTGGCTTTACGCGGGTGGCACGGAATACGGCCTCGAAGGCGCGCGCCAAACCTCAAGCGGTGCAGATCATGCTTTTCTGCTTGTTTTCCCGAGTGGCTGTCCATAGACACGGCAGCGGAGACGTGGCCGAGTGGTCGAAGGCGCTCCCCTGCTAAGGGAGTAGGCCCGGAAGGGTCTCGAGGGTTCGAATCCCTTCGTCTCCGCCACCTACCATTTTCGTTTATTTGTGTTCGATGCTGTATGGCCCCTTACGGGGCTGTTTTTGTTGCTTTATTCGCAATCGTTGTTGCTATTGATTTTTCTTCGATTAGACTCGTTTCTGTTCATTGCGTGGTAGAAAGCGTGGTATTTTTGAGGGTCGGATGTCTGAAGTTTTGGAAGCAGCACACAAGAAATCTAGCATGCACCGAGAAGAGGTTCTCGCGAGCACGACCTGTGGATGCTTCTACTGTCAGACCACTTTTCCACCAAGAGCCATAACGGAATGGGTCGACCCGCGTCGAAGCCCGAAAGGTGAAACGGCTCTTTGTCCAAACTGCGGGATCGACTCCGTGATCGGTGATGCAGCCGGATTTCCGCTTACTGCAAAGTTTTTGGGGGACATGCATGAGCGCTGGTTCAAGACGACAAGAAAGCTGCCCCTGTAATGGCTGCTCTTAGTGGAAAGCTCACGAAGAACCTGGTGCGAACCCTCGGCCCTGGCCGCCATGGTGACGGCAGTGGATTGTATCTTGTGGTCGATCCGTCCGGGGCAAGGCGCTGGATCGTTCGCGTCACAGTAAAGGGTCAGCGCAACCGCGAAGGCAAGCCGCTACGTACCGACTTCGGCTTGGGCGGTGCCGATGTCGTGACACTGAACGAAGCGCGGGACCGGGCTTTGGAATACCGACGCCTTGCAAAGCAGGGCATCAATCCGCGCTACAACGGACGCCAAGAGATCCCTTGCTTCGAAGAGATAGCACGCCAGGTCCATATTGAGCGCCTACCAACCTGGAAGAACCCAAAGCACGGCCAGCAATGGATCAACACGCTGGCCGAGTACGCTTTCCCCAAAATCGGACGCTTGCCAGTGTCGGAGGTCGGCCAACCCGAGGTGCTGCAAGTCCTGCTCCCGGTCTGGACCGAGAAGCATGAAACAGCCAAACGCCTCGCTCAGCGGATCAAAGCGGTGTTGGACGTTGCTAAGTCAAAGGGCTTCCGAGATGGCGAGAACCCCGTGACAACGATCCGCGACGCCCGCGTGCTGCCACAGGTCAAACAGAAGGTGCAGCACCACAAAGCGATGCACTGGAAGGATGTGCCCGACTTCTACGCCCAGTTGGCAACGAAAGATGCCATGGCGGCAAAGGCGCTGATGTTCACGTGTCTGACGGCCAGCCGTACCAGCGAGGTTTTGCACGCCCGTTGGGAAGAGTTTGATTTCGACGAGATGCTCTGGACCGTCCCGGCGGAGCGCATGAAGGCGGATCAGGAGCATCGCGTCCCACTGACTGACGAGATGCTGGCAATCATTGAGCCGCTGAAAGCTCTGAGATCAGAAGTCGTTTTTGAAGGTCAGAAGCGCCACAGGCCGATGAGCAACATGGCGATGCTGATGCTGCTTCGGCGCATGAAGCTTGAAGATTTCACCGTACACGGCTTTCGGTCCACTTTTCGCGATTGGGCAGCAGAGCACTCTGGATTTTCCCGCGAGGTTGCCGAGATCAGTTTGGCTCACACGGTCGGAACAGAGGTTGAGCGGGCGTATGCCCGCTCAGACCTAATCAACCAGCGGCGGCAACTTATGAGCGAATGGTGCCGGTTTGTTGCGACATATGGTGTGGTTTGCCCAAATGACTGATATTTTAGTTGCGACTGAAGACCTGTTTTATTGCTCCAGCAATGAAGCGCGACTGTATGCCATTGACGCACTGCTGATTTCGAGGGCGCGTGAAATCAGGTTTTACGATGCGTATTATGGTTTTGTATCCCACCACCTAAGGGACTGGATTGAAGATCACGTTCAGGAGTTAGAGCCAGAGCAATCTGCCCATCTATTGACCGCCATCCGACAGGCTGAACCTCAACGCTTTTTCCTAGATCAAAAAGAAAATTCCGTCTGGAAGATCTTAACAGAAGAGGTTTTTCCAGTTGGGTGCGTTCTGCATCAGATATTCTTGGGTTCGAACAAGGACCGCGCACTTCGCGAAGCCAGGGAAATCTTGCAGCATCGTTTTGAGAAGGACGAGCGGCTCGCAGACCTACCAAAATCAGTACAAAAGCTTAGCAAGCGCAAGCTGGAAAGACTGTGGGCCATATACTCGGAGGTGCCACATTACGTTTGGATGACTTTCGTGAACCATTTGCGGGTATCTGGCGGGATTGAGCCCGTCGGTTATGAGCAAGGCAGGGAAAACTGGGGGCAAATCATGAGTGCTTTTGACGCTGTCTCGCCCACGAAACCCATCGGCAATCCTGAGCCCGTTTTTCTTAAATTTGTGACCATGAGTGAGTTTAGGGATCAACTGCCCGAGATACCGCCAAACGCTTGACGCTTACTTTCGTTCTTGTTCGGTTGCAGCATGCTCCAATCGACACCGAAAAAGGAGCTTCAAATATGTGCGATATCTTTGAGTCCGGTAGGATTTATGACGATACGGATCATGAACTCGACTTGATTGGTAGCCGCTCACGTCGTGCACAATGGAGGCACAAACGCACCGGGCCAAGCTATTTTAAGATCGGCAGGAAAGTGAAATACGCGGGCGACGACCTGAACGCTTGGTTTGCAAGCAATAAGGTTGTGACCAACGATGCCGCCTAAGCACGCCCCTATTCCCTTCCATCTGACTCAGGGCTTGATGCGATGAGCTTCGACGTCATCCGAGCATGCCGAAAGGCTGTTCTAGGCAACGCCAGTCATAAGCATGTTTTGGCATATATGGCGGAGAGGGCCAGCAAGGATGGAACTGGGATTTGGTGTTCCAAAGGTCGAATAGCGCGTGAAACCGAGCTCAATATCAGCACGGTCAAGAAGGCTGTTGGTCGTCTTCTGAAAGAGGGAATTCTTGTCAAAACGGGCCGGCGGCATCACGATTACGGATATACTGCGGTGTATAAAATTGCGCTCGATGCTGTCGAAAAGCTCCATCCAAAAGATCCTACTACCGAGGTCGATGAAATACCTGACACTGGTATCACCCCGGTGTCTGCGGAGCCGGGGGGGCGGGTCTATGAGAGCGGCCCCCACAGGTCCCCAGTAGCTACAAACACCCCTGAAACCCCCTTAAAGTCCCCATCGGATGCCGACGACAATTTTAAAAAAGCTTGGCGTGCATTCCCGGTCGACAAGCGGCGAGAAGAGGAATTCTGTCGATGTGAGTTCAAGCGTGCAGTGCGTGCTGGAACGCCGTCAGAGGACATTGTTCAGGCTGTTATCCAGTACGCGCAGACAACGAAGACCCACTCTCGTGACAAGGTGTGTTTCGCAGATAACTGGTTCCGCCAGCGGCGATGGAACCCAATCCTCAGGCAGCTGCGATCTGACCGCGAAGCGAAGATGGCGGCAATAGAAACATCACTCGAACGGTGTCGGAAGTGGATCAGTGCCAAAGATCCGATGTGCGCGCACATCTCACAGTTCCAGGTCAAGACGCTTCTGGACCGAAAACTTGTCACCGTTGCCGAACTGGAAGCTGCTGGTGTTTCCGTTCACGAAGCCATCGTGAGGCGAGCATGAAGCAATCTGAGTCTAGAGCAAGGCGACCCACGTCGGGCGACGCGGGGCCTTGGGAGGGGCGGCAAGCCTCCCCTTCCAACCCCAACCAGCCTCTTCGAGGCGCTGAGAATGCGTTGACGGAGAAGATCGACATTCGGTGTACGAAGTCCGAAAAGCTCGAGATCAGGGAGAAAGCTGAAGCCGAGGGCATTCCAGTATCTGCGTTGTTACGAGAGCAATTGGGCCTTGTGACGACACACCGCCGCAAATCTGTTCCCCGCGTCTCGCAGTTACAAATTCGAAAAATTGCAAGCTGCTGCCTCGTTCTTGAAGACATCGCGCGTGATGTAAGGTCTGCGACAAAAAACGGACAGTTGGATCATAGGGTTGGACTTTCTTTCGTCGCTGCACTGATCGAACTTCGGCGCATGCTCAACTCTGCTGAATTGGACATTTCCAAGTTTGAGCGGATATGTTGATACAGTTCTTCTCATCCGGCACCGGTGGCGGCTTGGGGCCAGTTGGTTATCTGATTGCTGATGAGGTCCGCCTCTACGATGAGAACCGCGACCTCATTCGCAATGCGGATGGCGAACCTCTCATGGTTGAACGTCGTCCGAAACCGACGGTGTTGCGAGGTGACCCGAGCAACACGTCCATCTTAATAGACACCTGCCGGCACAAATGGAGCTACCGATCTGGCGTCATGTCTTTCACGCGTGATGATGCACCGAGTGAAGACGACCAAAGCGCCGCGATTGATGCGTTTGAGGAGCTTGCGTTCGCGGGTTTAGAGCGCGGCCAATATGACTGTCTATGGGTGCGCCATCAGCATGAAGGTCGCGTCGAGCTGCACTTCTGCACGGTGCGGCAAGAGTTGCGAACTGGGAAGAGCCTCAACATAGCCCCGCCCGGCTATCAGCGGGACTTTGACGCGCTTCGGGATCACCTCAACAAGGCGCATGGCTGGGCCGATCCGGAGGATCCTGAACGGGCGTCCGAGGCTAAACCCATTTTCGAAGCTACCAGTAGAGCAAAGACGCGTGAGCAGCTGCACGACTGGATCACTGACCGCATTGCGGATGGATTGATCTCAGATCGGGCTTCGATGGTCGCCACTCTCGAGGGTCAAGGGTTCGAAGTGCCACGCGCCGGGCAAAAGTACATTACCGCACTAGACCCTGAAACAGGGGAACGGATGCGCTTAAAGGGGACGTTTTTTCATGAAGACTGGACGATCGAGAAACAGATTGACCGAGAGGTTGCAGCAGAAAGCGCAGCAGGCGGTGGATCAGGAAAGCGCCTCGCTCGATGCAACGCTGAAGACCTACACCGACGATATCGAAAAGCGTGTGAAAAACGCGCAACTTACAATAGAGAACGCTATCGATCAGTTCGCGACGGCGATGGACCAGAAAGTGGCAGCAGTCGCCAAACAGAACGCGGTTTGGGCGGACAAGGCAGCGCAGGCGAGCGAGACGGTCCACGAGGCCAGAATGGATTGGCTGCGGGGGAGCGCGACGTTGATCGCACTGCCGATGGTCATAGCCGCGATCTCGGCAATGGTGGGCAGCCTATTGGCGACGGCGATCATACTGTCTTGGGCCATGAAGACGCCGGACGATCTATCACTGCAAAGGAGTTCGAGGTCGAATTCCCTTGGCGGACAAAGCACGACCCAAAGAACAGATATCTTAGTCCATATACGGAGTGGCGGCATCGGCTTGAAACCGACTTTGCTTTGCGCAACCTTACAAGTGGAGGTCTCTTAAATGCTGACGCCGCTAGAACAAGAATTGCTGACTTACGTCGAAGAGCTGACGCGTGCCTGCGAAGCCTCAACGCAGCAACTGAAAGCGTCCGAAAGCGCACTGATCGTGTTGGAACGAAAGTTGACGGAGCAGACCAAGCTTGTGTCACGGGATTTGATCTACTGCGTATCAGTTTTGGCAGACTCGCAGGAGGCTTTGATGTCTTCGTGGCAAGCCTTCACAGATGGTGGCGAGAACGCACAGACCGCAGAGAAAATCTCGGACGCCCAGATCGACCAGCTTCAAGACGCACAGAGCCGACTTCGCAAAGCATATCGCTGGATAAACGGCGAGACGTAGCCAAACCAACCAGTCATCGCCCGACCTGGCCATCACCATGAAACCAAAGGCAACTGGTAGCTACCAGATAGCTACCAGTTCCCAAACAGCTACTCGGAAAGTTCTGAAAATGCCGGTTATCTCATTTGCCAACCCAAAAGGCGGGGCAGGCAAAAGCACAAGCGCCTTGATTTTGGCTACTCAACTTGCCGAAAGCGGTGGAACGGTGGAAGTCATCGACGCTGACCCCGAACAGTGGATCAGGCAGTGGGCCGCGTTGGGTCCCGAACCAAAAGGGCTATCGGTCACCTCTTGTACCAGTTCAGAACAGATCGTTGAAGCGATTGCAGAGGCAGCGCAACGCGCCCAGTTCGTTATCGTTGATCTCGAGGGTACGGCGAGTTTGCTTGTTGCTCAAGCCGTCGGGATGTCAGATTTGGTTCTGATCCCTTTGCAGGCGTCCACGATGGATGCGAAAGGCGCTGCAAAGACTTTGAAGTTGATAAGAAACCAATCTGTCATGCTGCGCCGCCCTATCCGGCATTCAGTAGTTTTCACGCGTACCAACGCCGCGATCCTAACCCGATCTATGAAGAACGTCAGACATCAGCTCTCTGAAGCTCAGGTCGGTGTACTGGAAACGGCAATTGTTGAGCGTGCAGCGTTTAGGGACTTGTTCGATTTTGGCGGAGGGTTGTCCGATTTGGACCCTGACTTGGTAAGCAACTTGGACAAAGCAAAAGAAAATGCCCGTCAGTTCGCAGGGGAGGTGGTGCGGAGTTTGCGAAAGATGGAGGAGCTCGCTTGACCAAATCGCGCGCGAAGATCGGATTTTCGGATGAACTGGACGACCTAAGTAAGATCGGATCCGCAGACGCTGTTGGCGCTGATCTCAAAAGGCAAACGGAGGCCGCACGGGGCGCGGCAGCCCAAGCCGGTTTCATTCGGGAAGGGCATCAGCAAAAACCTTTGCGGCGACGACGCACTGGGCGGAACGCGCAGCTCAATATCAAAGCGAAACCAGAGACGATTGAAGCCTACTGCCGCATTGCTGACGAACACGGCTGGGGGCTTGGGGAAACACTGGAATATGCGGTTGAACTGCTGGATAAGCAGAAGCGCTAGCTTTCAGGTTTTCCGGTCTGCTTCAGTCATATGATCTTCAAGCTGTTGGAAAAACTCAACCAAGCTTATATCAAGCTGCTCGCATAAGGCATGTATGACGGTCAGCGTCGGTTGCCGATTGCTGGTCTCTAGCAAAGAGATGTAGCTGACCGACAAATCGGCTCTAAAGGCCAGCTCTTCCTGAGACAATCCCGCCATTTTTCTGCGCTGTTTCAGCAGCTTCGCGAATTCGCGGACCAGGTTTTCGTTAACACGTTCCATCCCCAAGGGTATCGGGGAGCTTGTTCTCGCACTCCAATGACTATAGTCATATTTTTACTATAGTCATTGATAGAGGCTACTTTTGAAACAGCTCGGCAGCTTCAATCTCAAGAGCATCAGCGATCTTGATGATCACCTTGAGACCAGGGTTGCGCTCTCCACGCTCGATCCCGCCGATGTAGGTGCGGTCAAGATCAACGGCATGGGCAAACCCTTCCTGAGAATACCCACGCTGTTTGCGCAGCTCTCTCAGGCGGTCGCCGAAATCCTTGATCGTGAAGCTTTTCTCCATCCCCGTATCGGGCGAAAAAGAGGTTCAATCGTCCACGGACTTATCGTATCATTTTGGAGATCACAGAGAAAATGACCATGAACCTGTTCGAACAGCACTTGATTGAGACAACCGGCAAGCATCCGGACCTCGATCTCGATCCACATCTCCACAAGACCCTTCGACTGAAAGCGAGTGACGTGAGTGTGGAGTATGCGCAGCGGCACATCAGCAAATTCGACCACCTGCTGGGCTTTATGCTGACAGCATTCCAAAAGCGGGAAGACGGCGGGCATGCGAACCTGAAGCAGGCGAAACGTATTGAACAGATGTGCCTGCTGCACCCTCAGTTTCACGAGAAGGCGAAAGAGATGCTTGCCCATCCGATGCACGCGAACGCGGGAGCGCGCAAATGACCGATGAACAATGGCAAACCTGCCCGTTCTGTCAAACCGAGCTTCCCGCAGACGCGATCGCTTGTTCCGGGTGCCAAGCCTACAAGGGCATCCTTATCAACGGTCGCGCGGACGGCGTGAAACAAACGCATCAGGTCAAGGCTCGGTCTATCATGTTTTACGGGCTCGGCGTGGTCGGTGCTGTTTTCATGTTCGGCGCGATGTTCGCCGGGGCAGGCGACTGGTGGCTCGGGCTGATCGTCGCCGCCTTTGGCTTTGCCTTGGGCGCTCTCTATGGCAAATGGGCCAAAGGCGAGCAGCAATGGTTCCGAAACCAATAGCGAAGGACGCGCAGGATGGCGCACTGGTACACGGCAGACACCCATTTTGGGCATGAAAAGGTGATTGCACTGTGCAACCGTCCGTTTCGCGATGCCGGGCACATGGAAGCGGTCTTGATCGAGAACATGTGGAAGGTCGTGCAGCCAGAAGACGACCTTTGGATCGTTGGCGATTTCGCACATGGGCCAAAGGCAAAGGATGCGGGCTATCTTGAAGCTCTATTTGGGCAGCTGCCCGGCGCGCGAAAGCATCTTGTTGTGGGAAACCACGATCTGGAGCTGACGCAGGCTTTGCCGTGGGACAGCGTGTCCGACATCGCGCAGGTCAAGGACGGCAAGGAGGGCTTGGCACACACGCTCTGCCATTTTCCGATGATCACTTGGAATGGGGCTAGGAAAGGCTCCCTGCATCTGTTTGGTCATGTGCACGACCGCTGGAAAGGCACCCGCAACGCCGTGAATGTTGGCGTGGATCAGTGGGAGTTTATGCCGGTTGAGTTCCGGCAGGTAGAGCGGATTGCCAAGCAAATGCCGGTCAACAAACACTGGGGTGATGCGGAGCGCTCGTAATGGCTTGTTTCTCCCAATTCGCATAGCGGCCTCCATCTTTTTTGCCACGGCGAAACAGAGCGTCGTGAAATCACAGAACTCCAAGTTGGCACTTGCCTTAGATCAACTTGGAATTTTCACGCCCGCTTTCGTTAGGGCATCTGCGAAATCACGCAAGCTAGGTCCTTCATTCGCAAAATTCAGTGAATCTAAAGCTTGAACTTTGCGATCGAACGCGATTTGGGCATTTCTCATAGGGTCATCGGAGGCCATGTAACGGGACTTAAGATAAAGAAGACGCACATCATTGGTCGTGGAATGGTCAATCGCAGACACATTGAACGTGTCGAACTCAACTTTTACCCGGTTCATAAGGCGCGGCAAAAAGGACGTCTCAAAATCGGCATAACTGAGCGCAGTCAGCTTGCGGCTCTTGATGTGTATTTTAAGCAAAGTTGCTTCGGACAGATCACCGGCTAGTCTCTCTGCGAGTGCCACGAACCCTCGAAGCCTGACGGACAGCTGTTGTCGCCTATCAGCGGGAAATTGAAACCTACCCTGTTCAAAGTGTCCAAGCCCAGCAGCGGCTGCTGTAGCCGCATCTTCTAAAAGAAGGTTTTGGTTGCCGATCGAATAGAGGAGCGCTTGACCGGCTTCCTTTGCTCTTTTGTGACTGCCAAAGAAAGCCCGAATGTCGCGCCTCAGCTCAGGAGGAAATGAACTATAAGATCTTCTTTGCGAGAATGCGTGCATTGCAAAGTGGAGGCTTAGATCCTCCGTTTTTGCAGCGACGATCTTTTCAAGTTCTTCATGACCTATGTCTGCAATTGCAAGACTTGCCGCATACTGAAGGCCTTGTTTCGATCGTGAAAGCCTTGCCGCAAGACTTTTTGGGAGTTCTGAGGGGTCGAGCTGACGGCCATAGGCCCTGATCTCTGCGGCCAGGTCTTGGATGGTTGTTTTGCTGAGCTTTCCGGTGGATTCCCTTGGGGTAGGTTTTAGCGGGGCGCTTGGTTTTGGAACGGCTCGGTGTTCGCGACCCCTGAAGCCAATTTGACGCCTTAGAAGATATCTTTGCTCTTCTAACTCGTCCCGAAATACCAAAAATATACCTTGGCCTACGGCTATGGGCTCGACATTCAAAACGCCGCTGATGAAGTCTCTAAGTTCTGATTGGGTATAATACTTTTGGAATGTCTGTCGGGACGTCAAGTATCCGTCGCGGTAGGGCCGCACGCCACTCAGGTCAGCCTTGCCGTACAACATGACGGATACGGCCAAACAGAGCTCCGCTAAGCTGAAAGCGCGCCTAAGTGCCTCTGCCCGCTCTTCAGGGTCTTCGATTACGTTGAGGACAAATCCAAGATTGGTGATCTGGCTCTTTTTCAGAGCACTAGGATCTGGTCGATAGTGGGGATCCCAACCTTCGACGGTATAGCCATCAGACTGTAGGGCTCGGATGTCATCACCTTGGCCGCACCCATAGTCCAAAACGGTTCTATCGCGACGGATCAGACCACTTGTAAACAACAGGTACATTGGCACTGAGAGCGCGGCTCGCGTGATCGCTGTTTTGTGGCGCTTAACAGTGTTTTTCTCTGGGCCATTCATGTCATCGGCTAATTTCGTGGCGGACTCTTCTGAGACCAAATCGATCTGCACGATGTGTGGACCTTTGACGGCCAATCCGGCTTCGGCCAATGTCTTCATCCAAATCCGCCGCGTTCCTTTGTTTGACATGTTCTTAAAGAGCCCCTTGCTCTCTAAGAACTGCGTCAGCTTTGCAAATTCATCTCTTTGCGGATGATCCGGGGCGAGGAGTAGCTCCTTTCTGTGGAGAATGGGTGGGTTTGCGTCAGAGTACTTTCTCAGTTTTGCGCCTTGTTCCGAGAGGTTGACGAGCAGGCTTGCCCGCAGCTCTGGAAAAGCCACGGTGCTGAAGTCTTGATAGTCCAAGAAAGAGAAGGTCTGGTCATTTTGCCGCGAGACCTTCAGCACTGACCATTGGAAATCTTCCGGAACTCTTTGCAGTGCAAGGCTCAGATTATCCTTTGCGCTCGTCTGAAGGTGATCGACCGCGCTACGGTGCACGTAGATCGCCTGGCCTACCTTTTTTCCAACAGCATTTTTGAGAGGCCTATCGTTTTGCAAGTTTCACCCCTCGGTTTGGATCTTTCTAAAGGTTCTTTTGAAACATCCTACCTGACCGAGGGGCGATCGATCTAGAGTACTGCTATGATGGCCTCTGCGGCTTCTAGGACTTCATCTGATGTATTGGTGTGCCCAAAACTAAAGCGTATGGAGGCTTGCGCTTCATCCGATGTGAGCCCGATTGCACGGAGGACGTAGCTTGGCTCCGAAATTCCCGAAGAGCAGGCCGAACCCGTAGAAGCTGACACGATGGGTTGTAGTCGTTGGAGCATTTCTCCCGCATCTCGTCCTTCGAACCTTAGATTCGCATTGCCAGGATGACGGGAGTAAAGCTTATCTCCATTCAACCCAATATGGTCGCGGTTCGATCGCAGTTTGTCCACGAAGAGATTTCTTAGACCTGCGACCCGCGCTCTCAAAGCAGATCCGGCTTCAGAAGAATGGAACTCCGCCGCTGAGCCAAGACCAACACACAAGGGAAGGGGCAGTGTGCCGGACCGAAGCCCGCCCTCTTGTCCACCTCCGTGAAACAGAGGTTCAATCCGGTCCTTCAGCTCTCGGCTCACATAGAGCGCCCCAATACCCATTGGCCCACCAAATTTATGCCCCGACAGACTAACCATGTCAGCCATATCTGAATATTCTTGGAGGTTGACTGCGCTTGGTGCCTGCGCGAAGTCGGAGTGGAGGATCGTGCCCATATCACCGCAAAGTGCTGATATTGATGCAAGATCTTGGATGGTCCCGATCTCATTGTTGACCAATGCCACACTCACCAACAAGACATCATCGCTTAGCATGTCTCGCAGTTTGTCGAGTTCTACATGACCCTTCTCGTCGACCGGTACCTCTCGAACCGCACAGCCCGTTATCTTGGCAAGATAGTTGGCACTTTCCAACACACATTTATGCTCGGTCGCAGAAACTAGGATCTTTGTACGCTGACCCCGCTGTTGTTCCGGAGCCTTCAGACACTTGATGGCAAGATTGTTAGCTTCAGTTGCGCCCGATGTAAAAATGATCTCATCCGGATCGACTCCAATCAGAGCCGCCACTTTTGCCCTCGATTCCTCGATCGCCTTGTAGGCCGACCAACCTTTGGCGTGCTCAGAGGAGTGTGGATTGCCGTGAAATTCAGACCAAAACGGCTGCATTGCTGCATGAACAGACGGTAGGATTGGCGTGCTTGCTTGATGATCAAGGTAGATGGTCAAAGGGATTTTCCTGACAAACAGAGCACCATCCATAGACTGCGTTTGTTCCTGGGGTCAAGCACCAGGAACACGTTGACCCTCCTCGTGGAAGATCGCTATAACAACCCACACGCGGGGTAGTAGTAACATGAAAAAACAGACAGCATTCACACGAGACTACAAGCCGCAGTTCTCGGGCCACGAGACCTTCCCTTTGCGATACGGGTGGTTGGAAAAGGCTTTTGAGGCTGTTGACTCGAGTGGATCAAATAACAAGAAAATTTTTGCCGAGAGCGAAGCCATTGCGCACTTTGGTGTGGGTAAAAATATGGTGGCTGCCATTCGCTTTTGGGCCCAAGTCACGGGCATTCTCGCCACGGATGGCAAAGATGTAAAAACGACCGAATTCGGTCAGCGGTTACTCGGGCCCAACGGTTGTGATCCATACCTTGAGAGCGCATCATCTCTTTGGAAAATTCATTGGGATATTGCCTCCAACCCCAAGCACACAGGTACCTACTGGCTGTTCAACGTTTTTAATGAACCAAACTTTGACCGCGATACCGTTCTGCGAAGATTGATGGACTTCGTTGATCAGCGTGGTTGGAAGGTGCCGAAAGAAAAAACTTTATCCAACGATATTAACGTCTTGTTAGCAAACTATGTGCCTAGTGCGCCAAAACGTGGCCCAAGTGAGGAGGCGTTCAATTCTCCTCTGACCGAACTTGGTTTAATCCGGCGGCGCTCGAACGGAAAGTTCGCTATGAATTTGGGGCGTAAGCCAAGCCTCTCGAATGGCGTTTTTCTCTTTGCGGTCCTGGATTTTTGGGAACGCGCATCCTCCGCAAATACGCTTAGCGTTCAATCAATGTTACTTGATCCCGGATCACCTGGAAGGGTTTTCGTTCTTGAAGAGGGAGATCTGATTGATCGGTTGGCTGATGTCACTGAGATGACAGATGGTTTGATTTCATGGTCTGAGACGGCAGGATTGAAGCAACTTCTTAGGAATGCGGCATTCGACAGAGAATTTGTAGAGAGGCTGTGGTCTACCGACATTTCCACTTTGAGGGGATCATATGCCGCTTAACGAAATTGTGTCGGTGAATGGGCGGTTTCTACGATCTGTTCGTATTGATCAAGATGATCGGACTGAAGCCCTGGAGGGCTTTGTTTTCTCATCCTCGGTACGAGAAATTCTCCGCAACTTTTCACATCAACAATCTGAGAGCGGACAAGGCGCGTTCACTTGGACCGGTCCCTATGGCAGTGGGAAATCGAGCCTCGCACTAGCCCTTTCAGCTTTGTTGAGTGGAAGTAAGCAAGAACGAGCGTCGGCCGCACGCAAGACCGATCCAGAGTTTGCGAAAGAGCTATGGAGTCTTCTCCCTCCGAAGCGCGACGGATGGAAATGTGTGTCGATCGTAGGGCGAAGTGCAGAACCCTTTCAACTCATTGGTGATGGCATCAAGGATGCGGGACTAGCGGTACGTCAACGGAAGTTTGATAGGCCTGAGAAAGTTATTGATTACTTGCAAGATCTTGCTTCCTCAGACGCTGAAAACTCCGGAGGGTTAGTCCTCTTTTTGGATGAAATGGGGAAGCTGCTAGAGCACGCCGCATCGTCATCAGGCGATGCATATTTCTTCCAGTTGCTTGGAGAGGCTGCTTCGAGAAGCAACGGTCGCCTAGTCGTCGTCGGCATCCTTCATCAAGCGTTTCAAGAATATGCAAGCCGATTAGCGCGCGATATCAAGGACGAGTGGGGAAAGATACAAGGTCGCTTCATTGATATTCCCGTAAACGTATCTGGGGATGAGCAACTCGAACTGGTGAGCAAAGCGATCATTTCTGAAGACTATCCGGACCGTGCCAAGCAGAATGCACAAGCTGCTTTGGAGCTCCTTGCTGAGGCTCGGCGTGGCGTACCTACGATTTCAAAAGAGCTACTTACCAGCGCCTGGCCACTTAATCCGCTTGTTGCATTGGTACTCGGGCCTGCTTCTCGACGGAGCTATGGCCAAAACCAGCGTAGTATTTTCAGTTTTCTAGGTTCTTCAGAACTGTTTGGCTTTCAGGACTACCTTGAGAAGGCAAGCAAAGAAGATCCAAAAGACTACGGACTGGCTGACTTTTGGGATTACATAGATTTCAATCTGCAAGCAGCCATCGCCGTCTCATTGGATAGCCATCACTTTGCAAATGCGAGGGATGCGATTGCGCGGTGGGAAGCGAAAGATGGTGGTGAACTCGGTGTCCAATTGCTCAAGTCGCTTGCTATCTTAGAACTGACTCAAAAGCAGACCGGAATAGGTGCAACGCTAGGTGCACTTTGCCTAGCGACAAACCAGTCAAGTTCTGTTGCGGCGGGCATTTTGTCAGAACTTGAGGCTGCATCAATTGTTGTTTTCCGAAAGTTCAGAGGTACTTACTCTCTCTTTGATGGTAGCGATTTTGATATCGAGGCAGCACTGAATGAGGCCTTAAGAGAAAGATCAAACTTCGACCTAAGCTCAATCTCCAATGCGCTGTCTTCGCCAAATATCGTGGCCAAACGACATTACCGTGAAACTGGCGCTCTGCGCTGGTGTGAGCTGAAGGTCATGCTCGAAAGCCAAGTAGAGAGCTATGTTACACAGTTTGCGCCCACAAACGGATGTTTCGGGGCCTTTATCATTGCACTCGACGACGCCACGCCGAGTATCGTTGAGGACTTCGGAGAGTATGGGTGGGCAGGCGATTTTGCGGTTTTGAGATCCGAAAAATCTAGGAACCTTGTAGCACTTGCAAAAGAGCACTCCGCTTTGAAGGATATCTTGGCATCCAGTGCTGAGATTCACCGTGACAAGATTGCGCGCCGGGAGCTGAATGATCGTCTTGAGGCAATTGGTGGCCGGATTGAGCAAGAGGTCTGGCTTTTGATTGCAAGCGCAGAATGGCAAACTGGTATTGATGATCTTCCAGAACTAGCTCGCCGAAATCTCACAGTTTTGGCGTCAGAGATGGCAGACCGCAGGTTTACACTCGCACCAAGGTTGAACAACGAACTTTTGAACCGCGCCAAACCATCAGCATCTGCCAATTCGGCCCTTAAGTTGCTGTTACATGCCGCCGTTCTCAAGGAGGGTACTGCCGGGCTTGGGTTCGAAAAATTCCCGGCTGAAAGAGCGTTATTCGTTTCTCTCGTTGAAGCCAACAAGCTGTACATAGAGAATGAGGGAAAATGGCAATTTGTGCCTCCTTCGGGTAACGACCCCGCGAACCTTCTGCCCATCTGGAAAGCGACAAAGACTTTTCTGAAGAAGCGAGGAAATCGCAATGTGCAACTTACCGATGTTTATGACTTATGGCGCGCGCCTCCCTTCGGGTTGAAGGACGGTTTGATGCCATTCTTGGCGGTGCTTTTCATGTTGGCCGAGCGCAGGAACCTGTCACACTACAGAGAAGGTATCTTTCTATCGACCATTTCGGATGTCGATGTGGACTACGTTCTTAGAGCGCCGCAAATGGTTCAGCTACGCTGGATCGAAATGAACCGAACGACCCAAAAGTTACTGACCGAGCTGGCGAACGCAGTTGGCGAGATAGTTGACAAACCTATCGCCACTCTGAGTCCGCTCGAAGTCGGACGCGCTCTCATCGCAGCTTATGAGAGTTCTGCGCCTTGGGTTCAACGAACTGCACGTCTTCCAGAGCACGCGAAAAAAGTCAGAGCACTCTTCAAGAGGTCCAATGACCCACAAAAGTTCGCGTTTGATGACATCCCCGGTCTATACGGAAAGGATATCGATATCCTCACTGACCAGGGGATCTCTGAAATTGCTCAGAACATCAAAGAGGGACTCGTCGAAATCCGCGCTGCTTACCCAGCAATGCTGGACAGAATGCGAGAGCATATTCTGAACGAGTTACAAGTGCACGGACGCACTGCGAGAGCTTACCGAGAACTGAATGATCGCGCGAAAAATATCAAAGATGTCGCAGGCGACTTGAGGCTTCGATCTTTCATCACCCAACTTACAAGCTTTAGTGATGATCTACAGTCGATGGAGGCACTCGCTGGATTGGGCATCAACAAGCCGGCTAAGGCCTGGATTGATAGCGACATAGACCGGGCAAACGTGCAGCTTACATTGCTAGCCCAGCAGTTCAACCAACACGAGTCCGTTGCACGTGTAGCAGGGCGTAAGGACAAGCGTTCTGCAATGGCCTTGATCGTCAGCATTGATGATCGGCCAACGCCAGTGATGGAAGAATTTGATGTTTTGGACTCCGACAGTGAGGAGGTGAACAAACTCACTCGAAAGATTGAAGAAGTTTTGCAAAAGGCTGCAGAAGACACCGGCAGAAACGTGATCCTAGCTGCACTAGCAAAAGTGGGGGCGGCGAGGATGAAATCATCCAACACAAGCGAGGAAGTAGATGGCTGACAGAACAAAACATGTCCTTGGTTTGTCCGGCGGTAAAGACAGCTCCGCCCTTGCTATCTATATGAGCCAGACTTACCCCGAACTGGATGTAGACTACTTCTTCACAGATACGGGGGAAGAACTCGACGAGGTGTATGAGTACCTAACGATGCTCGAGGGTTTTCTTGGTAAGAAGATCAGGTACCTGGACCCGGGACGAGATTTTAAGTTCTACCTCGCTCAGTACAATCAGTTCCTTCCGTCAGCTCAAACACGCTGGTGTACGAAAGATCTAAAGATTAAACCATTTGAAAAGTGGGTGAGATCTGAATTTACGGACCAAGGCTACACTGTATACAGTTATGTCGCGATCCGGGCTGACGAAGATTTTCGCCAAGGCCTCAGCTCGAAGAACAAGGGTTTGATTACCAAGTTGCCCTTCAAAGATGATGGGATTGATAAAGCTGGTGTCTTTGAAATTCTAGAAAACTCTGGTCTTGGCTTGCCAGCATACTATGATTGGCGGTCCCGCAGTGGCTGCACTTTTTGCTTTTTTCAGCAAAAGATTGAATGGGTTGGTTTAAAAGAACGTCATCCTGAAGCCTTCGAAAGAGCAAAGCAGATGGAGAAAACCTCCCTCGAACACGGCTCACCTTTCTCTTGGAGTGAGGGAGAGACGCTGCTTGAGCTAGAACAACCAGAACGCATGGCGCAGATCCGGGCAGACCACAAAAGACGCGTCGAAAGAGCTAAGGCAAAAAGGAAGGTTGATCCGTTGCGGCCAGACAAAGGGGTAGTCGATTTGGATGAGATCTATGGCCAACAAAAGGTTTGTTTGGCCTGCCATAAGTGACTCACATGGACGATCGTAGAATGTTGTTCTGAAGGTCCTTGGACCCTGATTTGCAGACTGGCAGCTTCAAGCGTGATCACTTAACTGCGTGTTTTGCGCAAGTCGCCAGGAAACCATACAGATCGGAGTCTTTACCAAGCAGGGAAATCTGTCAAAGTAAACCTCTAGCGGGTGTACTAGTGCTACACCGCTAGGCGGGTAGAAAACCGAGAGAGTGGACAGTAATATGGGTTCGAACGTTGTAATTGATGCCTTGGCAAGCTTAGGCATCGCACAACTAGCAGCGTTCTGGGGGGAGAGCCGATTGGAGGGTCTTTCCGAACTTGGTGTCAGTACTCGTCCCCGCGCGATAGCTGAAGCCATGATCGCCGAAAGTGGTCTAGCAATATTTCGGAACCGAAAGCTAAGAAACGCTGTGCTGAAAGTGTTTCCTCAGCAAGTTTTCCGCGACAAACTTGGTACAAATCCAGATGGGTCTCCTGTAGCCGTTCCATCAAATTTTTCCTGGGGACGAAATGATGCTACAATCAAGTTCCTCAAGTTGATTGACGTCAACATAGAGGATGCTTTCCCAAGCGACTTATTGACTGGTCCAAAACCTTATCTCCAAACGGAAATTGCAAAACCTCTATTTGACTATCAAAACAGCATTCGGAAGCAGCTTGTTAGTTTTTCATTCTTGGAAGCAAGACAAGAAACCAACCCTGGTGCCGCAAACCGAAGAATCGTTGCGCACATGCCGACCGGATCGGGAAAAACTCGGACAGCTATGGAGTTTATTTGCGATTTTTTGCGCTTTAGCTGTTCAGATGAAAACCCTGTCGTCGTTTGGCTAGCTCATAGCGAAGAACTCTGTGAACAGGCCATTCAAACATTCTTAAGTATATGGTCAAAACTAGGAAGCGAGAATGCGAATGTCTACTCGATGTGGGGAGGGCGAAAGCCAGGCGACATAGATCTGAGTAAGCCTTGTTTCATCGTAACTAGTTTTCAAAGCTGCTATTCGAGCATTCATACAGGCAAAAACACTGATTTCGACCGATTTGCAGAGATAAGGCGTGAGTGTAGCCTGCTGATTGTCGATGAAGCTCACATGTCGATGGCGCCTACATACAAAAAAGCGATTGAGTTTCTCTGCAACTCCCGCACTACCTTAATTGGTCTAACAGCGACACCTGGCAGGCATCACGTTGGGGGCGACACCGCTCAAACGAAAGCGCTTGCAGACTTCTATGGCGGCAAGAAGCTTACAATCGATCAAGAATTGACTGGTGAGAGAAACTCCATTGAGTATCTTCAAGAGCGCGGCATCCTGTCTACAGTCGATCGGATGCGCCTTAATACAAATGCTACCATCAGCTTGGATGAAGACGCTGTAAAGCTAATCTCTGAACTACTAGACATTCCTTCCAACGTGCTTGCCGAGTTAGGGAGCAATGCCCAAAGGACTTTGGAAGTCGTTGCAGCGGTAGAGAAGCTAGCGCTAGTGGACAAGAAACAGACCATCGTGTTTTGCCCGTCCAAACAGAATGCATCTGATATGGCTTTGGTCTTGAGGGAAAGAGGGTGTTCTTCAAGAGCCGTGACTGGCGAAACGCCACCAAGCGATCGGCGCGAAGCAATCAACGACTTTAAGAACGGGAATGTGAGCGTTCTGACGAATTTTGGAGTGCTTACTACCGGATTTGATGCCCCAAAAACAGAGGCGGTTGTCATTGCTCGCCCGACAACGTCTGTAGTTCTATACTCGCAAATGGTGGGACGAGGCCTTAGGGGTCATGCAGTTGGCGGAACATCTAGTTGCACAGTGGTAGATGTGGTTGATAACATTATTAATTTACCCAGTGTATCACAGGCATTCACATATTTCGATGAGCATTTTGGGGGAGAGTAATGACCAAACAAAACGAACCAGTTAAGATTGTCGATGCGTATCTCGCGCTCAATGCTCTACGGCAAGTTGGCTATCGAAATACTGCAACGGCAGTCGCTGAGTTGGTAGATAACTCGATTGAGGCGGATGCTAAAAATGTAACAATCCTTACGCTGTCGGATCGAGAAAAGGTCGCAAAGAGAACCATTTACAGAGTGCAGAAAATTGCAGTGCTGGATGACGGTATTGGCATGACGCCCGAACTGCTGGGGCGTTGCCTATCGCTTGGCTGGGGCACTCGCCTTGATACTCGTGAAGGCCTCGGTCGTTTTGGCTTTGGACTTAAAGGATCGTCATTATCTCAAGCGGAACTGGTTGAAGTCTATTCCTGGCAGAAGGGTACGGTTTATAAGACGTATCTGGATCTTATGGAGATAAAGAACAACGAACAGCAGTATCTCAAAGATGTCGAGAAAGCTGAACTTCCTAGCGAAATAGTCGATGCCGCCGGCGAATTAATCGGACCAAGTGGTACTTTGATAGTCTGGTCAAGTCTGGATGGCGTCGACTTCAAGCGACCCGATACACTGTTCTCGCGAATGCAGGATGAATTATGTCGCATTTATCGCCATTTTCTAGATGATAACGATGAATATGGGACAAGACGCAATGTCAGATTAGTTGACTATAACTTGGGCGAGAAAAAAGTAGAAAGTTCGCATGAGTTGAAACCTAACGATCCTTTGTATCTATTGGAGCCATCAAATTGCCCAGATAGTGATGGGAAAGCAACCAACGTTGAGTTTGAAAAACCATACAGCATAAATGTCGAATACGCTCCCGGCGAATTCTCCAAAGTTCAAATTCGCCTGAGTATCGCAAAGCCCGAAACTCAAGAGAAGGGCGGTAACTCCAACCTTGGTAAGCACTACGGCCGGAATACCGGAATATCTTTTGTTCGGGCGGGCCGAGAAATCGATTTCGGAAGTTTTGGTCACATCGCCCCTTCAGAACCAAGGCATAGATGGTGGGGGATCGAGGTGCGCTTTGAGCCAGTGTTGGACGAGTTGTTTGGAGTCACAAACAACAAACAGCAAATTCGTGGTTTCAGTAAGTTAGACCCGAAACACGACGATGAACAACTAAGTGAACTGAAAGAAGCAGCAGATGATCCGGAAAATTCCGGGCATTATAAGGCGTCATTGTATCTGGAGTTGAACCACAACCTTACGGAAAAAATCAAAACGATGATGGATAATGTCATCAAGACGCGTAAGGAAGGCAGTGCCAGCGGCCCACCAACAGCCAAACCTGACCAGGTCTCCTTAAAGGTAAACAAAGACGTCGCGGAGGATCGCACAGAAACCTCTTCGGACACAGAAGCAGAAGGTAAGTCCGAGCAAGAAAAGCTTGCAGAGCGCACAAAATATGTTCTGGACACGCGGCCGGAGCTATCAAAAGAGGACGCCGAGGCTTTTGCCAAAGCAACGGTTGATTACAAGGTAGACTTGAACAAGAGCAGTTGGCCAGGGACAATGTTTTTGGATCTGCAGTTTGTAGCAAATGCAGCTGTTGGAGTTATTAACACTCGGTCACCATACTACGAAAAGTTATGGCAGCATGTCGAGGACTCCGGTGACGATCGAGCTTTGAGTGCTCTAGAGATTTATACAATGGCTTATGTACGCACTGAAGACGAGTTCAGGAAAACGCTAGATAGCGAAACCTTTGAAAAGTTCCGCGATCGTTGGGGCTATTGGGTCTCAAAACTCTTGGAAAATGTCGATGGATAGATGTTCTTACTAGAGACTGGGGCTTTTCGAAGAGAGCTTGGCGCCGCTTTGTCTTCAGCGAGTCAAGAAGTCATTGTCTTAAGCGCGTTTATCAAATCGGACGCATTACAGTGGCTCATTGAAACTAGTAAGACAGGCAATATTAAGGTTGTTTCCCGATGGAAACCGAATGATTTGATTGCCGGCGCTTCGGACTTGGATTGCTTTCATCTCTGTAATAAGGCCAATATTCCATTCGGGATCTCTCAGAGTCTGCATGGAAAAGTGTATATTGCAGACTCAAGAATATTCATCGGTAGCGCCAACCTTACAACTAAAGGGATGTCTCTGGCGGGATTGGGGAATGATGAGTTCGGAACTGGCTTCGAGTACGGTCAGACTGAAAGGATAAAAGTTCAGGGTTATCTTGGATCTGTGGACTGGCTGGATGCCCAACTCGTAGAGCTAATGGCAGCTCACATACGAGACATGCCGGAAAAAGCAAATGTTCAGTTGGAAGGCTGGCCTCAGGGGATAGCAGAAAAATTGGGAGTGCAGCCTCCGAGTATTTGGCTCCACGATCTTCCAATGTGTAGTCCAAAAGACTTATTGTCACAGACTGCTCATGCAGTCGCGCTAGAGCACGATCTAAACTGTTTTCAGTGCGGCTTTGGGGGCAGCGAAGCAGATCTATTGCAAGGGTTTATGTCGTCGCAAATTTGCCGTTGGTTAGAATATCAACTTGAGGAATTCGATGAGCTGTCGTTTGGGAAAGCCACCGCATTGTTTCACAATCAAATTCTTGATGACCCATTACCCTACAGGAAGACAATCAAAGAAGGTATTGCAAACTTGTTCGAATGGGCGGCAAAAGCTGAGGCGTCATTCAGTGTTAGTCGACCGAGCTACAGTCAAGTAATACGGCGGGTTCGTTGCGATCAGTAGAGGAAAATTATCGCCTCATCTCAACCCGTGTCGTCCTGAATCAACTTAAAATATTTAAATGCAAGGTGTTATGCAGTGGACATTAAAATTCAGGCGTATGAGCAGAACTACCAACAGTTCAGGTCGTTGAACCAAATCATGTGGCAGATCCCAGTGTTGGCAATGACCCTTACCGGGGGTCTCTGGTTCGGTGTCGCCAGTCTTGGAAACCGCCCGGTTCTCGTAAGTGTTCTGCTACTCACAGCATCAGTCGGCAACCTAACGCTTGCTGCAATTTTGTACCGTTTTCGACATGTGATGGAATGCTATCTTGAGTGGCTTAAAGCAGCCGATCCGGAAAGTTTTGTTGAGACGAACAAACCTAGCGCTGATCAGAGTTGGGTTGAACGGAAGTGTAATACCGGAAAAACTGTTCGCACTTTGTTCTTATTTTTGCTTTATTGGGCAGCAGGCTTAAGCATGGTTGTTCTAGCGTCCTATTGGGCAGAGCGTGAAGGTTGGATTGATATGCATGACGAGACCAAGGCCGTATCTTACTATAACCAAAGGGCTTTAGACCTAGCGGACAGCTATGAGTCCGTGAATTTTGAAACTGCTTACCCCTACCTCTTGCCTTTTGTGACGCAAGGGGGGCTAGAAGTGCTCGATATCGGCGCAGGAACCGGTCGCGATGCTGCGTGGCTCAGCAAGCAAGGGCATTCCGTGACCGCTGTTGACCCGTCAAGTGAGATGAGCGCTCTTGCTCAGAGCCTTCACCCAAACGCAGGTATTCAATGGGTCGACAGCCGCCTTCCAATGCTCGACAGCCCCGAATTAGAGGGCAGGGTTTTTGATTTGGTTCTTCTGAGTGCTGTTTGGATGCACGTTGCACCCGGCGATCATGGAGCTGCGATGCGCCGGATCTTCGAGCTCATGAAACCTGATGGTCATGCGTTTGTTTCTTTGCGACTGGGTCCGCAAGACGATGACCGAGGAATGTTTGCTGTTTCTGCGACAGACTTCGTTCTACTTGCAGAGAGTGTGGGATTTGAAGTGTCGCCGATAGGAGATTTTCCGGATCTTCTTGGCCGGTCAGAAGTTAGTTGGAAAATATTTCAGCTTCGGCGCTAGACTATGTTGTCTGCAAGTCGACATCTAGGATGTGGTATAAAATGTGGTATAGATTCTGGATTTCGAGATAAAATGGTTGATAAACAATTGCTTGTTGAAATTATTATTCTCCCTTCGTCTCCGCCACCTCATTTCCTCGTTGAAATCAACGGATGGCACTGTTCTGCGCGTGACACGGCCGTGTTTTACAACTGTGCCGCACAAGATAGAATTTGGGCAGCCTACTTGTAGGCACGCTCGAAGCGTCGGTTAGTGAACGCAGGATGTGCTAGACCAAAAGGAAACTCGATCACTTGCGTCAAAACACAAGATGGACATCGAACCACATAAGCGAAACCGTTGGCGTTCTGGGCCAACACACAAATCAAAGACATCTCGGCAGCTTGAATATTCCACCATGGAGGGTAACTTCTCATCCACGCGAAAGTAGCTGTGGGCTGGGAATTAAGTGCGGTTACGGAATGTCACGATTAGGAATTTCAAAGCTCTAAAAGACGTCGATATTCCGCTTGCCGATTTTACTGTTGTCCTCGGATCGAATGGGTTTGGCAAAAGCTCGATACTACAGGCTTTGCACTGGTCTATCCAAAGCGCGCGTAATCCAAAAGTTGATACGAACAAGGCAGACAAGTCTGACGGTTCGACTCTGTCCCAATCAACCTGATTCACGCTAACTTCTCAAAAGGAGAGGGTTTTGGCTCACGAAAAGCTACAATCGCCGAAAGAGCTTAGTTCAATGGTTGGCCTAAGCGTTACGCAAGTTCGAGCGTTGATGAACAGCGGAAAGCTTGAGTTTGTAGAAATATCCCCCAAGACCAAGCTCTTGACGATGAGCGGCTGGGAGCGGTTTCAGAAGGACGCAACCAAGGTCGTAAGGGCTGAGGGTTCGGCAGCGAATTGATGGGGGTGTCCGGTCATGGCGACGACAAATCTCAATATTAACGTGGTAGATATTCGCGCTCTGCGAACCTCGCCGACAAGAACCGTGAGACCATGGCCACACTGGAAGAAGAGAACAGAAGGCGGGCCGAAAGTGTCAAACCTTCGCAGAAAAGCGTCTAACCTGACCGAAACGAGGATCAGTCATGAGCAGAAAAACATTTAATATCAGCTTGTTAAGTGGTGCCCGGGGGCGGAATCGAACCACCGACACGAGGATTTTCAATCCACTGCTCTACCCCTGAGCTACCCGGGCACGGGTGAAGCCTTCGCTTCGGGTGGGCGCGTGATAGGATGGTCGCGCTGCGCTGTCCATAGCAAAATCGATAAAACAAACCAGTCTTTGCGTCAGTGCGGCTTCGGCGGCGCATCCGTCGTGTCGGATGGCTCCTCTTCGTCCTGCGCGGGGACAGCATAGGCGCCGTTCATCCACCGGCCCAGATCAATATCCGCGCAGCGGCGCGAGCAGAACGGGCGGTAGTCGCGGGCGGTTTCATTCCGGCAAATCGGGCACGCCATCACAGGGTCTCCAGCGCGACGCGCGCGCGTTTTCGGGTCAGCTCAAAATGCCCGAGGGTTGTCCAGCCGAGCAATGTCGTCTCCACCGTGTCGGCCTTGAACGCGGCGCGCAGGGCGGTTTCCACGGATCGGCGGTCTTTCTTGGGCATGGGGGCGAAGTCCACGACGATTTGGCCGCCCAACCCCTTGATACGCAACAGTCTTGGGAGATCACGTGCAGCGGCGATATTGGCCTTGAGCCCTGCGGCAGGCGAGCTGTCGGTGCCGGTGTTGACGTCCACGGCGACGCAGGCGCGGGTGTTTTCGACCCAGACGGAGCCACCGCCGGGCAAGGCCGTTTCGTCCTGCAGCGCCTGCGCCAGTTCGTCCTCCAACGCGGCGTGATCGGGCGTGGCCTCGGGCCAATCGCGCCAGGCCAATTCAGAAGGCCCCGGCCCGTCGATCAGTTTTTCAACGTCCGTCCCGTCATCGTCCCGGATCGCAAAGGCGACGGACAGGACGTGTTCGATGTCCTCGGCCACGGCGTCCAGATCTGCGGTGGCCGCGACTGATCGCAGGATCAGCCCGCATGTGCCCAAGTCCGCCTCGTAGGCGTCGGCCGTGGCGCGCAGGGACACGCGGATGTCTTCGTCACGGATGCTGCGCGAGATGTTGATGCCGGGCGCATCGGGGGTGGCGATGGCATAGCGGCTCTTGATCAGGAGGCGGTCGGTGATGGGGATGGCCTTGCCCGGTTCGGCATAGCCCGACACCTGCACCAGCACCATGTCACCGGGTGCGAGACCCTTTGCGCCCCGCAGGAACGCGCTGCCTTCGGGCGTGTCAAAGAACATCCCGCCCTGTCCCTTGACCGGGCGGGTGGCCTTTGCGCGGTAGATCGTGCCGGGGCGGGGGGCGTCGGTGTCGAGCAGCAGATCCTGCAAAACGCCATCGGTCAGAAGGGCGGCACCGTCGCGGCCTTTGGCCTGACCAAGGATGATCTGGTGTCCCTTCATGTCCAAACCTCAATATCTGCAGCCCTGAGCAGGCCCGCTGTTTCCGCGAGGGGCAGGCCGACAATGCCCGTGAATGACCCGCTGATCCATGGGATGAAGGCCCCGGCGGGGCCCTGGATGCCATAGCCACCGGCCTTGCCCTGCCAGTCACAGGTCGCGAGGTAGCCGGTGATCTCACGCTCTGACAGTGTCTTCATCCGGACGGTGCTGACCACGTCCCGTTCCCAGAGCTGGGTGCCCTTGCGCAGGGACACGGCGGTGATGACACGGTGGCGACGACCGGACATGAGGCGCAGAAATGCGGCGGCCTCATCCGCGTCCGCCGGTTTGCCGAGGATGCGGCGGCCCAGTGCGACGGTGGTGTCGGCGCAGAGCACGACGTCCTGCGCCTCTGCCGGGACGGCCTGCGCCTTTTCCCGGGCCATGCGCGCGCAGTAGGGGCGCGGCAATTCACCGGGGCGGGGCGTTTCATCAATGTCGGGCGGGCGCACGGCGTCAGGCGCGATCCCGATCTGGCCGAGCAGTTCAAGCCGCCGCGGGCTGCCTGATCCGAGAATGAGCATTTGCGCCCCTTGTTGATCCGTTGCCCTTGCGTACGCAGGTGCTGCGTATGACGCAACACTCCTGCGGTTGCGTGGTCCGCAAACGCCATGAAAATATGGTTAAACGAGCAATATCGCCCTGTCACAGCCGGTACACACCCTGTGCACAGGCCGTACACCGACGCTGTGCCAAAGCGCTGCGTTAACAGGCCGTGCGCTGTGGTCCGCTTACTTGAAGCGGTAGTTGATCCGGCCCTTGGTCAGGTCATAGGGCGTCATTTCAACCTGCACCTTGTCGCCTGCCAGAACGCGGATGCGGTTCTTGCGCATTTTTCCTGCCGTGTGTGCGATGATCTCATGGCCATTCTCAAGCTCGACCCGAAACGTCGCATTGGGCAGGAGTTCCTTCACGACACCGGGAAATTCGAGCGTATCTTCCTTGGCCATGGTCTCTCCTTCGTTGCACCGCCCGCCGATATGCGGACGCGGCACTACATGCGCCCATAAGGTCCATATTTCAAGGGCAAATCAGGTAAGGGTCGTGAGCGTGACGTGTTCGGCACGCCTGGCGCTGCCGGGCCAGTCGCGCGCGCCGAGAACGGTGCCGTTGCGGCGCACGTCTGCGATGGCGTCGCGGTCGACATGCGCATAGGTCCAGCCGGGCGTGTTGAGCGCGCCCGCGGCGAGGATGCCGTCATCGGGAAAGCCCGTGTCGGGCGGGCCGAAGATACCACCCGCGCCGACGGAGATATCCACCGCTTCGCTCCAGTCGGCCGTTCCCACGAGAGAGGCCATGGCCGTGACGCATTGATTTTCGAGCGCGCGGGCGCGGGCACCGATCCTGACCCGTGTGTGGCCGCTGAGCGCTTCGGTGACGGACGGGACGAGGATGACATCGGCCTGCGCCAGTGCACGGCCCAGCATCGGGAATTCCGCGTCATAGCAAATCAGCACGCCGATTATGCCAAGCGCGGTGTCAAAGAGGGTCAGGGGGCCGCCGGGGGCCACGTCCCACACCTCTGCCTCGAACCGTGTCATGACCTGTTTGTCCTGTGCCGCCATGGCGCCCGAGGGGGCAAAGAGGCGGGCGCGGTTGACCGGGCGGGCAACGCCGTCCGTACGGGCGGGACCGGAGCCCGCGAGCATGTGCACGCCGAACTGGCGGCACAGTTCGGCGTGAAAGGCATCGGCTTCGTCCAACCGGTCCGCGACGGCGTGCAGCGATCCTTCGAGGTCACCGGCGATGTCCGGGCCAGCGAGGGTGGCCAGTTCCATTGCGGCATATTCGGGAAAGACGAGCAAGTCCGCGCCGTGGCTGGCGGCGGTGTCGACCCAATCGGTCAACTTGTCTTCGTAGGCGGCCCAGTCTGGTAAAACGGAGAGTGAATAGGCGGCGGTGGCAATTTTCATGGGCTGGAGGGTGGACGCAGGCGGGCGGGTCTTCAAGACCCGCTTTGCCACCTTTTTCCAAAAAGGTGGCCCCGGGCGGTTTCACCTTTTTGGAAAAAGGTGGGGCGCCCGGGTAAAGATACTTGACCTGCGCCGGCTGCTGGTTTCAACAAACCTGAAAGTCGCGGGAAGGGCCGTCATGTTGAACAAGGGTGTAACACTGCGCGGGCTGGAAGTGTTCGAGGCGCTGGCTGCAACGGGGTCTGTGGCGCAGGCGGCGTCGGTCACCGGGCTGAGCCAACCTGCGGTGAGCCAGCAGTTGCGCAACCTTGAAACGGCGCTGGCCACCGATCTGATCGACCATGGCAAGCGGCCCATGCGCCTCACGCCCGCAGGCCACAGCTTTCTGGCGCGGGCGGAGGCGGCCTTGTCCCAGTTGCGGTTGGCGCAGTCGGAGTTGACGGTGATGGATCTGGCGCATCTGTCGGCGCTGTCCATCGGCGTGATCGATGATTTCGAAAACGACCTGACACCGCGGCTGGTGACGATCCTCGCAGACAGTCTGACCCGGTGCAAATTCACGCTGGCCACGGCCCCCAGTCACGAGATCCTGCAATCCATCGCGGACAAGCGTCTGCATATCGCCATTTCGGCCAGTGACGGGACGATGCGTGACGGCGTGATGGAATATCCGTTGGCGCGCGATCCGTTTATTCTTGTGGCGCCAAAGGGGATGGTGGATGCGGGCGCGCCCTTGGAGGCGCTGCGGGATTTGCCGTTCCTTCGGTATGAGCGGGATCAGCTGATTTCACGTCAGATCGAAGCGCATCTGGCGCGGCAAAAGCTGGATTTTGCGGAACGGTTCGAGATCGGCAGTCATCTGGCGTTGATGGCCATGGTGGCGCGGCGCATCGGGTGGTCGGTGACGACCCCGCTGGGGTACATGCGGGCCGGGCGGTTCCACGATCAGGTCGAGGCCTTTGCGCTGCCGTTCAAGCCGTTTTCGCGGACCATTTCGCTTTATGCCAGTGCCGATTGGGCGGGGTCGGTGCCCACGGATGTGGCGCAGACCATGCGGCGGTTGATGCAGAGCCATATGATTGAGCCTGCGCTGGCGCGCCTGCCCTGGCTGGCGGGGGAGCTGCGGCTTTTGGACGGGTAGTTCGGGGGCTCTGCCCCCCGGCTGCGCCGCCCCCCGGGATTTTTTGGAACAGAGACGGAGATCATCCGTCGGCGAGGGCGCCGTAGAGGATGAGGGCGGGGGCGTCGCTGATGTCCTTGCGCAGGCGCTCGGCGAGGGTTGCGACCGTGAGGCGGTGCAGGGCTTGTGACGGAGTGGAGACGCCTTCGGCCAGCAGGGCGGGGGTATCTTCGGGCAGGCCCGCGCCCATGAGCATATCCGCCAGATCAGGGAAGGTGCGTTGGCCCATGAACACCACGGTGGTGGCTTGGGGGTCGGCGAGGGCGGCGAGGTTCAGATCCTGAGGCAGCGCGCCGCGCACATCATGGCCGGTGATGAACTGGACCCGGCGCGCGGTGAGCCTGCGGGTCAGGGGAATGCCCGCGGCGGCGGCGGCGGCGCAGGCGGAAGGCACGCCGGGGATAATCTCGAAGGGGATGCCTGCGGCCTTGAGGGCGTCCGTTTCCTCTTCGAGCCGGCCGAAGGTGCCGCCGTCGCCGGATTTGAGGCGCACGACACGCTGGCCGGTTTCGGCGTAGTCCACGAGCAGCCGGCTCACATGGTGTTGTTTGGGCGACGGGCGACCGGCGCGTTTGCCGACGCCCACAAGATCCGCGCCGGGCCGGGCATGGGACAGGATGGGACCCGCACTCAGGTCATCAAAAAGCACGGCATCCGCCTGACCCAGCCGTTTGACGGCCTTGAGGGTCAGCAGGTCCGGATCGCCGGGGCCGGAGCCTACAAAGCTGACAAAGCCGGTCATGATGCCTCACCCGTGATCAGGTGGAAGAACGTGCCCGTGACGTTGCCGCGCCAGGATCCGCTTTGAGCTGCTGGATTGCCGTCGGCGTCAAACACCTGTGCCAGGGCCGCATCGGGCTGGTCGATGATGGACGAGTAGTGGAATTCGTGCCCGCGCAAGGCGGCGCCTACGGCAAATCCGGGCATGCCGTGATCCAGCACCGCGCGTCGGTAGCCGAGGTTGAACTTGCGCTTCTCATAGCTAGTGACGAGGCCCAGAAGGCCCGCCATGGCGTGGCGCGTGCCGTCCTTGTCGATGAGGCCGGTGCCAAGCGCCATGTAGCCGCCGCATTCGCCGTGGACGGGGCGGGTTTCGGCGTGGCTCCGCAGGCCGGTGAGGAAGGTTTCCGCCGCCGCGATGCGGCCTGCGTGCAGTTCGGGGTAGCCGCCCGGCAGCCACACCAGATCGGCGTCCTTGTCCGGTGCCTCGTCCGCGAGCGGCGAGAAGGGCAGGATTTCGGCACCCGCTGCGCGCCAGCCTTCGAGCAGGTGCGGGTAGGTGAAAGAAAACGCGGCGTCACGGGCCAGTGCGATACGTTGCGCCGGGGGCTGTGGCAGGGGATGCGCGGGGAGGGCTGCGCCACCACGTGCCGCCTGTCGCAAGGCGTTAATGTCCACGTTTTCCGTCAGGAACGCGGCATAGCTGGCGATGGCGGCTTCGAGGTCGGGATGCTCGACCGCCTGAATGAGGCCCAGATGCCGTTCGGGCAGTTTCAGATCGCCGCGCCGGGGCAGGGCGCCCAGCACGGTGATGCCCGCCGCCTCCATCCCCATCCGGGTGAGCCGTTCGTGACGGGGACTGGCCACGCGGTTCAGGATCACCCCGGCAAAGGGCAGGTCGGGCCGATATCGCGCAAAGCCGAGCGCGGTTGCGGCGGCTGATTGCGCCTGTCCGCCCACATCAATCACAAGCACTACGGGCCAGCCCATGAGGGCTGCGGTCTCGGCGCTGGTGCCGAAACCCGCCTGTCCGCGCGTGGCGACACCGTCATAAAGGCCCATGGACCCTTCGGCCACGCAGATATCCGCGCCAGCGGCGCGCGCTGCCACGGCGCCCAGCAAGGTGTCATCCATCGCCCATGTGTCGATGTTGTAGGAGGCGCGACCCGACGCCGCCGTATGGAATGCGGGATCGATATAGTCCGGCCCGCTCTTGAACGGCTGCACGGCCAGCCCGGTGTCCCGCAGCGCCCTCAAAAGGCCCAGCATCACAGTGGTCTTGCCCGTCCCGGACGCGGGCGCGGAAATCAGCAGTCCTTCAGTCATCGCCATGCTCCCAGCTGGCCCACGGGCTGTCCGCCGTTTGCGGGCGATACCGGCGGTCGTAATCGGGCGCATAGAGGCAGCTTTCGTCGAACTGCGTGGCTCCCAGAACGCGGCCCACGAGGATCAGCGCGGTGCGGCTGATGCTGGGGTCCATGGCGCTGCGCAACGTGCCCAGCGTGGCGTGGATCACCTGTTCGTCGGGCCAGCTTGCGCGGTAGACGATGGCCACGGGGCAATCCGCGCCATAGGCGGGGGTGAGGTTCGTCACAACCTGATCAAGGTTGCCGATGGAGAGGTGAATGGCCAGCGTTGCGCCGGTCGCGGCAAAATTCTCCAGCGTCTCGCCCGCGGGCATTGATGACGCGCGGCCCGGCGTGCGGGTCAGTACAACCGATTGGGCGATGCCGGGCAGGGTCAGCTCGGCCCCCAGCGACGCGGCGGCGGCGGCAAAGGAGGGCACACCGGGGGTGACGGTAAACGGGATGCCCGCATCCTTGATCCGGCGCAGCTGTTCGCCCATGGCGGACCAGACCGACAGGTCGCCGGAATGCAGGCGGGCGATGTCGTGACCGGCGGCGTGGGCCTTCTCGATCTCGGTCATGATCGCGTCGAGGTCCATGGCGGCGGTGTTGATGATGCGCGCGCCGTCGGGGCAGTGATCCAGCACCGCCTCCGGCACCAGCGATCCGGCATAAAGGCACACAGGGCAGGCCGCGATCAGGTCGCGCCCGCGCAGGGTCAGAAGGTCCGGCGCGCCCGGGCCTGCGCCGATGAAATGAACGGTCATGATGTGGCTCCTTGGGCGATGGCGCAGGTGGCCATGCGGTCGGGGGAAATCTGGCGCGGCACGGTGAGCGTGGCGTCCGGGCCTGCGGCAGCGAGGGCTGCGGCTTCGGCGACGGAGCCGGTGTTGCGCGTTTGGTGGCTGAGCATGGATTGCGTTTCCGTGCGCGCCTGTTCCAGCGCGTGCGGTTGCACCGCGTGGATGGACAGGTTCTGCCTGCGGGCAAAGTCCAGCAGGGCGGGATGTGCCGCCTTGTCATGGGCTGTGGCCAGCGCATC
Source organism: Tateyamaria rhodophyticola (assembly GCF_047777875.1). Lineage (GTDB taxonomy): Bacteria > Pseudomonadota > Alphaproteobacteria > Rhodobacterales > Rhodobacteraceae > Tateyamaria. Next base: position 465,638 of record NZ_CP180519.1, on the reverse strand, counting down.
GGGCGGGCTGTCGAGCCCGGTGGCGGCAAGCGCATCCGCAAGGCTCTGCGCGGTGGCGCGGGTTGTGAAACCGAGGCCAGCGATGATCATCGGGTCAGGCTCCATTGCACCACCGGATAGGACGCGGACCAGCCGCGTTTGGGGCCAAGCGGCGTTGCGTGGCTCAGGTCGATGCGCATCAGCGTGCCGCCATGTGCCGCCTGTGCGGCGGCCAGAAGTGCTTCGCCTTCGAGGGTGACGGCGTTCATGACGATACGGGCCGGTATGGCGGTGATGGCATCGAGCAGGTCCTGGGACAGGCCGCCGCCAACAAAGATCGCATCCGGTGTGCCGGTGTCCGGCAGGGTGCCCGGTGCCGCCCCTTCGATCACGGTCACGCGGTCCGCCACGCCAAGCTGTTCGGCGTTGTGGCGGATGCGGGCAGCGCGGTCGGTGCGCGGCTCAACTGTGGTGGTGCGCAGGGTGGGATGCGCCAGCGCCCATTCGAGCCCGATGGAGCCGGACCCGCCGCCGATATCCCACAGGTGTTCGTGCGGGCGCGGGGCGAGAGTGGACAGGGTGATCGCACGCACGGGTCGTTTGGTGATCTGGCCGTCATGATCAAAGCTGTCGTCGCACTGGCCCGTGGCGACGGTGAGTGCGGGGCCGGTGCCTGCGGCTTCTATCGCGATGACCAAGGGGTGGGCGAAATTTCCGGTCACTGCGTCGGCCTTCGCGGTGGTGATGAATTCGTCTACGCCGCCCAAACGCTCCAGTATGGTCACGCGGCTTGGGCCGAAGCCTGCGTCGCTCAGGAAGGCACAGATGCCAGCCACCGCGTCACCGTCGCGCAGCGTTGCGATGATCCGTGCGCCGGGGGACAGGTGGCGGCGCAGGCGTGCAAAGGGGGCCGCATGCAGGGCGATGCAATCCGAGGCCTCGAGCGCCCAGCCCAGCTGTGCGGCGGCCAGCGAAAAGCAGGATGGGCCGGGTAGGGCGGTCCATTCGTCCGCGCCAAAGCTGCGGGCAATGACGGAGCCTGCGCCAAACCAGAACGGGTCGCCCGAGGCGAGCACGACGACCTTTTGGCCCCGCAGGGACGCGAGGATCGCGATGCCATCGGCAAAGGGGACGGGCCAGGCGATGCGCTCGGCCGCGGCTTCGGGGATCATGGCGAGGTGGCGGGGCGGGGCCATGATGACCTCTGCCGCGGCCAGTGCCGCTTGACTTCGTGCAGTCAGACCGGCAACCCCGTCCTCGCCTATTCCAACGATGGTGAGCCACGGGTCAGACATGCGCGCGAACCTTTTGATCCTTGCGGGCACGACAGAAGCCACGCAATTCGCCACCGCCGTGGCGGAGCGGGGGCTGACCGGTGTGGTGAGCTTTGCCGGCCGGGTAGAGCGCCCGCGCCGCCAGCCCTTGCCGCAAAGGATTGGCGGGTTTGGCGGTGTGGGTGGACTTGCCGACTATCTGCATGCCGAGAAGATCAGCCATGTGATTGACGCCACGCATCCCTTCGCGGCCCAGATGAGCCGGAATGCGGTCTCCGCCTGTGCCGAGGCGGGCGTGCCGCTGATTGCGCTGACCCGTGCGCCTTGGGTCGCAGGCGCGGGCGACCGTTGGACCCGCGTGCCCGATATCGCGGGCGCTGTTGAAGCACTTGATCAACCCGCCAGCCGCGTGATGCTCGCCGTTGGGCGCATGCATCTGGCCGTGTTTGCGCCGAACCCTCAGCATTTTTACCTGCTGCGGCTGGTCGACCCGCCGAAGGAGACGCCGCCCTTTCCCGACCACCATGTGCTGGTGTCGCGCGGGCCGTTTACGAAAGGTGATGACCACGCGTTGATGCAGGAGCACCGGATTGATCTGGTGGTGTCCAAGAACGCGGGCGGCACCGGAGCCTATGCCAAGATCGCGGCGGCGCGCAGCCTTGGCCTGCCGGTGATCATGATCGACCGGCCTGCTCTGCCCGAGCGGCAGGAGGCGCACAGCGCGCATGCGGTGATGGAGTGGCTGCGTCATTCCGGGGTCGATCTTGGTGTGTAGACGATAGGTGCGCCAGCCCGTTCGATGATGCGTGTGCGGGACGAGCCGACGATGACCATGGTGCGCATGTCGGCCATGTCCGGGGTCGTGTCAGGCAGGGGGACGATTTTGATTTCCTCGTCGGGGCGCGTGACGTTGCGGGCGAAGATGACGGGGCGGGTGTCGTTACAGGCGTCTTTGAGCACGTCGAGCGTGCGCACGAACCCTTCTGGGCGGGATTTGCTGCGCGGGTTGTAGAAGGCCATGGCAAAGTCGGCCTCTGCCGCGAGGCGCAGGCGTTTTTCGATCAGGCGCCACGGTTTGAGGTTGTCGCTGAGGTTGATGGCGCAGAAGTCGTGGCCCAAGGGCGCGCCGCAGCGCGCCGATGCTGCAAGCATCGCGGTGATGCCAGGCAGGACCGAGATGTCGAGGTCACGCCAGTGGGCGGGGCCCGCTTCGACCGCTTCGAACACGGCAGCGGCCATGGCAAAGACACCGGGATCGCCGGAGGAGACAACGACGACTTTGCGCCCTTCGGCGGCCATGTCCAAAGCGTGGCGCGAGCGGTCGATTTCCACCCGGTTGTCGCTGGCGTGCAGGGTCAGGCCGGGGCGTTCCGCGATGCGTGCGACGTAGGGAATGTAGCCAACGATGTCCGTGGCGTCGGCCAGTACGTCCGACACTTCGGGCGTGATCAGGGCATCATCCCCCGGCCCGAGCCCCGCAATGCGCACCCAGCCGGTCATGGGCGGCGGCCCTGTCCGTGGACCACAATGATCGAGAAATAGGGGGTGATTTTGCCTGTTGCTTCGCACAACTTTTGCACGGTCTGTTTGGGCATGGCGGCGTATTCGATCAGGTAGGCGTCTTCGAATTTCCCGGCCCGCGCGAGGGCGCTGCGCACCTTGTCGATGTTGCGCCCGATCTTCATCACCACAAGCGCGTCTGCCTGCATCATGCGGTCCGCGAGGGTGTCTTCGTCCAGCGTGCCCATCAGCACGGTCAGGATGTCGTCGCCCCACGTGATCGGTGCGCCCGTGGCCGTCCACGCGCCGGACATGCCGGTGATGGCGGGGACAACTTCAACCGGGACATGGGGTTTCAGGCGGGTGTAAAGGTGCATGAAGGAGCCGTAGAAAAACGGGTCACCTTCGCAGAGGACCACCACGTCTTCGCCTTGTTCGGCGAGGGTGCACAGGTGGTGGGTGCAGTCGGCGTAGAAGCCCGACAGGATTTCGTTGTAGCGCGGGTCGGTCAGGGGGATTTCCGTCGTGACAGGGTATTCCATTGGAAATTCAATGGCGTGGTCGGCCAGCATCCCGTTGACGATCGTGCGGGCCTGACCGGGGCGGCCCGCCTTGCGGAAGAAGGCGACGTGCTTGGCACCCCGCACCAGCCGGTCGGCGCGGACGCTGAGCAGGTCCTGCGCGCCAGGGCCGAGGCCGACGCCGTATATCGTACCCTGGCTCACTCTTTCCGGCTCGCGATGGCGTTGACGGCGGCGACGGTGATGGCGCTGCCGCCCAGCCGCCCCTGCACGATGCAGCAGGGGACGGGTTGGTCGGCCCAAAGCGCGTCCTTGGATTCGACAGCGCCGACGAAGCCTACGGGGCAGCCGATGATGGCGGCGGGGCGGGGGCAGTCGGGGTCTTCGAGCATGTTCAGCAGGTGAAAGAGGGCTGTGGGGGCGTTGCCGATCGCGACGACGGCTCCGCTCAAGTGGGGCCGCCACAACTCGAGGGCGGCGGCAGAGCGGGTGTTGCTCATTTTGGCGGCGAGGTCGCGCACGCCGTCATTGTGCAGGGTGCAGATGACCTCGTTATTTGCAGGCAGGCGAGGGCGCGTGATCCCCTCGCTCACCATGCGGGCGTCGCACAGGATCGGTGCGCCTGCCTCAAGTGCTGCGCGGGCGGCGCGCACGAAGCCCGGCGAGAAGCGGCAATGTTGTTCGAGGCCCACGAGCCCTGCGGCATGGATCATGCGAACGGCCACCTGTTCTTCGTCTTTGTCAAAGCGGGCGAGGTCCGCTTCGGCGCGGATGGTCGCGAAGGATTGCAGGTAGATGGCTGCGCCATCGGTTTCGTATTCGTAAGGCATGTCAGCTCGCTGGCGTCAGGATGTCTTTGGCCGTGAGGCCGGTCGCGCGCGGGGCATCCCATGGATGGCCGTTTTCCACAAGATCGAACGTGCCACCCGTGCCGACGAGGGTTGTGGGTGCCGGGCGCGGGTGGGCGCACCCCTTGGCGCAGCCCGAGACGTGCAGCCCCTTGGGGTAATGCGGCGCGAGGGCGCGGGCGAGGCTGCGCGTGTCCACGGTGGCGACAGCACAAGCGGGGGCACCGGGGCAGGCGTGCACATGCAACAAGGGATCGTTGTCCGTCGCGATGAAGTCCGGGCTGTCGGTCGGCATGGCGTTTTCAAGGAGGAACAACCGCCACGGGGTGAGCCGCAGCGCGCGGGCCGCGCTGTCATGGATCAGTCGGGCGAGGGCCTCTGCGTTGAGGCTGCCAAAGGGCGCACCCCACACGGTGCCCTTGGCGTGGGGTCCCGGGCGCAAACGGCGCGCTGGAGCGGCGGGCAATGCGGCGGACCATTCTGCGGGCGGCGGCGTTGTGGCCACGTGTCGCGACATCCGTTTTGCGGCGATGCCGCCGGTGTTCACAAACCAGGTGGCCATTTCGATCAACGCTGGCATGGCCGCGGTTTCGTCGATGCAGCGCCCCCGGCTGACGCCATCGGCGCGCAATATCAGCGCGCCATCGGAGGTTCGTTCGAACCGGAAATCCGCAGGCGCGTTCTGGAGCATGGGCGCGGGGCCGGTGTCTATGGCGATGCCGACCTTGGCTGGCATGGACGGGATGTCGTGGAGTGCTTCGACAAGGGCCGCGTGCAGGCGTGTGGTCATATCGCCTGGTGCCCATGTGGGCGTCACCATGACGTTGCGCCGCGCCTCGGTTTCGGCATCCTCGTCGATTAGGTTCAGAGCGGCCAGTTCCGACATGAGGGCCGGGTGGTCTGCTTCTGCGACGCCGCGCAGTTGCAGGTTCGCGCGGCTGGTCAGGTCGATGATGCCGTTGCCGAAGCGTTGCGACAGGGCGCAGAGGCCGACGGTTTGCGCGGCTTCCAGACGGCCAAGGCGGGGGCGTATGCGCACCAGCAGCCCGTCGCCGGACATCATTGGCGTATGCGCGCCGGGGCACCAGCCTTTGACGGTCATTGCGCGGCCTCAAGTGCTGCGCGGATGGAGTTGCGGCGGGTGTGCCAGAGGCCTGCCGCATCCAATGCTGCGAACTGATCCTGCATGGCTTGGTACGCGCCGGGGTTGGCGTCTTGGAGGAAGGCTGCGACCTGCGCGTCGCCCAAGGTCGCGTCGTGATAGGCGTCAAAAAGGTGTGGGCCAACAACGCCCGCCAGATGCGCAAAGGACGCCATGTGGTCGAGGGTGGCGGCAATTTCGGCCCCGCCGCGGAAGCCGTGGCGCATCATGCCGCGCAGCCAGTCCGGTTGCGTGGCGCGGGCCTGCACGACGCGGGCGATCTCTTCGGGCAGGGTGCGGGCGCGGGGGCGGTCGGGTTGCGTGGTATCGAGGTGATACAGGGACGCCTTGCCACCCGTGACGGCTTGCGCAGCGGCAAAGCCAGCCTCGTGCGCGGCGTAGTCCGAAGCCAGCAAGACGTCGGTTTCGGGGAGGTCTTGCAGGTGGACGAAGCTGTCGGCCTGCGCGACGCGTTCCCGGATACCGGCCTCATCCTTTGTCGTCTTGGTGCCGTCGAGGGCGTAGGCGGATGCAGCCAGCCAAGCGTTGCCTGCGGCCGTGCGGGCCTCGTCGGTGAAGGTTTCGATGTCTGTGCCCATGCCAAGGCCGAAGCTGCCGGGGGCGGGGCCGTAGACGCGGGCCGTGGCGGCGTGGCCTGCGTAGGGGTTCCAGTCGGGGGCTTCGTCGCGGGCCGACAGCGCGCGGACGGCTTGGGAGAACAAGGCCGAGAGCGTTGGGAACACGTCGCGGAAGAGGCCGGAGACGCGTAAGGTCACGTCGATGCGGGGGCGGTCGAGGTCGGTGATGGGCAGCACTTCGATACCCGAGACGCGTTCGGAGCCTTGGTCCCAGACGGGTTTCACGCCCAAGAGGTGGAGCGCCATGGCGAATTCCTCGCCTGCTGTCCGCATGGTGGCGGAGCCCCAGAGGTCGACGATCAGACCGCGGGGCCAATCGCCTTCTTCTTGCAGGTGGCGGCGGACGAGTTCTTCGGCCAGTTTCACGCCTTGGGCGTAGGCCGCGCGGGTGGGCACAGATCGTGGATCGGTGGTGTAGAGGTTGCGGCCCGTCGGCAGCACGTCGCGCCGCCCGCGATGGGGGGAGCCGGAGGGGCCGCCGGGGATGCGTTTGCCGTTCAGGGCGTCGATCAGGGCGGTGCGTTCGGTGTCGGCACCTTGGCCCCAGATGTGGAGGCCGTCGCCAAACTGGCTTTCCTTGATGTCGCAGACAAAGCGGTCGATGCGGGTGATGGCCTCGGCTGAGCACGATGCACGGTCGAGGCCGAGGTCGTTTTCGACGCCGATGGCTTGGGCCTCAGTTCGGATGTCCTCCTGCAGCCGGTCGCGGCGCTTGGGGTCAAGGCCGTCGGCGTTGGAAAACTCGTCAAGCAGGGTTTCGAGCCGGACAAAGCGGTCCGGCGTGGCGCTGTCCTTCATCGGGGGCGGCAGGTGGCCGAGGGTGACGGCTCCGATGCGGCGCTTGGCTTGTGCCGCCTCGCCGGGGTCATTGACGATGAAGGGATAGATGACGGGCAGTGTGCCGGTCAGCGCTTCGGGCCAGCATTCGTGCGACAGCGCCACGGATTTGCCGGGCAGCCATTCGAGCGTGCCGTGCGCGCCGATATGGATCAGCGCTTGGGTCTGGGATTGGAGCCAGAGGTAGAAGGCAACATAGGCGTGGCGCGGGGTGCGCGACAGGTCGTGGTAATCGTCGTCGCGCTGCTTTGGGTTCCCGCGTTCGGGTTGCAGGGCGATGAGGACGTTGCCGCGCCGGGTTGCGGGGAAGTGGAAATGGCCTGCGATGGTGTCCGCCTCGGGATCGCCCCATGCGGTGGCAAGGTCGGCTTGCAGGGACTGGGGTAGGGTCGCGAGTGCGGCCTTGTAGTCCGCGAGCGGCCAGCGGATGGTTTCGGTTTCCAGCGCTTGGGTAATGGGCGCGGGGTCGGTGGCGTGGCCTGCGTCCTGCAGGTCGGACAGGATCGCCTCTGCCGAAGCCAGCGCGTCGAGGCCGACGGCGTGGGCCATGTTCCAGTCTTTGCCCGGATAGGTGCTGAGGATCAGCGCGAGGGTCCGGTCTGGCGCAGGTGTGGCGGCGAGGGTGGTCCACGCCTGCACCCGGTCGGCGACGGCGTCGATGCGCGCCATGTCCGCCGCATGGGCATAGCGGGCGAATTGCAGGGCGTCGTCGCGGGGTTGTGGTTCCTTGAAAGAGGCGACCCCTGCGAAAAGGCGGCCATCGACCTCGGGCAGGACGACGTGCATGGCGAGGTCGGTGGGCGACAGGCCGCGCTCGGCCTCTTCCCAAGCGTCGCGTGTCGAGGTGGCCAACGCGATCTGGAACACTGGCACGTCGCCCGCGTCGAGGGGGGACGTGCCATTTGAACCGATGCCGGAGAAGGCGGTGGCGTTGACGATGGCGGCGGGTTTCAGATGCGTGATCTGGCGGGCCATCCATGTGGCGGGTTCGGGGGCTTTGAGCGACGGGGCAAAGAGGCCAAGGACGCGGAATCCGCGTTGGCGCAGTGCCTTGAACGTGGCTTCGATGGGCGCGAGGTCGGCGGCAGCGAGGTAGGCGCGGTAGAAGGTGACGATGATCAGCGGCTTGTCGTCAGCGGCTTGGATCAGTGGGCAGGCGACGCCGTCTTCGGGGGTCCACGCGCCGACGGTCGGAAGGGCTTTGGAGCCTTTGACCGGACCTGCATAAAGGCCCGAGGCGAGGGCCATTTGCGCCAGCGCCGCTTGCGCGGCCACCGCGCCGCCGGTGTCACAGAGATGGGCGAGGCGGCGGAGGGTGGAGACGGGGAGAGTGGAGACTTCGTCCAGCCGAGGGTCGGGGCGGCCATCGGCGGGCAGGACGGCGAGCGCGATTCCTTTTGCGCGGCAGAGGGCTTCGACTTGTTGCAAGCCATAGGCCCAGTAAGGCACGCCGCCGATGAGGCGGATCAGGATGCCCGTGGCCCCTTGCAGCGTCTGTTCGATATATGTGTCGACGGAGAGCGGATGCTTGAGGCCCACGAGGTTGCCGAGCCGCACGGTCGGCAGCTTGCCATCGGCCCGGTGATACGCCGCCGCAAACGCCCCGAGGTCGCTGTCCGAGAAGGACAGCACCACCAGATCTGCGGGCGTCTGCCCCAGATCGGTGGGTGTCTCGGTCTCTTCGAGCCCGTGGCTTTCGCGGAAGACGACGTGCATCTTGGGGCCTGTTTACTACTCAGCGGCTGCCGGAACATCTGTCAGCGCGGCGCGGATCGCTGCTGCATTCACGTCGTCATGTTCGGCAATCACGACCAAACGGCCTTGGCGCGCCTCATTTGCGGCCCACGGGCGGTCGTATTGATGCCGGACACGGGCGCCCACGGCTTGCACCAGCAGGCGCATGGGTTTGCCGGTGACGGCGGCGTAGCCTTTGACCCGCAGGATGTTTTGCGCTTTTGCCATCGCTTCGATCCGGGCGACGAGGTCTGTGGGGTCGTCCACTTCGGGGATGTCGATGATGACGGATTCGAAGTCGTCATGTTCGTGGTCGTCGTGCCCGTCATGGTGGCTGGGCCGCGCGTCCATGTCGTCTTCGGCGGCGGCCTCAAGCCCGAGGATCACGCGGGGGTCCACGGCGCCTTCGGCCACTTCGACGACCGGCAGGGGGCGGGGCGCTTCGGCTTCGATGATAGCTTTGGCCTTGGCGATGCCGTCGGGGCCAGCGAGGTCCGGTTTGGTCAGCAGGATGATGTCTGCGCAGCTGATCTGGTCCTCGAACACCTCGGACAGCGGGGTTTCGTGGTCGAGGCTGTCATCGGCTTCGCGCTGCGCATCGACTGCTGCGACATCCGGGGCAAAGCGGCCCGCGGCGACGGCTTCGGCATCGGCCAGCGCGATCACGCCGTCCACGGTGATGCGGCTGCGGATGTCGGGCCAGTCGAAAGCCTTGAGCAGGGGTTTCGGGAGGGCCAAACCGCTTGTCTCGATGAGGATGTGCTCGGGCTGTGGGTCCAGCGCCATCAGCGCCTCGATCGTGGGGATGAAATCATCGGCGACTGTGCAGCAGATGCAGCCGTTGGCGAGTTCCATGATGTTTTCGGCGGGGCAGTCGGGGATGGCGCAGGATTTGAGAATGTCGCCATCGACGCCCACGTCGCCAAACTCGTTGACCACCACGGCGAGGCGTTTCCCTTGCGGGTTCTGCATCAGGTGGCGGACGAGGGTGGTTTTACCCGAGCCGAGAAAGCCGGTGATGACGGTGACGGGGACTTTATTCAGGTTGGCCATATCAGAACTCCTGCGGGGGGATGCGGGCGATGCAGTTTTTGCGGAAATGTTCGGGGCGGTCGCGCCAGGGGACAAGGCCGTCGGCGGTGGCGGCGTATTTGGAGACACCTTCGACCACCATATCGGCGTCGCGGTCTTCCATGAGGTTGCCGTAGACATAGGTCCAACGGCTCGCCCCCCCGCGCACCGCGACGGAACAGCCCGAGGAGCAGTTGGACAGGCATTCGACGGCTTTGAGCGTCACGCCCTCGGGCATGGTGCGGTTGGCCAGTTCGGCATGGAGCGCCTCGCCGGGGCGGGTGCCTCCTTCGGGCACCTCAAGCTCGCGGCGGCATTTCACGCAGACCAGAAGCTCTACGGGGGGCAAATCGGCCATATCATTTCCCTGTCGGGGACGGCATGGCAGATGGCGGGCGGCAATTGCCGTGTGGTCCCGACACCCGGAACACCCCGCCCGGTTTCGTCACGTGCGCTGGCAGGTCTCCCGGCTTGCGGATTTCGAGCGGTTGCTCTTCGGCCACCCTGCCTTCCCGGCAAAGCCAGTGGCGTGGGGGGACCTCTCCGGTCACGGTCGCGGGGGCGGCTGCGTTATCAAGGATTTTCAAAAAAACCCCCGAGCGGCATTCCCTTTTCACCCAAAGCGCGCTTTGGGCACCAGCAAACCCGTAGTGCGCGCGGTCCAGAACAGAGTCAAGCGTGAACGGAATGGAGCTTGCGCATCGTATTGGCTAGGCTCGGGCATGACGGAGGGTCATATGCGCAAACCGGTTGTCGTGTGGGATTTCGATGGGGTGCTGAATGCCAATATCGTGGCGGGCCGTTTCGTGTGGGCGGACCGGTTGCAGCAGGATTGGGGCATCGACCTGACCGATCTGGCGGGGCACCTGTTTCATCCCGACCGGATCGGCGGGATCATGCGGGGGCACACGGACCTGCGCGCGGCGTTGCAGGCGTGGCTGTCGCAGGCAGGGCATGATGTGGATGCGGATGCGTTCCTGGCCTATTGGTTTGCGCGGGACGCGCTGCCGGACGCGGATGTGGTTGCGGAACTGCGTCGGCCTGACCTGTGCCACGTGATTGGCACCAACAATGAGGCCCGGCGCGCGGCCTATATTGAAACGGAGATGGGGTTTGGCGCGCGTGTCGCGCACATCTTTGCCTCTGGCCGCATGGGCTGCGCCAAACCCGACGCCGCGTTTTTCGAACAGATCGAGGCGTGGAGCGGCGCAGAGCGACACGCACTAATCGACGATACCGCGCGCAATATCGACGCGGCAGCAAGGCGGGGCTGGCGGGTCTTTCACTTTACCGATGCCACACGCGACGGCTTGCCCGATTTTCTGGACAGTTTGACCTGAGCGCCCAAAGCCTCTGGCGCAGGCCTGCGTTCCGTGGCACGAAAAGCCGCGCAATCCCGGAGGGCCCCATGGACGACATCACCGCACGCCACAACGCCAAGATGAAAAAGATCAAGGCCGCCCGCGACAAGATGATGGAAACCAAGACCGAGGAAAAAGGTCTGATCATGATCCATACCGGGCCGGGCAAGGGCAAATCATCGTCGGGGTTCGGGATGATCATGCGCTGCATTGCGCATGGGATGCCCTGCGCCGTGGTGCAGTTCATCAAGGGCAATTGGGACACGGGCGAAAAGACGTTTCTGCGCGCGCGCTTTGCAGATGAGTGCCGGTTTTTTGTGTCGGGCGAGGGCTTTACCTGGGAAACGCAAGACCGCGAGCGGGACATTGCGGCGGCTGAGAACGGCTGGCGCATTGCCAAAGAACAGATCTTGGACCCCGAAGTTCAGTTCGTCCTGCTGGACGAGATCAACATCGCGCTGCGCTATGATTACCTCGACATCGACGAGGTGGTTGATTTCCTGATGAACGAAAAACCCGCGATGACGCACGTGGTCCTGACCGGGCGCAACGCCAAGCCCGAGTTGATCGAGGCGGCCGATCTGGTGACGGAGATGACGCTGGTCAAACATCCGTTCAAGGATCTGGGCGTCAAGGCACAGAAAGGTGTCGAGTTCTGAGCCATTTTTACGGCATTCCGGAGGTCCGATGATCATCGCCCATGCACCGGCAGGCTACATGCTGGCCTGCATCTGTGACCGGCCGTTTGACCGGGATCAGGTGGTGTTCTGGAGCATTCTTGCGGGGTCCGTGGCACCCGATCTGGACATGTTACGATTTGTCTTTCTCGACGGCGGTGCGGTGCATCATCATTCCTACTTCACGCATGATCCGACGGTCTGGGCTGGGGTGCTGACCCTTGGATTTGTTGCGACATCGCGGGTCCTGATTGGCGTTGGGCTGGGCGCGCTCTTGCATATGGTTCTGGACACAATTGTCGGTGCGGTATCGTGGGGGTGGGGCGATCTGTCGGTTTCCGGCCCGCTCATCACGGTGCCCGCAACACAGAGCCATTGGGTGCTGTCGTTTCTGTTGCACTGGACGATGTTGATCGAATTGGTGATCTGCGCAGGGGCGGCCCGCATGTACTGGCTGCGCCGAAAGGCGCGTGCAGCATGACGGCGCTGATGCTTCAGGGCACGGGCTCGAACGTGGGCAAGTCGATGCTGGTGGCGGGGCTGTGCCGGGCCGCTGTCAAACGGGGGCTGTCGGTGGCGCCGTTCAAGCCGCAGAACATGTCCAACAACGCCGCTGTTACGTCGGATGGGGGTGAGATCGGGCGCGCGCAGGCGTTGCAGGCGCTGGCCTGCGGATTGGCGCCGCACACGGACATGAACCCTGTGCTGCTCAAACCCGAGACCGAAGTGGGCTCTCAGGTGGTGGTGCAGGGTCAGCGCGTGGCCACCGTAAAGGCGCGCGACTATGCAGCGCTGAAGCCCACTTTGATGGCGCCCGTGCTGGACAGCTTTGGGCGGCTCAAAGCCAGCCACGATCTGGTGCTGGTCGAAGGGGCGGGCAGCCCGGCGGAGGTCAATCTGCGCGCTGGTGACATCGCCAATATGGGGTTCGCGCGGGCGTCGGACACGCCTGTGGTGCTGGTGGGGGACATCGACCGGGGCGGGGTCATCGCACAGGTTGTCGGCACGCAGGAGGTGATCGATCCCAAGGATGCCGCCATGATCCGGGGGTTCATCATCAACCGGTTTCGCGGCGATCCGCGCCTGTTCGATGATGGCTATGCGCTGATCACGGATCACACCGGGTGGCGCGGGTTCGGCGTGGTGCCGTGGTTTGCCGATGCCTGGAAACTGCCCGCCGAAGATGCGTTGGACATCCGCACACCGGGGCGGGATGCGGGCCTGCATATCGTGTGCCTCAAGTTGAGCCGGATCGCCAATTTCGACGACATGGACCCGCTGGCGCAGGAGCCGGGTGTGCGGGTCACGATGCTGGAGGCCGGGCAGGCGGTGCCCGGCGATGCTGATGTCGTGGTGATCCCGGGCAGCAAGTCCACGCGCGGCGATCTGGCATTCTTGCGCGCGCAAGGCTGGGACGTGGACATTGCGGCGCATATGCGTCGGGGCGGGCATGTGCTGGGCATTTGCGGCGGGTATCAGATGCTGGGCCACGTGGTGGAGGATCCGGAGGGGATCGAGGGCGCGGCAGGCACGGCGCAGGGGCTTGGCCTGCTGGATGTGTCGACCGTGATGACGGGCGACAAGCGCCTGACCGAAACACGCGCCGTGCATGTGGGCACGGGCGCTGCGATGCAGGGTTATGAGATGCACAAGGGCGTCACCACCGGCCCGGACCGTGCGCGTCCCTTTGCCCAAGTGGACGGTGTGGACGAAGGCGCAGTCAGTGCGGATGGCCGGATAGAGGCGAGTTACCTGCACGGGATTTTCCGCGATGATGCGTTCCGGCACGCCTGGCTTGCCCGGTTCGACGTGCAGGGGCAGGTGGCCTATGCGCAGGATGTGGAAGCGACGCTGGACGCGCTGGCCGATCATCTCGAGGCGCATCTGGATGTGGGCGCAGTTTTGGCTTGCGCGCGCTGAGGGCACGGGCGACGCTGCGCCATGCCTCATATCACGCTTGAATACTCCGCCAATCTCGAAGACCAGATAGACATCGCGGCGCTGTGCGTCGCCTTGCGGGATGCCGCCGTAGCTTGTGGTGTCTTTCCGCCCGCAGGCATCCGGGTGCGGGCCTTTGCAGCGACCCATGTGGTGATTGCGGATGGCGATCCGGGCCACGGGTTTATCGACATCGCGGTGCGCATCGGGGCGGGCCGGGATGCGGAGACGCAGGCGCGCGCCGCCGACGCCGTTTTTGCCGCCGCGGAGGCGTTCACCGCGGATCACATGGCGCAGGCGCCCTTCATGCTGTCGCTGGAGCTGCGCGAAGCCGCAGCAGCCACCAGCCGCAAGACCAGCTCCATCCGCCGCTTCCTGCCGCCCGAGATGCATTGAGGCTGGACCCTGCGCGTCGATTGCGGAACGATGGCCGGAGCCCATGAAGTGGACCCGCGCATGACCACCCCCTGCATCATCTGTGTCGCCATCACCGGATCCGTGCCGCGCAAGGCCGACAACCCGGCGGTGCCGATCAGCATTTCGGAACAGATCGAAAGCACCCATGCCGCGTTCGAGGCGGGGGCCAGCATCTGCCACGCCCATGTGCGCAACGACGACGAAAGCCCAAGCTCTGATCCCGCCCGCTTTGCTGCGTTGAAGGAAGGGGTGGAGAAACACTGCCCCGGTATGATCATCCAGCTGTCGACCGGGGGCCGGTCCGGCGCGGGCAAGGAACGTGGCGGCATGCTCCCGTTGCGCCCGGATATGGCGTCGCTGTCGGTGGGTTCGAACAACTTTCCCACGCGCGTCTACGAGAACCCGCCCGACCTTGTGGCGTGGCTGGCGTCGGAAATGCGGGCCTATGATGTGAAGCCCGAGATCGAGGCCTTTGACCTCAGCCACATCCTGCGCGCCGCAGAGATGCACGCCGCGGGCGAGATCATCGATACGCCCTATGTGCAGTTTGTGATGGGCGTGAAAAATGCGATGCCCGCCGATCGGCATGTGTTTGATTTCTATGTGCAAACGGTGGAGCGCCTGTTTCCCCGCGCACCGTGGTGTGCGGCAGGGATCGGGCGCAATCAGATCGTGTTGAACGAATGGGCCGTGGCCGCCGGTGGGCATGCGCGCACCGGCCTTGAGGACAATGTACGGCTTGACCGGGACACGCTGGCCCCATCGAACGCGGCGCTCGTGGCGCGCTTGGCTGATATCTGTGCCCGCCATGACCGGCCCGTCGCCACCCCGGCGCAGGCGCGCGCCATTCTGGGGCTCCGCGCCGCCTGATCGCTGCGCCCTGCGGCTGGACAAGGTGCGGCAATCCCGGCACGGTGCACCGGCATCAGGGAGAACATCACATGGACATGACCTTTGGCCTGCGGCCCGAAACGCGCACCCTGCTGGACCGGGTGGCGGCGATGATCCGGGATGAGGTGATGCCCGTTGAGGAGGAATACGCCGCCGAGGTGCCAAAGGAAGACCGCTGGACCTACACCGCGCGGCAGGCGGACATCCTCGAAGGTCTCAAGGCCAAGGCCAAGGCGGCGGGGCTGTGGAACTTCTGGCTGACCGACAGCGAGCGTGGCTTTGGCCTCTCCACGGTGGAATACGCGCATTTCGCCGAAGAGATGGGCAAGACACCGCTTGGGGCCGAGGTGTTCAACTGCTCCGCGCCCGACACGGGCAACATGGAGGTGTTCGAACGCTATGGCACGCCACAGATGAAGTCCGATTGGCTGGCCCCGCTGCTCGAAGGCGAGATCCGGTCGGCCTACCTGATGACAGAGCCGGACGTGGCCTCGTCCGATGCCACGAATATCTCGATGTCCTGCGTGCGGGACGGCGATGATTATGTGCTCAACGGTGAGAAGTACTGGGCCTCTGGCGCAGGGGACCCGCGCTGCAAGGTGTATATCGTGATGGTGCGCACCGGGGACGCTGACGCGCCCAAGCACAAGCGCCATTCCATGATTGTCGTGCCTGCGGACACGCCCGGCATCGAAGTGCTGCGTCCGATGATGGTGTATGGCCATGACGACGCGCCCCATGGTCATATGCATATCCGGTTCACGGATGCGCGGGTGCCTGCGGAAAACATCCTTTTGGGCGAGGGGCGCGGGTTCGAGATTGCCCAAGGACGCCTTGGGCCCGGCCGCATCCACCACTGCATGCGCGCCATTGGTCAGGCCGAGGCGGCCCTTGAGCTGATGTGCAAGCGCAGCCTGTCCAAGGAGGCGTTCGGCAAGCCGCTGGCACAGCTGGGGGCGAATTACGACATCATCGCCGAATGCCGGATGGAGATCGAGATGGCGCGGCTTTTGTGCCTCAAGGCTGCGTGGATGATGGATCAGGGTGATGCGCGCGCCGCCGCCCCGTGGATCAGCCAGATCAAGGTGATCGCGCCGCGCGTGTCGCTCAAGGTGATTGACGAGGCCGTGCAGATGCATGGTGGTCAGGGGATCAGCCAGGACACGCCGTTGGCCAATGCCTGGACGCATCAAAGGACCTTGCGGTTGGCTGACGGGCCGGATGCGGTACACCGTCGTCAGGTCGCGCGGGCCGAGTTGAAGAAATACACGCAGACGCCGGTTTAGGCGGGCGTCGTTTTCTGCCGCTGTATGGGGCCAAAATGACTTGCGCGGCGGGGCGGCTTTCTGGCCTACTTGCGATCATGAAAGACATGGCCACTGATCCTTTGCCCTTGCGCGCGCCGCAGGACGTGATGCGTCTGAGCCGGATGGGCGTGATGATGCCCACACGGCTCAGCTTTCTGCGGGTGCTGGTCCGGCGGCTGTGTCAGGAACAGGCGCAGATCACCCGCCTGCATTGGCAGGTCTGCGACGATGGTTACGGCACCGCCGTGCATGCCGTGCGTCTGGGCGGGCGTGACTATGCGCTTGTGTCGGTGTCGCGCCCGCTGGATCCGGAGGCGCGCAGCGACCGGGTGATTGCCACCGCGTGGGACGCGGCCTTTGTGCTCTTTGACGGCATCCCGGATCAGGATGACATTGACCGGATTGCGGCGCAGGCCCCCTTGCAGGAGGCGGGCCGGTTCGGGCCGCGCGATCTGGTGCTGAGCCGGGCGAACAAGTCCGTGCGGATGTGGACCGAAACGGTCGAGGCGTTGCGGGCGGGCGGTCAGCCGTCACCGGAACGGATCGTTGAAATCGGATATCTGATGCGGACCACGGCCGTGTATGGCAACGGCAAGTTCGGGATCGCGGACCGCCACCTGATCGCGGATCGGCCCGAGCTGTCCGGTGCGTTTGCCGCCGAGATGCTGACCGTGTTCCTGATCCGCCAATTCACGCTCGATCTGGTGCAGCATGTGGGGCAGGGCACGCTCGACCGCAATCTGGCGCGCCATTTCGGCGTAGGCAACGCCACCGGGCTTGGCATGGCGCCGTTCCTGGTCACGCATCCTGTGCTGCTGAACAACTGGATGGTGTCACGCGAAACCGCGTTGGCGCGGGTGCGTGCGGTGGCTGAAATCCCGCAGGCCACGCGCGACCGGGCACAGGCCTTGGCACGCCGCGCTGCGGCACATCTGGCGGATTGGCACGTGCCGTCCCCCGAGGATGAGGCGGACCTGCGCACGCTCGAGGCGGAGTGGGCGGCGTTCCTCCCGGTGTTCGAGGCGATGCCAACGGACGCACCCTATGACCGGATCTGGGCCGCCGCCGAACGGGGCAGCGTGGCCTTGCAGGAACTCGTGATTGCCCTCCTGCTCGAACTGCACCCCGAACGGGTCGACGGGTTGGCCGAATGCATGTTGGACCCGTTCGGCCCGCGCCCGCAGCCCTTCGCCGGGACCGACGCCCTGCGTGCTGCGATTGCGCGTGACTGGGCCTGGGCGCTGGATGTGGATTTCGCGGCTGAGGACGCGTGTCGCCGGTTCTGGTACATCAGCGCGGACAAGCTGGAACCCCGCCTCGGCGACCGGTTTGCGGAACATGGTGCGGAGTGTGAGACGCCGCTGGACATCGCGCGGCGCGTCGCCGCAGCCTATGCCGATCTGCCTGCCGAGGACCAACCGGTCAGCGCATTTCTGCGCGCGTGCCCGGCGCATAAATACGCCGTGGACCGGGTTGCGATCCTTGCCGCGCAGCCCTTTTCCGAGATCCGCGACAACCTGATTGCGACGACGTGCCGCCCCATTGATATGCTCAGATGCAAGCTCAGCTTCTTTGGTGCGACGAAGTTTGACCCTAAATCAGACCTATGGACCCGCATCACCCTGGCGCAAGGCGCGCCCTTGGGGGATGAGTTAACGAAGGACATGGATGATTGGTGGTTGCCCGTTCTGACGACATGAGCCGATCCTGGACCGAGGTGCAGGCGGTTGCGACCCGTGCGGCGGCAGGGGCGGGCGTGCCTGCGGCGCAATCGCTGGCCTTTGGGGCGATGTTGACCCGTCATCTGGCCGATGGCGGGGCAGAGGCGCCGCTGCATGCGGCGCTGGATGATCCCGACCGGATCGTGACCCTCGCCCAACGTGTCGAAGAGGTGATCGAGCGTGCCTCGATTACGCAGCGCCCCGTGAAATCCGTCGAAGCCTGCGCCGGGCAGCGCGCGCTTCTGGTCAGCTGGCTTTTTGGCTTGCCGTGCCTTGCAGCGGTTGAGGTGACAGGCGACACGGTGCTGGCCGCGCTGGATCTGTCATCGCCCAGCACGCGGGAGCGTCCCGACCGCCTGAGCATCAGCCCGGCCCTGCACGATGCCCTGACGGACTATGCCGCAAAGACCTATGTGCCCGACAGCGAGGCATCACGGACCATGGGGGCCGGCGCGGGTCTCATGGACACGGATTAACCCGCAGCAAACGGATCCTCATCGTAGCCAACACCGGCAAGGTACAGACCGTCCGGCGGGCAGACCGGTCCGCAGGCGGCCCGTTCCCGCGCCGCGAGCGCATCCGATACGTCCTGCGCGGTCCATGCGCCTGCGCCCACCCGTTCGAGCGTGCCCACAAAGCTGCGCACCTGATTGTGCAGGAATGATCGTGCGCGCACGTCAAACCGCACCTCCGGCCCGTGCACACCCTGTTCCAGTGTCACGTTCAGCCGGTCCAGCGTCTTGACCGGGCTTGCCGCCTGGCAAATCGAGGACCGGAACGTGGTAAAGTCGTGATGCCCCACCAGCCGTTGCGCGGCGTCGTGCATCGCCGCAACGTCGAGCGGATTGTTCACACGCCAGACGAGCCCGCGCAGATGCGTCACCGGCGCGCGCCGCATCAGGATGCGGAACATGTACCGCCGTTCGGTCGCTGAAAACCGCGCGTGCCAGTCATCCGACACCTGCGCGCAGGCGACAATGGCCACCGGGTGCGGCTTCAGGTGGTGGTTCAGCGCCTCGGACAGGCGGAACGGGTCCCAGTCCTTGACCATATCGCAATGCGCCACCTGTCCCAGCCCGTGCACGCCCGTGTCCGTGCGTCCGGCGGCGGCGATGGTGTGGGCGCGCGGCTCGAGCCGGGCCAGCGCGTCTTCGATCGCGCCCTGTACCGACGGCTGATCCGCCTGCCGTTGCCAGCCGGCAAAAGGCGCACCGTTATATTCGACTTTGAGAGCGTAGCGTGGCATGGGCGCGTGCCTAGCGCGGTGGCGCGCGCGCTGCAATGGTACTGGCAGCGGTGCCGCGCCGCCCTTATGTTGCGTTGCAAGGACGAAGGAAAGGCCGCAGCGTGGTTCTGACGACACTTGCCGATGGGCTGATGAACACGGCGCAGGGCATCTATGACACCGGCGCGGATCTGGTGGGCACGCCCACGATCCGGTTGGGTGTGACGGGCCTTGCGCGGTCGGGCAAGACGGTGTTCATCACATCGCTTGTGGCCAACCTGCTGGACCGGGGGCGGATGCCGCACCTGTTGGCGGCAAGCCAGGGACGGGTGCAGGCGGCCTATTTGCAACCGCAGCCCAACGACACGATCCCCCGCTTTGATTACGAGGCCCACAAGGCGTCGCTGTTTGGCACGCCGCCCGAATGGCCCGACAGCACACGGTCGGTTAGCGAATTGCGCCTCTCACTCAAGGTGCAGCCCGCGGGGTTGTTGGCCGGGTTGCAGGGGCCACGCACGCTGAACCTCGATATCATCGACTATCCCGGGGAATGGCTTCTGGATCTGGGCCTTCTGGATCAGAGCTATGATGACTGGTCGGCCACGGCGCTGACCCGTGCACAGGCACGGGACGAGGGGCAGGCATACGCCGCTTTGGCGGCGCAGTCCGACGGGGCGGCACGGCTGGACGAGGTCGCGGCCAAGGCGCTTGCGGCCAGCTTTACCGCCTACCTCGGGGCGGCGCGGGCGGCGGGGTTCTATGACTGTACGCCGGGGCGGTTCCTGCTGCCCGGTGATCTGGCCGGATCGCCGGTCCTGACCTTTGCGCCGCTGCCGCCCGGAGATGCGCCGCGCCGGTCCCTGCGCCGCGAGATGGCGCGCCGGTTCGAGGCCTACAAGGCGCAGGTCGTGCGCCCGTTCTTTCGCGATCACTTTGCCCGGATCGACCGGCAGGTCGTGCTGGTTGATGCGCTTGGCGCGATCCATTCGGGCCCCGCGGCGGTTGAGGACATGCGCCAGGGTATGGCGGACATCCTTGGTGCGTTCCGCCCCGGTCGCAACGCTTTCCTGACCCAGCTGTTCCGGGGCCGCCGGGTGGAAAAGATCCTTTTTGCCGCGACCAAGGCCGACCATGTCCATCACAGCCAGCACGCCCGCCTGACCGCCATCATGGAGGCGCTGACCCGCGAGGCGCGCGACCGCGCGCGCTTTGCCGGGGCCGAAACGCAGGCGCTGGCGCTCGCGGCCCTGCGCGCCACGACCGAAGACACGATGACCCATGAGGGTGAGGCGCTTGACGTGGTGCGCGGCACGCTTCTCGATACCGGCAAGCAGGCGGCGTTCTATCCCGGCGCGTTGCCCGAAGACCCGGTCCATATCCTGACACCGGGCCAGACCGGCGCGCGCGACTGGCTGGAGGCGGATTACGGCGTGATGCGTTTTGCACCTGCGCCAATGACGTTGCGCCCCGGAGACGGTCCGCCCCATATCCGCCTTGATCAGGCGGCGCAGTTCCTGATCGGAGACCGGCTGTGACTGTCCTGACCCTGCGCGCGGCGCAGCCCACCGATGCGGGCGCCACGGGTGCGATCCTGTCGGCCTTTGCCGAAGGCACGCGCTGGATGCCGCGCCTACACACCCGCGCCGAAACCATCAGCTTTACCGGCAGCATGATCGAACGCGGCTGGGTCGAGGTGGCGGAACAGGACGGGCAGGTACTGGGCTTCATCGCGCGTGATGGTGCGGATGTGCACGCGCTTTATGTTGCGCCGGACAGGTGCGGATGCGGCATCGGCGCGGCGCTGTTGCACAGGGCGCAAGACGCGGTGGACCGGCTGAACCTCTGGACGTTCGAGGCCAATACCGGCGCGCAACGGTTCTATGCCCGGCATGGCTTTTCCGAGGTGCGGCGCACGGATGGCGACAACGAAGAGGGTTTGCCCGACATCCTGCTCCGCTGGCAAAAAGAGGGGCAGCTATGACCAAAGGCCCGGTTCTGTTCGATCTTGAGGACACCGATGCGGCACCCCCGGTGACAGACGCACCGCCGGTGCCCGACCCGGTGCCGTCCGTGCCGCAAGGCGCCGCGATGCAGGCGGTGACGCAGGTGGCCAGCCGCCCGCCCTCACGGCTTGCGCGGTGGTTCTGGGCCATTGCGGGGACGCTGTTCATTGCGGTGCTGAGCACGGCGGCTTGGGATTATGTGAATGGCTGGATCGCGCGGCAACCTGTTGTGGGGTGGGCGCTGACCGGGCTTTTTGCTGCGATGTGCCTGGTGCTGCTGGTGCTGGCGTTGCGCGAGTTGGCGGCCTTGCGGCGTCTGGCGCGGATTGACGGGCTGCGGCGGGCGGCGGCGGATGCGGTTGTGGCCGATGATCTCGCAGGGGCGCGGGGGGTCGTCGACCGGCTCAACGCGCTCTATCAGGCGCGGCCCGAGACCGAATGGGGCCGCGCGCGCGTGGCCGAGTTGCGCGGCGATCAGCTGGATGCCGCGGCGCTTCTGGCGCTGGCCGACCGCGAGATGATCACGCCGCTGGATGCGCTGGCCGAACGCGAGGTGGAGGCCGCAGCCCGGCAGGTGGCCACCGTCACGGCGCTCGTGCCGCTTGCACTCGCGGATGTGATCGCGGCGCTGACGGCGAACCTGCGCATGATCCGCCGCATTGCCGAGGTCTATGGCGGGCGCGGCGGCACGCTGGGCAGTTGGCGGCTGACCCGTGCGGTGATGACCCATCTGGTCGCGACAGGTGCCGTGGCCGTGGGCGATGACATGCTTGAGCCGATCCTGGGCGGGTCGATCCTCGGCAAGCTGTCGCGGCGCTTTGGCGAAGGGTTGGTGAACGGTGCGCTGACCGCGCGTGTCGGCGTTGCCGCGATGGAGGTGTGCCGTCCGCTGCCATTTGCACCCGGCGCGCGTCCCAAAGCGCGCCGACTGGTGAAACAGGCGCTTGGCGGTCTATTTCAGTCCTCAACCCCATCCCAACTCAAAGACACGTCAGGATAACCGCTCATGGAAACCTTTGCCGCCGACCTGCAATCCATGGTGCGCACGCCCCTGACCGACGACCACGTGGCCGCGATGCGGCGCGTGGGGCACCTTGTGTCGCTCAAGGCCGGGGACGTGTTTCAGGAGGCGGGCGCGCCGATCACGGAATTCCATTATCTGCTGAAGGGCGAGACTGAGGCCGTGAGCAGCGGCACCGGCCAACGCTATGGCGGGGCGACGCTGGGTCCGGGGCAGTTCTTTGGCGAACTGGCGTTTCTGACCGGCGGACATGCCTTCATGAGCGGGCGCGCGGTTCAGGACAGCGAGCTGCTCTGCGTCAAGCGCGAAGACATGTTACAGCTGATGTCGGACATCCCCGAGATGTCGGATATCATCATCACCGTCTTTGCGGCGCGCCGCAGGCGCATGGTTGAGGTGGACGAGGCGAGCCTGACGCTGATCGGGGCTGAGGTTGACCGCGATATCCGCCGCATTGCCAGTTTCGCCGCGCGCAACCGCATCCCCTTTGCAGAGATCGAGATTGAAAGCGCCGAAGGTGATGCGCTGGCGGAACAATGCCGGATCGACCGGGCGCATCCGGCCGTGATTTTTGCCAAACACCATGTGATCCACCCGCCGACCCCGCGCGGGGTGGCGCGTGCGCTTGGCCTCGACGTGGCGCTGCGCAAGGAAGACGTGTTTGACGTGGCCATTGTGGGTGGCGGTCCTGCGGGCGTTGCGGCGGGTGTCTATGCGGGGGCCGAAGGGCTGTGTGCCGTTGTGCTCGAAGACCTCGCCGTGGGCGGGCAGGCCGGCACCTCCAGCCGGATCGAGAATTACATGGGCTTTCCCACCGGCATTTCCGGCGGTGACCTTGTGGGCCGGGGCGAAGTGCAGGCGATGAAGTTCGGGACCCGCTTTGCCATGCCGGTGCGGGCGCAAGAGCTCATGCAATGCGAGAAAAAGCTGTTCCATGTGCGCCTTGATACGGACGACTGGGTGTCGGCCAAGGCGCTGATCGTGGCCACGGGCGTGCAATACCGGCAATTGCCGCTGGACCGGTTGGCCGATTTCGAAGGGGCGGGCGTGTACTATGCCGCGACGGATGTCGAGGCGCGCTATTGCAAGGAGGCAGAGGTCGCGATCATCGGCGGTGGCAATTCGGCGGGACAGGCGGCGATGTTCCTCGCCCGCCATGCCAGGCACGTGCACGTGCTGGTCCGGGGGCCGTCGCTGGCCAGCTCCATGTCCGATTATCTGCTGCAACGGCTTGAGAGCCATCCGCGCATCACCATCCACACACAGACACGGGTCACCGCGCTGCACGGGGAGAATACGCTGGAGCAGATCACCGTCCGCGACAGCGCGTCCGGTCAGGACTGGACGCTGCCCACGCCTGCGCTTTTCATCATGGTGGGGGCCGCCCCCAACACCGAATGGCTGTCCGGGTTGGTGACGCTCGATGACAACGGCTTTGTGCCGACGGGCCGCGACGCGGGCGGGCGGACAGCCTATGAGACATCGCGGCACGGGATATATGCCGTGGGCGACGTGCGCGCGGGATCGGTCAAGCGGGTGGCAAGTGCCGTGGGCGAGGGGTCCGTTGTGATGTCTGCCGTGTGGAACCACATCAACGAATGAGGCGGCAGGGCGCGCCACCTCTGGCGCGTCACGCCACCCAAAGCATCGCCGCCCCATGGGCGGCCCACCGCGCAAAGGTCTGGAAAACCGTTCTTTTCGCCGCTTGCCCCTTGGCATAGGCTGCGGAGGCACAGGTGAGGTGAGGGGTGCGGCATGGAAGGGCTTTTGGTTCTGTTGGGGCTCGTCGTGTTGGCGATCCCGGTTGCGGTCCTCTACCTGCTGATCAGCCACAGCGGACTGAAGGGCCGCGTCGCAGCGCTTGAACGCGAAATTGCATCGCTGCAAGCCGATGGTCGCAGCGCCGCTGCGACAGACGCGAAACCCTCCCCGCCCAAGCCTACGCCCGATCGCTCACCTGCGCCGAAACGGGCGGAACCGGCGGCGGCCAAGGTCATCGCCGCACGCAAGGCCGCGGCCAGCACGCCCGCAAAGCCGCCCGAACCCGTGGGACCGGGCCTGCCGGAACGGGTGTTCAAATGGGTCGCTGCGAACTGGTTTTACGTGGTGTCGGCGCTGTCACTGGCGCTGGCGGGCCTGTTTCTGGTGCAATACGGGGTCGAGAACGGATATCTGCCACCCACCGCGCGCGTCCTTGCGGCACTGGCCTTTGGTGCGGCCCTTATCGCGGGCGGAGAGGTCATTCGGCGGCGGTTCGGTGACACAACGGATGTTACCACTGCCTATTTGCCGTCCGTGTTTTCCGGCGCGGGACTTGTGTCGCTTTTTGGCGGGGTCACGGCTGCGCGCCTGCTCTATGACCTGATCGGGGTCGAGGTGGCCTTTGGCGGGTTGGCCATTGTCGGGCTGATCGGTGTGGTTCTGGGGTGGTTCAATGGACCGCTTCTGGCGGCGGTGGGGGTGATCGGCGCATTCGCCGCGCCGCTGTTTGTCGGCAGCGATGTGCCTGCAACTCCATGGCTTTATGTGTATTTCGCTGTCGTTGCAGCGGTGGGGCTGGCGATTGACACGGTGCGGCGATGGGCGTGGGTGTCCGTGCTGAGCGTGGTGTTGGGCTTTGGCATGGGGGCGTTGACCTTTGCGGGCGGCGTGCCGGGGGTGCTTGGGCTTGGGTTCCAGCTCTTTGCCGTGGGTCTGGCCGTTCTGGCCGTTCTGATCCCGGCACGGTCGGTCTGGCCGGACCATCCGGTGCCGACGCTGGCGCAGGCCGCGGTGGCGCGGGCGCAGGTCCGGCCCGTGTTCCCGACTATGCTGGCGGCGGGTGCGGTACTGGCCGCGTGTCTTGGCGTGGGTTGGGTCGCCCAGGAGGTGGCAGGCGCGTTCTGGTCCGCGACCGTCCTCTATACCGCGCTGATCGTGGCGCTGGCGCTGTGGTCGGTCCGGGGACCGGGCCTGCAGGATCTGGCAGTGATGCCATTCGTGGGTCTTTTGGCCATCGTTGCGATGCAAGGGCTGGATCAGGGGCCGGTCTGGCGCGGGTTTGCCGATGCCTATGCCGAAACATCGGAGGCCGATTTTCCGTTGGCGGTGACGGTGCTGTGGGGTGTCGGGCTGGCGCTGAGCGCTGTGGCGGCGTGGCGAGGATTGCGCCCCGGCATGGGGGTGGCCTGGGCCATTGCGGCCGCGTTGGCGGCACCGGCCATGGCCATCGTGCTCGAGGTGACGTGGCGCCCGGGCGAGACCATCGGGGCCTATGCCTGGGCGCTGCATGGCATTGTGATTGCCGCCGTGATGGTTGCGTTTGCCGCGCGGTTTGCAAGGGCCGACGGCGATGACCGGTTGCGGGTGTCGGTCTTTGTGCTGGCGGCGCTGGCCGCGATCACCTTTGCGCTGGTGCTGATCCTGTCCTCTGCCGCGCTGACCGTTGCGCTGGCGGTGACGGTGGTGGCGGCGGCCGCGCTCGATCGGCAGTTCCGCCTGCCGCTCATGCAGGTGTTTATCACCATCGGGGTGGTCGCCGTTGGCGCGCGGTTGATTGCCAATCCGGGGCTTTTCTGGGCCATTGATGATGCGGCGATCTGGGAAGTGCTGCTGGCCTATGGCGGGGCGTTGGCGGCTTTTGTCGCGGCACTTGTGCTGTTGCGTGGGATGCCACGGATGACGGCGCAGGTGATGCTGGACACGGCGGCGTGGTCCACGGGTGGTGTGCTGGTGTCGCTGCTTTTGATGCGCTTTCTGGATGACGTCATTGCAGGCCCTGGGGTCGAGGCGCATTGGGCCATGGGCCTCTATGCGACGATCTGGTTGATCCTGACGATCACACAGTTGATCCGGCTCGACCGTCTCGGGGGGATCATGGCCATCGTCCGCGGGACGTTGGCGGTTGGGTTTGGGCTCGTGGCGGCGTTGGCGCTGGCTCTGGGCCTGTCGGTGTTCAATCCGCTCTTGAGCAGTTGGGGTGGGCGCGTCGTCGGGCCGCTCCTGATCAACACGCTGATGGTGGCGTATCTGCTGCCTGCGCTGGTGCTGGGGGCCGGCGCGATGCGGCTGTCCCGCTGGGTGCTGCGCGCGGTGCTATTAGTACTGGCGGGTGCGCTTGGTGTGTTCTGGGCCTTTGTCGCGCTGCGGCATGTCTGGCAGGGGTCATCGACGATGGAGCTGCGCCACGGCTTTATGCAGCCGGAACTCTGGAGCTACACGCTGGCCTTGCTGCTGGCCGGGGCTGTCGTGTTCTATCAATCGCTGGCGCGCGGATCTGCCGTGTTGCGGCGCGCGGGCCTTGTTGTGATCGGCGCTGCGGTGGCAAAGGTGTTTCTGATTGACATATCCGGGCTGGAGGGATTGACCCGGGTTCTGAGCCTGATGGTTCTGGGCCTGTCCCTGGCCGGGTTGGCCTGGCTCAACCGCTGGGCCCAGACCCGGGCCGCTGCAGATTGAGCGCGCGGTGCGCGCACGTGATGTTTTGCATCTGCGTCCCGCAGCTGCGTTTGGCGAGGCGCTGCCTCGCGCTCCGTGGTATTTTTGGCCAGAAGAAACTGGGGTCTTGTGAGGGGGCGGGGGCCTGCCTATAACCGCGCTCATGATGCACATGATCATCATTCTGCGAATTATATCCCCGGCGCTCTGATAGACCTTCGAGCCGCCGGGTACAGGTGCTTGAGCCGCGCTCGCACCGCTCCGAACATCTCTGACAGACGCTCCATACGAGGACGCCACCCATGTGTGCCGACACCCCCGACTACAAAGACACGTTGAACCTGCCCAAGACCGATTTTCCCATGCGCGCC
Source organism: Tateyamaria rhodophyticola (assembly GCF_047777875.1). GTDB lineage: Bacteria > Pseudomonadota > Alphaproteobacteria > Rhodobacterales > Rhodobacteraceae > Tateyamaria. The sequence continues at coordinate 438,747 of NZ_CP180519.1, read as the reverse complement.
GGCCTGCCCAAACGCGAGCCGGGATGGCTGGAGCGGTGGGCCCGGATCGGGGTTTATGACCGGTTGCGGGAGAAGGCGGGACGGACACCGTTTACGCTGCATGACGGACCGCCCTATGCCAACGGGCATTTGCATATCGGGCACGCGCTGAACAAGACGATCAAGGACATGATCGTGCGCTCGCATCAGATGATGGGCCATGACAGCCGCTATATTCCCGGTTGGGATTGCCACGGCCTGCCCATCGAATGGAAGATCGAGGAACAGTACCGCAAGAAGGGCCGCGACAAGGATCAGGTCCCGATCAACGAATTTCGCGCCGAATGCCGCGATTTTGCCGCCGGGTGGGTCGACATCCAGCGCGAGGAGTTCAAGCGGCTGGGCATCACCGGCAACTGGGATCAACCGTACCTGACCATGGATTTCCATGCCGAACGGGTGATTGCCGAGGAATTCATGACTTTCCTGATGAACGGCACGCTCTATCAGGGCAGCAAGCCTGTGATGTGGTCGCCCGTGGAACAGACGGCTTTGGCCGAGGCAGAGGTGGAGTATCACGACAAGGACAGCTTTACGATCTGGGTGAAGTTCCGGGTTGTGGGCACGGGCGATGCGACGCTCGATTCCGCGCAGGTGGTGATCTGGACCACGACGCCGTGGACCATGCCGTCGAACAAGGCGGTGGTGTATGGGGCCGGGATTTCCTATGGGCTCTACGAAGTGACGGGACGGCCTGAGGAATGCTGGGCCAACATCGGGGACCGCTACATCCTGGCCGACAATCTGGCGGCAGACGTGCTGGGCCGCGCGCGGTTGGACGACACGATGTACCGCCGTCTATGTGATGTCACGCAGGATGATCTGGCCAAGATCACGCTGACCCATCCGCTCAAGGGCACCACGGACACCGGCGAGTGGGACGATATCCGCGACTTCCGCGCCGCCGACTTTGTGACCGACACCGAAGGCACCGGGTTCGTGCACTGCGCCCCCTCCCACGGGATGGAGGAGTACGAGCTTTACCGCGAGTTGGGCATGTTGGAACAAGTCATCACCTACAACGTGAACCCCGACGGACGCTTCCGCGATGACCTGCCGTTCTTTGGCGGCAAGGCGATCCTGAAACCCAACGGGAAGGAAGGGAACGCCAACGCGGCCGTCATCGACAAGCTGGCCGAGGTGGGTGGGCTGCTGGCCCGTGGCAAGATCAAGCACTCCTACCCGCATTCCTGGCGGTCCAAGGCGCCGGTGATCTACCGCAACACGCCGCAATGGTTTGCCGCCATCGACAAGCCGGTGGGCGACGGGCAGGACACCCATGGCACCACCATCCGTGAACGTGCCCTGACCGAGATCGACAACGTCAACTGGACGCCGCAATCGGGCCGCAACCGCCTGCATTCGATGATGGAGGCGCGCCCCGACTGGGTGCTTTCCCGCCAACGCGCCTGGGGCGTGCCGCTCACCTGCTTTACCAAGAAGGGTGCGCTGCCCACCGATGCGGACTTCCTGCTTCGCAACGAAGCGGTCAACGCCCGCATCGTGAAGGCGTTCGAGGCCGAAGGGGCCGACGCATGGTATGCCGAGGGGGCGAAAAACCGTTTCCTCGACGGTATCGTGAACCCCGACGACTACGATCAAGTGACCGACATCCTCGACGTGTGGTTCGATAGCGGCTCCACCCACGCCTTCGTCCTGCGCGACCGCGCCGACGGGACCGAGGACGGCGTCGCGGATGTCTACATGGAAGGCACCGACCAGCACCGCGGCTGGTTCCACTCGTCGCTCCTGCAATCGGTGGGCACCACGGGCCGGGCGCCCTATCGCAACGTGGTGACCCACGGCATGACGCTCGATGAAAAGGGCCTCAAGATGTCGAAATCCATCGGGAACACGATCGTGCCCGATGAGGTGGTCAAGCAATACGGCGCCGACATCCTGCGCCTCTGGGTGGCCCAGACGGACTATACCGCCGATCAGCGCATTGGGCCGGAAATCCTCAAAGGGGTCGCCGACAGCTACCGCCGCCTGCGCAACACGATGCGCTTCATGCTCGGCTCACTCTCGGACTTCTCGGACGCGGACCGCACAGAACCCGCCGATATGCCGGAACTGGAACGCTGGGTGCTGCACCGCCTCGCAGAATTGGACACCACCGTGCGCGATGGCTACCGCGCCTTCGACTTCCAGCGCGTCTTCTCGGCGGTCTTCACCTTTGCCACAGTGGACCTGTCGGCGTTCTATTTCGACATCCGCAAGGACGCGCTCTATTGCGACGGCGACACGGTTGAACGGCGCGCCGCACGCACCGTTCTGGACCTGCTCTACCACCGCCTGACCACGTGGCTCGCGCCCATCCTCGTCTTTACGATGGAGGAGGTCTGGCTCGAACGGAACCCGGGCGACGACAGCTCTGTGCACCTGACGGACATCCCGGACACGCCCGCCGACTGGCGCGATGATGCACTGGCTGCGAAATGGGCGGGCATCCGCAGCGCCCGGCGCGCCGTCACCGCAGCGCTCGAAATCCAGCGCACCGACAAAGTCATCGGCGCCTCCCTCGAAGCCGCCCCGGTCGTGCATGTCGAAGACGCGGACCTTGCGGCGACACTGCAAAGCCTGCCCTTTGCCGACATTTGCATCACCTCGCAGATCAGCACCACAACCGATCCGGCCCCCGCCGAAGCGTTTCGCCTGCCCGAAACGCCGGGCATTGGCGTCGTTTTCGAAAAAGCCGAAGGCACAAAATGCGCCCGGTGCTGGAAAGTGCTGCCGGACGTGGGCCTCCATGCTCACCCCGGCGTCTGCGGTCGCTGCAACGACGCGCTGAGCGCCTGACACGCGTCAACGGCCTCCCCGGGGTCTCTGTTCCAGAAAATCCCGGGGGAGGCCGAAGGCCGGGGGCAGAGCCCCCGAAAAAAATGTCGTCCGCGCAGCGGTCCGCAGGATCAGTAGAAACTCTGCGGATCAATATCCACGGCCAGCCGCATCTCACCCCGCAGGCGCAGTTGCGCGGTCCACTGCGCAATCGCACCCTGCAAGGCCACGCCCTTGCCCGCTTTCACCAACAACCGCACCCGGTGGCGCCCGCGAATGCGGGCGATAGGGGCGGGGGCAGGGCCAAACACTTGCGCGCCCACCCGCTGCAACGGCGCAGTGTTCCGCGCCAGGGCGTTCGCCGCATCAAAGACCTGCGCCACATCCGGCCCGCTCAGGATGATGCCCGCCATCCGGCCATAGGGCGGCACACCCGCCGCCTCCCGTTCAGCGGCTTCGGCCCGCCAGAACCCTTCTTCGTCACCGGCAAGGATCGCCCGGATCACGGGATGCTCGGGCTGATAGGTCTGCAACAGCGCCATGCCCGGCTTTTCCGCCCGGCCCGCGCGCCCCGCGACCTGGCGCATCAACTGAAACGTACGTTCTGCCGCGCGCAGGTCCGAGCCTTGCAGGCCGAGGTCGGCGTCAATCACACCAACGAGTGTCAGGTTGGGAAAGTTATGACCCTTGGCCACAAGTTGCGTGCCAATGATCACGTCCGCACCGCCCGTCGCAATATTCTCGATCTCGGCCTTCAAGGCCCGCGCCGATCCGTACATGTCGGAACTCAGCACCGCCACACGCGCCTCGGGAAACAGCGCCACCGCCTCTTCACCCAACCGTTCCACCCCAGGGCCAACCGGGGCCATCCGGTCCTCCGCCTCGCAGGACGGACAGGTGGTGGGCAGTGGTTTCGTCTCGCCGCATTGATGGCACATCAGCCGCTTGAGAAACCGGTGCTCCACCATCCGCGCGTCGCATTGGTCACAGCCGACCTGATGCCCGCAGGCGCGGCACAACGTGATCGGCGCATAGCCGCGCCGGTTCAAAAACAGCATCGCCTGTTCGCCAGCATCCAGACGTGCGTTCACGGCACGCACCAGCGCGTCGGACACCCACCGGCCCGACGGCAGCGCTTCGGCGCGCATGTCGATGGTGCGCATCTCGGGCATGACAGCAGGACCAAACCGCGCCTCCAGATCGACGCGGGCGTACTTGCCACTTTCCGCATTGGCCCAGCTTTCCAGCGACGGCGTGGCCGAGGCGAGCACCACCTGCGCCCCAAGCAGCGACGCGCGCAGCACGGCCATGTCCCGCGCATTATAGAGGACCCCGTCCTCCTGCTTGTAAGAGGTGTCGTGTTCCTCATCCACCACGATCAAGCCAAGGTTCTGGTACGGCAGGAACAGCGCCGAACGCGCCCCGATCACCAATTGCGCATTGCCGTGCCCCACCATGCGCCAGATGCGGCGGCGTTCCGTCATCGTGGCCCCGGAATGCCATTCGGCAGGCCGCGCACCGAACCGGGCCTCGACCCGCGTCAGGAACTCCGCCGTCAGCGCGATCTCCGGCAGCAGCACCAGCGCCTGTCGCCCGGCGCGCAGGCAGGCGGCCACCGCCTCGAGATACACTTCGGTCTTGCCCGAACCCGTCACCCCGCGCAGCAGGGTCGTGCCGTAATCACCCGCGGCCACCGCCTGCGCAATCTGGCCTGCGGCGCTGGCCTGATCCTCGGTCAATGCCTTGCCGGGGCGTTCGGGGTCGAGCGGCGCGAAGGGCAGGTCGCGCGGGCTGTCCTCTTCTGCGACGACATTCTGTTTCACCAGCCCCTTGATCACCGAGGACGTCACACCGGACAGTTCAGCCAGTTCCTTCAGAGTGAACGACAAGTCACCATAATCCGACAGAAAATCCAGAACCCGGCGGCGCGCGTCGGTCATGCGGTCCGGCTCTGACGGACCGCGCCGATAGACCTTGCGCATCGACGGCGGATCACCCAGGCCCGGCGCGCGGGTTGCCAGGCGCAACATCGCGGGCATCGGGGTCAACGTGTACGCCGCAGCCTTTTGCAGGAACACGCGCATCTCGTCTCGCATGGGTGCGGCATCCAGCACCCGTATGACCGACCGCACCTTGGCATAGTCGTAATCGCCCTTGCCGGGCCCCCACACCACGCCCAGAACCTTGCGCGGTCCCAGCGGCACCTCGACAAACGCGCCCAGATGGCAGCCGCCTTCGGGTGCGCGGTAATCCAGCGCCCGGTCCAGCGGTTGCGTGGTCAGGACGGCCACCAACGTGCCCTCGTCATAGAAGGACGGGATCATGTTAGCGCCAACATATGAGGGGTTCAGTCTTCACGTATCCTGAGGTAAAGCCATCCCAAGCAAACGCCAAGCCATCTAAGGGGACGACACATGAAATTCTTCGTAGACACCGCCGAGATCGACGCCATCGCCGAGCTGAATGACACGGGCATGGTGGACGGGGTCACGACGAACCCGTCGCTGATCCTGAAATCGGGGCGCGACATTCTCGAAGTGACCAAGGAAATCTGTGATCTGGTGGATGGTCCGGTCAGCGCCGAAGTGGTGGCCACGGATGCGGACGACATGATCGCCGAAGGGCGCAAGCTGGCGCAGATTGCGGACAACATCGCGGTGAAACTGCCCCTGACATGGGACGGTTTGAAAGCGTGCAAGGTACTGTCGGGCGAAGGCAAGATGGTGAACGTCACGCTGTGCTTCTCGGCCAACCAGGCGCTTTTGGCGGCCAAGGCCGGGGCCACGTTCATCTCGCCCTTCATTGGGCGGCTGGACGATATGTCCATCGACGGGCTGGAGCTGATCGAGGATATCCGCACAATCTACGACAATTACGGCTTTGAGACTCAAATCCTCGCCGCGTCGATCCGGTCGGTGAACCACGTGCAGGACTGCGCCAAGATCGGTGCCGATGTCATGACCGCGCCGCCCGAGGTGATCAAGAAGCTGGCCGGTCACCCGCTGACCGACAAGGGACTGGCACAGTTCCTCAAAGACGCCGCCGAAGCGGACATCAAGATCGTCTGAAGGTGATGCAAGCCAGCGCGCCCTTTGGGGATCAAGACGCGCTGGCTCGCCGCAGGAGCACCCGAAGCGCCTCAGGCCCCAGCGGGAAATGCTGTGGCCCGGATCCGTGAGTGGGAGCGTTCGGTGTTCCTGTCATGCGGCAGATATGCGGCATGCCAAACCCACGATCACGGGGAGAAGCATGCGGGCCTTCCCCCTGTTTACGCTGACGTCAATTGGCAACAGGTGCACATTTCAGGCAAATTTTATCGCGGTTCGGGGCAGATTTTGGCGGACGGGCGTGCTATAGCCTGCCCAAACGATAAAGAGTACGGCAATGAGCAGTCAGCCCAAGATTGATGACGCCCTGCGGGAGGCGATCATTTCTCGTCCCGATGTGATCCTCGATGACAAGGACTTGATGCATGCGCTGATCGCGGCGAATGAGCGCGCGATGGGCGGCAATATCGTCGACCTGCGCGGTCTTGCGATGGAGCGACTCGAAGCACGGTTGGACCGGCTCGAGGACACGCACCGATCGGTGATTGCGGCGGCCTATGAAAACCTCGCCGGCACCAACCAGATCCACCGCGCGATCCTGCGGATGCTGGACCCGACCGAGTTTGAACCTTTCCTGCGCGACCTCGGTGGCGAGGTGGCTGAAATCCTGCGGGTGGACGCGGTCAAGCTGGTGCTGGAGTCGGTGCAGAACGACAATGACCCGGCGGTCAAGCGTCTGGGCGATGTGCTCAACGTGGCAGAACCGGGCTTTATCGACACCTACCTGACCCAAGGGCGGGGGGGCACTGTGCGCCAGGTCACGCTGCGCCAGGTGCAGGAGGCCGCACCCGAGATTTACGGCAATGACGGCAGCTGGGTCCGGTCCGAGGCGTGCCTCAAGCTCGATTTTGGCGAAGGACGTTTGCCGGGGCTGCTGGTGATGGGGGCCGAAGACCCGCACATGTTCGGCCCACAGCAGGGCACGGACCTTTTGGCCTTTTTCGGTGGCGTGTTCGAACGTGCGATGCGCCGCTGGCTGGGATGAGCCTGATTTCACCCGCGGCGCGCGATGCGCTTGAGGCCTATTTGACCCATCAGCGCAGCCTCAAGGGGGCTGCAGAGAATACGATCACCGCCTATGGGCGCGATGTGACGGAATTCCTGTCGTTCATGACCGTGCATTCCGGCCAGACGCAGGGTCTGGGCGCGCTGGCGCGGATCGGAACGCCCGACATGCGTGCGTGGATGGCGCAAACGCGGTCGGGCGGTGTCGGGTCCCGATCTTTGGCGCGCAAGCTGTCGGCAGTGAAATCCTTCTACAAATGGCTGGCTGCGCGGGAGGGGTTTGAACCCACCGCCGTGCTCAGCACCCGCGCGCCGAAATTCACCAAAAAGCTGCCGCGCCCGCTGGCCGAAGATGCGGCGCGCGACATGATCGACCTTGTGCCGCTCCAAACGGACAAACCGTGGGTCGGCATCCGGGATGTGGCGGTGCTGACACTGCTCTGGGGATGCGGGTTGCGTATTTCAGAGGCGCTGAGCCTGCGCGGAACCGATGTGCCCCTGCCGCAGGTCATGCGCATCACCGGCAAGGGCGGTAAGGAGCGGATTGTACCGGTGATTGATGCGGCCCGCGCCGCAGTGGATGATTACGTGGCCGCGTGCCCCTATCCGCTGGAACAGGACGCGCCGCTGTTTCGTGCGATCCGGGGCGGTGCGCTGGCACCGCGCGCGATCCAGAAGGCGATGGCCGCCGCCCGCATGCAACTGGGTTTGCCAGCTTCTGCGACGCCGCACGCCATGCGGCACAGCTTTGCCACCCATCTGCTCAATGCGGGTGGGGATCTGCGCGCGATTCAGGAGCTGTTGGGCCATGCGTCCCTGTCCACGACCCAGGCCTACACGGCCGTGGATACCGTGCGCCTGATGGATGTCTACAAACGCGCGCATCCCAAGGCCTGATCACATAATCGTGCAGAAAAGGTGATCATTGGCCACGCGCATCCTGTGGCAGGGTCCGCTTGGCATACTGCCGTATACAAACAAGACCAATCCAAGGGGACATCACCATGATCCGCAAGCTAGCCATTGCCGCGGTGCTGAGCGCCACCGCAGGTGCCGCCAGCGCCGCCGAGTGCAACGCCGTTACTGTCGAGGACGCCTTTGACCTTGATGAAGCCGCCATTACCGTTCTCTATGATTGCCTCAAGGACAAGATGGCGACCGGCTATGCCAAGGAAGGCGACGAGATCGGCACAAACTATCGCAGCTGGGCAGCGACCGCGACACGGCCCGCCGTTGCCGGTCCGCACGGCAACCGCCTGCTGAACACCTATGCCAACGACATCGCTGCAGAGCAGTACCTGAAATTCGAGGAAGAAGGGTTCGAAATGCCCGTGGGATCGGTTCTGGCCAAGGAATCGATCACCGTGTCGATCAAGAAGAAAGCGGCCCGGCCCGGCCCTCTCTTTATCATGACCAAGGTCGGCACGGATGAGGCGCCGGACACCGCCGGATGGCTCTATGCCGGCCTGCAACCCAACGGCAAGGTGATGAAGGTCAAACAGTCCTTCTGCCACGATTGCCATGCCGGTTGGGAAGCGCAAGATTACCTTGGCTATCCGCTGGAAGAGGTCCGGGTGGGCGCGTCGACCAACTGATCGCCTGATCCCTCATGACAACCGCGTCCCTGTCCGGGGCGCGGTTTGCGTTTGCATCCTGCGCCTTGATCCGCCATGACGCGGCTATGACGGACCGATTGCGCGCCCTGAGCGTTCACTTGTTGACCGCGACGGGTGCGGTATTTGCCATGTTGGCCATGCTGGCGGCTGTGAACGCCAAGTGGGACATCATGTTCATGTGGCTTGTGGTGGCCTTCGCCGTGGACGGTGTTGATGGTCCTCTGGCCCGCAAATACAACGTCAAAAAGAACGCCCCCGAATTCGATGGTGTCCTGCTGGACCTGATCATCGACTATTTGACCTACGTCTTCATCCCGGCCTTTGCGCTCTTTGCATCCGGGTTGATGGCGGGATGGACCGGCTGGTTTGCAATCATCGTGATCACCTTTGCCTCTGCCATGTATTTTGCCGACACGCGCATGAAGACAAAGGACAATTCCTTTTCCGGGTTTCCGGGCTGCTGGAACATGGTCGTGCTTGTCATCTTTGCGCTTGAGCCGAATTTCTGGGTGAGCCTTGGGCTTGTCACGGTTCTGGCCGTGGCGATGTTCCTGCCGCTGAAATTCGTGCACCCGGTACGGACCGAACGGTGGCGGACGCTGACCCTGCCGATGGCTCTGGCGTGGACCGGCTTTGCGGCTTGGGCCGCGTGGGTGGATTTCCACCCCGAAAGCTGGGCGCATTGGGGGCTGGTCGTCACATCGCTTTATCTGGTGATGGCGGGCATCGCCCAACAGATCGTGCCCGCCCGCGCATCCTAGGTTCAGGGCGCATTGGCCTTGCAGCGCCCGCGCATCGCTGTGCGATACGCTGTCGATTGGTTCTGTTGCAAAAGCCTGTGACAACGACCGGTCCGCACCCCCTTCCCACGGAAGGCGTCAAAATCGCTTCATCTCGGCGGCGTGGGCTGCTTGGAAACAAGACCACTTTTCCGGGCGCACTTTGATGCGTTCCGATTTCCACACCTGTACCGCGCGTGAGCATACGCAAGGCAGGTGTAAGTGCCGGGCCAGCATCCATAGGTCCCGAGCCTAGATCAGGAACCCGCCCGCGCCCTCGTGCCGGAGCAGGGCGACCTTTGTCTCCACCCCACCCGCGCCGGAAAATCCGGTGAGCCCCTTGGCGCCCATCACGCGGTGACAGGGGATGATGATCGGGATCGGGTTGCGCCCGCACGCCTGACCCACCGCCTGCGCCGACACGCCAAGCGCGCGGGCAATGTCGCCATAGGTGACCGTGTCGCCATGCGGTATATCGCGCATGGCCTGACATACCGCGCGTTGCAGATCTCCGCCCGCCACGTGCAGGGGCAGGTCAAACCCGGTCCCTGTCCCCGCATCATACGCAGCCAGCTGGTCACAGGCGCGGTCCAATACCGGCGAGGGATCAGCACGCCCGGACGCGCCCCAGTTCAGCCGGGTGATCATCCCGTCCTCTTCGGTCAGGGTCAGGGCCCCGAATTGCGTATGGATGTCGCGGTGGTTCATTGCCCTATCTTCGCGCAATTTCGCCAAACGGCAATCCGAATGCTGCGCATCTGTGCATATGCGCGCGGCCCATTGCGCAAATCCCGCCTCGCCTTGGCGCGGCAAAGGGCGTAAGCGATGGATATGCCCCGCTATGTGACCCTGGACGAGGCCCGGTCGCTGCCGTTCTGGCGGCGTCCCGTGACGCTTCTGTTTCTCATGGCCTTTGCCATGCCAATCGGTTTTTCCGTGTGGCTCGCGCTGCTCAACAACTTTGTCGTCGAGGCGGCACAGTTTGACGGGGCCGATATCGGGCTTTTGCATGCGATCCGTGAAATCCCGGGCTTTCTGGCCGTCGGCGTGATCCTTGTGATCATGGTCATGCGCGAACAGGTGCTGGGCTTTTTGTCGCTGATCATGCTGGGTGTGGCGACGGCGCTGACGGCGCAGTTTCCGCAGATGACGGGCATTCTGGTCCTGACATTTATCAGTTCGGTGGGCTTTCATTATTACGAGACGGTGAACCAATCGCTGCAGCTGCAATGGCTGTCGAAAGAGCGCGCGCCGCAAATGCTGGGGTGGCTGCTGGCGGCGGGGTCGGTGGCCACTTTCGCGGTGTATTTCGTGATCATGATCCTGTGGGAGCCACTCGGGCTGACCTACAACATCGTCTACATGGTGGGCGGCGGCATAACGGCAGCCATCGCGGTGTTCGCGATGTTCGCGTATCCCCAGTTCGAGGCCCCCACACCGCAGCTCAAGACATTTGTGCTGCGCCGCCGATACTGGCTGTATTACGCGCTGCAATTCATGTCGGGCGCGCGGCGGCAGATCTTTATGGTCTTTGCCGGGTTCATGATGGTCGAGAAATTCGGCTTTGAGGTGCATGAGCTGACCGCGCTTTACCTGATCAACCTCGTGGTGAACATCATCGTGGCACCGGTGCTGGGTCAGATCGTTGCACGCTATGGCGAACAAAAGGCGCTGGCGTTCGAATATGTCGGCCTTGTCGCGGTGTTCCTGGCCTATGGCGGGGTGTACTATTTCGGCTGGGGACTTGTCGTGGCGGCGGTGCTTTATGTGCTGGACCATATCTTTTTCGGGCTGGCGCTGGCGCTCAAGACGTACTTCCAGAAAATCGCCGACCCGCAGGATATCGCACCCACAGCCGCTGTGGCGTTCACGATCAACCATATCGCAGCGGTGGGCCTGCCGGTGCCACTTGGCCTTTTGTGGCTGTTTTCCCCGGCGGCGGTATTCTTTCTGGCGGCGGGTATGGCGGCCACATCGCTGATGCTGGCGCTGCTCATCCCGCGCCATCCTGTGCCGGGGCATGAGACGCGCCTGCCTGGACCACGCCCCGCGCCCGCGGAATGAGCGAAGGTCGATTTCTGACCGGCTCCACCATGGGGCACGTGGTCCGTATGACGGCCACGGGCGCGTTCGGCATCACCTTTGTGTTTCTGGTGGATGCGGCAAACCTGTTCTGGCTGTCGCAACTGGGGCAGCCGCGCATCGTGGCGGCCATCGGGTTCGCCTATGCGATCCAGTTCTTTTCGGTGTCCATCGGGGTCGGTCTGATGATCGCGGCCACCGCGTTGGTGTCGCGCCGGATCGGAGAGGGCAACCGCCCGCTGGCCCGGACCCAGGCAGGGGCCGCTCTGGTGACGGCGACGGCCATTCAGGGCGGCGTGGCGGCCATCATCTTTGCTTTTCGGCATGAACTGGTGGCCATGGCCGGGGCCCAGGGGGAAACGGCGGCCATGGCCGCGCGCTATCTGGGGCAGACGGTCTGGTCGCTGATGCCGATGGCCGTGGCGCTGGTCGCATCCGGCACGTTGCGGGCCGAAGGATACGGGGCCAAGGCCATGTATGTGACCCTGTTTTCCGGCGTGGTCCTGATGATCATCGACCCGATTTTCATTATCTGGTGGGACATGGGGCTGGACGGTGCGGCGCTTGGGCTGGTGCTGTTCCGGTTTGCCCTGATGGGGCTCGCCCTGTTTTTTGCGAGTGCGCAACATGATCTGATTGCGCGCCCGGACTGGGCCGGGCTGCGCGCGACATGGCCCCTGTTCATGGCGGTGGCGCTGCCTGCAATTGCGACACAGATGGCAACGCCTGCCGGCAACTACCTGCTGACCATCGTGATGGCGCCGTTTGGCGATGATGCGGTGGCGGCGTGGGCCGTGGTGAGCCGCCTGACCGTGCTGGCCTTTGGCGGCATCTTTGCGCTGTCGGGGGCGATTGGCGGTATCTTTGGCCAAAACTTCGGCGCTGGCCAATACGCGCGTTTGCGCAGCACCTATCGCGATGCGCTGGTCTTTTGCGTGATCTACACGTTGGTGATGTGGGCTGTTCTGCTGGTGGCGACACCTGTGGTCATCGACGCCTTCGGGCTGAGCGGGCAGGGCGAGACCGTGCTGCGGGCCTTTACCTCCGTGGGGGTCGGCGGGTTTGTGTTCGTGGGCGCGCTTTTTGTGTCCAATGCGGCGTTCAACAACCTCGGTCAGCCGCTGCGCTCCACGCTTGTGGGCTGGCTCAAGGACGGTGTGCTCAGCTGGCCCGCGGCCACATGGCTCGCCGCGAGCTTTGGTGCTGCGGGCGTCATTTACGGCCAGGCGCTGGCCGGTATCATTGTCGGCGGGCTTGCAGCACTTTGGGGCTGGCGTTATGTGGCGCGGCTGGGGCCTGACGCGGATGTCACGCCCACACCGCCACGCCCGTGGCCCAACGCCGACAGATACCGGAGACGCTGATGCCTACTTGGACTGCCCTGACCACCGTGCCCGGCAAGGCACAGGCCGAAAAACTGGGCGACGCGATGGAGGCGATGGACCCGACCCCCACCGGCGTCGGCGTCTTCGAGGTCGAAGACGGGTCCGGCCTGTGGGAAGTGGGCGGCTATTTCACCGAAAGCCCGGATGAAACTGCGCTTTTGCTGCTGTCCGCAGCCCTTGGGGCGCAGCCTTTCACCGTGTCCGAATTGCCGGAAACCGATTGGGTCGCCCATGTGCGCCGCGAACTGGCCCCGGTCGAGGCCGGGCGGTTTTTCGTCTATGGCAGCCATGATGCGGACAAGCTGCCTGCCGACAAGCACGGGCTGTTGATCGAGGCGGCGATGGCATTCGGCACCGGGCACCACGGCACGACACTGGGATGTCTGCGTGCGCTGGACCGGCTTGTGGACGCAGGCATCACCTGCGACCGGGTCGTGGATATCGGATGCGGTACGGCGGTGCTGGCGATGGGCGCGGCGGCGGTGTGGCCGCATGATGTGCTGGCCAGCGACATCGACGCACAGGCGGTTGAGGTCGCCGAAGCGAACCTGCGCGCCAACGGAATGCTGGACCGCGTGCGCGTGGTAGAGGCCGCAGGGTTCGACCATGACGCGTTGGCTGGGCCGTTTGATTTGATCTTTGCCAATATCCTCAAGGGACCGCTGATCGCGCTGGCCGAAGACCTGTCGACGCGACTCGCCCCCGGCGGATACGCCATTTTGTCCGGCATACTGAACGATCAGGCCGCGGCTGTGATCGACGTTTATTGCCAGAATGGAAACAGTCTCGACCACCACGAAGAGATTGGTGACTGGTCCACGCTCACGTTCCGCAAACCTGCCTGATTTACCGCTGGTTTTCGCTGTGTTTTAGCGATGTGCCCAGATTTTGCCACATTTGAGCGGCATATAGGGAGGCGTAACAGGTGGGGGCTTGTTGTATAGGGTAACAAGGCTGCCACCATGGACACGCGTGTCGATTTTCAGAAGCGTTTGGGGACGCTTCAGCGCCAACACAAGGCATTGGCGCAAGGATATACCACTGACATTCGCAACGACGGTCTGATCGTCGTCAAACCCAAGCGGGCGCGTCGGCGCGGCTATCCGCTGAAGATGCTGGCGATGCTGATGCTCGGCTTTTTTGCGTTCAAGGGCTTCATGCTCGCCTCACTCGGGGAGGTTACGTATAATGAACGTGTGTCAAAGCTGGGCAACGGGACGTCGGTCGAACAGGCGGGCGCATGGGCCATGCAGGTTGATCCGCTCACGGAATTCCTCGCAGGCTTCATCGAACCGCTGACCTGATCACGGGACTGGCCTGAACCTCCAGTTCCAACAGGCCAAAGAAAAGCCGCGTGACGCAGATGCGCACGCGGCTTTTGCCGTTTCGGGCATGGCCCAAAGGCTTATTTGTTGGCGACGGCGTCGATGTCGCCACGGATCAGACCGATATCTTCGAGCTCGCGATCTGTGAGCGCGTGCAGTGCGTTGCGGGTCACGCGGGCATCCTGCCATGCGTTGAATTTCGCAGCGAGGGCAGAGAAGAAGCCCTTGATTTGGCCTGCAACCGGTGCAGCGCCGTATTGAGGGCGGGTGGTGTCAAAAGCAGCCATTGTAGCAGTCCTTTTGTTAAGCGTTTGAGTTGGTGTGTTCCAACGGATGAGGCGCATCTATGCTTGGTTTTTAGGCACAGCAAGATCAAAAAAATCATGCCCGCCATGTTGTTTTTGCATAGGTCGGGCTGTTGGTTAACCTGTTGTGAATATTTGGAAAATTCCATGGCAGAGCGGGTCGTTTTTGACCAATCCGTGTCGTATTTCGCCCCGGGCGCACCCTGCGGGCATGCGCTGCGCGCCTTGAAATTGCGAAGTGCGTAAAACTGTAAGGGCTTTTCGGATGTTCGCGTTTCGTGCTAGGCACGACACAACATCGTGCGAAGCACGGGAAAACGCCGATCAAGGCGGCAGGCGAGGGCAACAACATGCGTATCTTGGGAATTGATCCGGGCCTGCGGCACATGGGCTGGGGCGTGATCGACGCCGAGGGGTCGCGGTTGCGGCATGTGGCCAATGGCGTGTGCCATTCCGAAGGGGATGATCTTGCCGCGCGTCTCCTGAGCCTGCATTCGCAGCTGCGGGACGTGGTGGCGGCATATGCTCCGGAAGGTGCGGCCATTGAGCAGACATTCGTGAACAAGGACGGCGCGGGCACGCTCAAGCTGGGGCAGGCCCGTGGGGTTGCGATGCTCGCGCTGGCACAGGCCGGGCTGGCCATCGGTGAATATGCTCCTAACGCGGTGAAAAAGACGGTTGTGGGCGTGGGGCACGCGGACAAGCGGCAGGTGGCGCATATGGTGCGTGTGCAGCTGCCCGGTGTGGATCTGGCAGGCCCGGACGCGGCGGACGCCTTGGCCATCGCGATCTGTCATGCACATCAGGGGGCCGGATCGGGTCTGGGGGCTGCGCTTGCGCGGGCGCGGGCATGATCGGCAAGCTGTCCGGGCGCATTGATTACAAGGCCAGCGATCACGTGCTGCTGGACGTGCGCGGTGTCGGGTATCTGGTGTTCTGCTCGGACCGGACGCTGGCCGCGTTGCCGGGACCGGGAGAGGCGGTAGCGCTCTTTACGGACCTGGTGGTGCGTGAGGATCTGATGCAGCTTTTCGGCTTTCCCACGTTGGTGGAAAAGGAATGGCACCGGCTTTTGATGTCGGTGCAGGGCGTGGGTGCGAAGGCGTCGCTTGCCATTCTGGGCACGTTGGGGCCCGACGGGGTCAGCCGGGCAATTGCGCTTGGCGACTGGAACGCGGTGAAGGCGGCCAAGGGGATTGGCCCCAAGATTGCGCAGCGCATCGTGCTCGACCTCAAGGACAAGGCACCGACGGTGATGGCCATGAGCGGTGGCCCGGCGGAGGTTCTGGCCGCGGGGGATGCGGATGCGGTGATCGAACCGGTTGTGGTATCCGCACCACCGTCATCGGCGCAGGCCGATGCGCTGTCGGCGCTTGGCAATCTGGGCTATGCGCCGTCAGATGCCGCAGCGGCGGTGGCACAGGCCGCGGGAGATGCGCCGGATGCGGACGCGCCCGCATTGATCCGCGCGGCGCTGCGGCTGCTGGCGCCGAAAGGGTAGGGCGGAATGAGTGACAGTTCCGATCCAACGCTGCGCCCCGAGCCGTTGCCCGAGGATTTTGACCGTGCGCTGCGCCCGCAGATGCTTGATGAATTTGTCGGGCAGGCTGAGGCGCGCGCAAACCTCAAGGTGTTCATTCAATCCGCGCGGCAGCGGGGGGAGGCGATGGATCACACGTTGTTTCATGGACCTCCCGGCCTGGGCAAGACAACGCTGGCGCAGATCATGGCGCGTGAGCTGGGTGTGGGGTTTCGCATGACGTCCGGGCCAGTGCTGGCCAAGGCGGGCGATCTGGCGGCGATCCTGACCAATCTCGAGGCGCGCGATGTGCTGTTCATCGACGAAATCCACCGTTTGAACCCGGCGGTCGAAGAGGTTCTGTACCCGGCACTTGAGGATTTCGAGCTGGATCTGGTGATCGGCGAAGGGCCGGCGGCGCGCACGGTACGGATCGAGTTGCAGCCCTTTACGCTGGTGGGGGCGACGACGCGGATGGGGCTGTTGACGACGCCGCTGCGCGACCGGTTCGGGATCCCCACGCGGTTGCAGTTTTATACCGAAGACGAGCTGTTTGTGATTGTGGACCGCAATGCGCGCAAATTGGGGGCACCGGCGGACGAAGGCGGCGCGCGCGAGATTGCGCGCCGCGCCCGTGGCACGCCGCGGATTGCGGGCCGATTGTTGCGGCGCGTGGTGGATTTTGCCGTTGTCGAGGGTGACGGGCGTGTGACGCAGGACCTGGCTGATGCGGCATTGACGCGGCTGGGGGTTGATCATCTGGGACTTGACGGTGCGGACCGGCGATACCTGCGTCTGATGGCGGAGCATTACGGCGGTGGCCCGGTTGGGGTCGAAACGCTGAGTGCGGCGCTGTCGGAGAGCCGGGATGCGCTGGAAGAAGTGATCGAGCCCTATTTGTTGCAGCAGGGATTGATTCAGCGCACGCCGCGTGGCCGGTTGCTGGCGGCGCGGGCATGGCGGCATCTGGGGCTTGAGGCGCCGCGCCGCGAAGGCGATCTGTTTGATGGATGACGGGTGACGTGCGTTCTGCGAACGACACCCCACCCGCCATCCCTTTGGGTGCCATTTGATCTTTTGCCGACCTTGTGTTTGACGTCGTCACGCGGGGGCCAGCCCCCGCACCCCCGGAGTTTGACTGGCGAGATGAAGATGGATCAGCAGCAGGTAGAGGCGCTTTTTACGCGGGACGGCGGAGCGTATGCGTTTGCGCGGTGGGGGCGGCCCATGGCGCCGGTGGTGTTTGGTGTCGACGATGCAACGCTGGGCGTTGTGAAGGGGGCGATTGAGGCGGTGGCGCAACTGGCGGCGCTCGAGGTGGCGGAAACCGATCCGGAGTTGGGCGCCAATTTCATGTGGTTCTTTTTCTCTGACTGGGCGGAGTTGCCGGAGGTGCCGGGGTTGGATCGGTTGGTGCCGGATCTCGGGCCGCTTGTCGGGCGGTTGCAGGAGGCGGATGCCAACCAGTACCGCATTTTCCGTTTTGATGAAGCGGGGGCCATTCAGGCGTGTTTCGTGTTCCTGCGTATGGACGCGCATTTGAGCGCGGTGCCGGCCGAGACGCTTGCGCTGAGCCAGGTCGTGCAATCGGCGCTTTTGTGGTCGGATCTCGCGTTTCGGGACCAGTCACCGCTTGCGCTGGCGGGCGTGACGACGGTGTTGCGCCCGGATATCGCGGGCCTCATTCGCGCGGCATATGATCCGGTGATGCCGGTGGCGGCAGATGATCCTTCCCATGCGCTGCGTCTGCATGCGCGGATGGGGATGGTGCAATGATGGTGGCGGTGCTGGCCCTGTGGCTGGCTTTTGCGGTGTATCTGTTCGGGCGGTCGCTTGCCTATCTTGCGGCGCTGTTTGCGCTGCCGGACTGGGTCTGGATCAGGGATGCGCGTCTGTGGTTGTTGGTGGCACCGTTTCTGTTGCCTGTTGCCGTCTATTTCTATCAGGCGGATGCGAGTGCTCTGGTGATCGTTGTTCTGGCCTTTGCGATGCTCATGGGTTGGGTCGCGCTTTATGTGTTTCGGTCGCTGTTGAGTGAAGCGCAGGACGGTACGGCGCGCACCGACCGCGTGTCGCATTTTTTCGGCGCAGGCGCGGTCGTCTTTGTGATCGCGGTTGTTCTGCTGAGCAGGCCGTGACTAGAGTGCCGGTTATGGATGCGCATCATTTTCCCCTCACGGTCTATTACGAAGACACCGATATGGCGGGCGTCGTCTATTACGCCAACTACCTGCGGTATATCGAGCGGGCCCGTTCCGAGATTGTGGAAGCCTGCGGTCTTGATCAGAACGCGATGAAGGCGCAGGGTCTCGTGTTTGTCGTCACCCGGGTCGAGGCGGATTACATTTCGCCCGCGCGTCTTGGGGACCGGCTGACGGTTGTGACCACGCACCGGGCCGCCAGTGCCGTGCGCTGGACCTTTGATCAGGAAGTGCGGCGCGGGGACGTGACGCTTTTTCGGGCGCATGTGATCGCGGTGACCATGACAACGGCGGGCAAGCCCGTGCGCCTGCCTGCAGAAATCCGCGCAATGGGCGCAAAATAAGGCGAACTGACGCCGAAGTGATAGCTTTCCCCTTTCGCGTGGCGTATATTGGCGCTCAACAAGGGCACAACAAACACGCCCACAACAAAGAGCAGGCAGTATGGAAGCAGAGACACTTGCGCTCGCGCACGAGGTTGATTTCTCGATGTGGGGGCTGTTCTTGCGCGCAACCCTGACGGTGAAGCTGGTGATGATCATGTTGATCATTGCGTCGTTCTGGGCTTGGGCGGTTATCATTCAGAAATGGTTGTTGTACCGGGCCGCACGCGCAGAGGCGGCGCGGTTTGACCGGGCGTTCTGGTCAGGCGAGCCGCTGGACGGCCTGTTTGAACAGATCGGGCCGGAGCCGAAGGGTGCATCGGAAAAGGTGTTCGCCGCGGGCATGATCGAGTGGCAGCGGTCGCACAAGGAGGATGGCGGGCTGATTGCCAACGCGACCTCCCGGATTGACCGCAGCATGGATGTGGCCATCGCCAAGGAAGGCGACCGGTTGCAGAACGGGCTGACCATTCTGGCCACGATCGGGTCATCGGCCCCGTTCATCGGTCTTTTTGGCACCGTGGTGGGCATCATGAACGCCTTTATCGAGATTGCAGAGCAACAGAACACCAACCTCGCCGTTGTGGCCCCCGGCATTGCGGAGGCGCTTTTGGCCACCGGTCTGGGCCTCTTGGCGGCGATCCCGGCGGTGATTTTCTACAACAAGCTGAGCGCGGACAGCGACCGCATCGTGTCCGGATACGAAGCCTTTGCGGATGAATTCGCCACCATCCTCAGCCGCCAGTTGGACGGTTAGGCCATGGGCGCGGGTGTGGTGCAGAAGGATGCGGGTGCCGGAGGTGGCAGCCGCCGCCGCAGGCGCAGACGGTCGCAGCCGATGGCTGAGATCAACGTGACGCCGTTCGTGGACGTCATGATGGTGCTTCTGATCATCTTCATGGTGGCGGCCCCCCTGCTGACGGTCGGGGTGCCGGTGGAATTGCCGCGCACAGCGGCCAGCGCGCTGCCATCGGATCAGGAAGAGCCGTTGACCGTGACCGTCACGGCAGACGGCGAAGTGCAGATCCAGACCACCGTCGTGGCGCGCGCCGATCTGGTCACGCGCCTGCGCGGCATCGCGTCCGAGCGCGACAGCGACCGCGTGTTCCTGCGGGCGGACGGTGCCGTGCCTTATGCCCAGGTCATGGAAGTCATGGGCGCGCTCAATGCGGGCGGCTTTGCCAATATCGGGCTGGTCACGGATATCGGTGGGCCGACCCTCGACGGGGAAGGGCAGTGACGCGTGCATGTCGGGCAGGTCATATCCGGTGCCGCGCATGTGGGGCTGATCGGCTGGCTGATCTTCGGCGGGGCGTTTCAGTCTGAGCCGCTCCCCTTCGAAGTGTCCGAGGTGTCGGTGATTTCCACCGATGCGTTCGAGGCCCTTCTGAGCGATGGGCCGCAACCTGCGGCACCTACGGACGTGGCGCTGCCGCAGGAACCCGAAGTGGTGCCTGATCCGGTGGAGACACCCGCGCCTGATCCTGATGTGACGGCGGTGCAGCCCGAACCGACGCCAGAGCCCGAACCCGAGACGCTGCCGGAACCGCCCGCGCCGGAGCCGGAGCCAGAGATCGTGGACGAGGCACCCAGCCTGCCCACGCCAGAGACACCGGCCATCGACGCGCCGGAGGTGGCCGAGACGCCCGTGCCCGAAGCCTCTGACCGTGTCGCGCCGGAAGTGGTCGAGGCGCCCGATCCCGATGCCACGCCGGATGTGGTGGAGCAGGAGGCCGTGACCAACGACGCGGGCGGCGAGACGCAAGCCGAAGAGCAGGAGGCCACGGCGCCCGAAGAGGCGTCTGATCAGATCGTGACAGAGGCCGAAGAGCCGTCCGGTGCGCCGCAATCTTCGATCCGCCCGCCCAGCCGCAGGCCAAGCGCGCCGACCCGCACCGCAGAGGCCGATCCGGCGCCTGCGACGGAGGCCGATCCCGATCCCGAGCCACAGAGCGACACCACTGCGGATGCGGTCAACGATGCCCTCGCGGGTATCCTGGGTGGTGGCGAAGAAGAGGTCGTGCCACAGGGGCCGCCTCTGTCCAATGGCGAAAAGGAAGCGCTGCGCGTAGCCGTGTCCGCCTGTTGGAACGTGGGATCGCTGTCGACCGAGGCGCTTGGCACCACCGTTGTTGTGGGGGTCGACATGGAGCAGAGCGGCAAGCCGATCATCGCCTCCATCCGGCTTTTGTCCAGTTCGGGCGGCAGCCAGTCCGCGGCCAACCAGGCGTTCGAGGCCGCACGCCGCGCCATAATCCGCTGTACCCGCGACGGGTACGCCCTGCCGGCTGAAAAATACGGCCAGTGGCAAGAAATCGAGATGACGTTCAATCCCGAAAGGATGCGTATCAAATGATGTTCCGAGTGTTTCTGATCCTCATGGTGGCTTTGGGTGTGACCATGGCCCACGCGCAAAACGGTCCCTTGCGGATCGAAATCACCGAAGGGGTGATCGAACCGCTGCCGGTGGCGATCCCCGCCCTTGTGCCCGAAAACGCAGAGGCCGCCGCGATGGGTCAACAGTTGTCGCGTGTGATTGCCGATGACCTGGCGGGCACGGGGCTGTTCCGGGAAATCCCCGCCAACGCGTTCATCAGTCAGATCACGGATTTCGCCGCCCCCGTCCAATATGCCGACTGGAAGGCGATCAACGCGCAGGCGCTGGTGACTGGGGCCGTGACCGTTGTGGGTGGTCAGGTCACGGTGAAATTCCGCCTGCATGATGTGTTCTCCGACACCGAACTGGGCGAGGGCCTGCAATTTGCGGGCACAACCGATGGCTGGCGGCGCATCGCGCACAAGGTGGCCGATGTCGTCTATTCCCGCATCACCGGCGAGACCGGCTATTTCGACAGCCGGGTGGTTTTTGTCTCGGAAACCGGGCCGAAGAACGAACGGCGCAAGCGGCTGGCCATCATGGATTATGACGGCGCCAATGTGCAGTACCTGACCGGCTCCGAAGCCATCGTGCTTGCCCCGCGCTTTTCCGCGACGGGCGACCGTGTGCTTTACACCAGCTATGAGACCGGGTTTCCGCGGATTTACGTGCTGGACGTGGGTTCAGTGCAGCGCCGTGTGCTGGAAAGCCAGCAGGGCACGATGAGCTTTGCGCCCCGTTTTGCGCCCAACGGGCAGACGGTGGTTTATTCGCTGAGCCAGGGGGCCAATACCGACATCTGGTCGATGAATGTCACGACAGGTCAGTCGCAGCGCCTGACATCCGCGCCCTCCATCGAAACCGCCCCGAGTTTCAGCCCCGATGGCAGCCAGATCGTGTTTGAAAGCGACCGGTCGGGCAGTCAGCAGCTTTATGTCATGCCCGCAAGCGGGGGTGAGGCACGGCGCATTTCCTTTGGCGAGGGCCGCTATGGCACGCCGGTCTGGAGCCCGCGTGGCGACCTCATCGCCTTTACCAAGCAATCCAAGGGCCGGTTCCATATCGGTGTGATGCGCGTGGACGGCTCCGAAGAACGCCTGCTGACGGCATCGTTCCTCGATGAGGGGCCAACATGGTCTCCCAATGGTCGCGTGATCATGTTCGCCCGCGAGACCCAAGGGGCCGCAGGCCGCTCGACCCTCTATTCGGTGGACATCACGGGCCGCAACCTGCGCCCCGTCCGCACCCCCGAAGGCGGATCAGACCCGTCCTGGGGCCCTTTGCAGCGCTGAACGCATCCGCATTTTCATGACGCACCAATCGTGGTATCGTCGCAGCAGCAGTACATTCACGT
The DNA here is from genome assembly GCF_047777875.1 of Tateyamaria rhodophyticola. Taxonomy (GTDB): domain Bacteria; phylum Pseudomonadota; class Alphaproteobacteria; order Rhodobacterales; family Rhodobacteraceae; genus Tateyamaria. The sequence goes on along the minus strand of NZ_CP180519.1, from coordinate 416,492 downwards.
AGACAGAACAAACGTGCAAGAGAGGCAGAGCCCCATGACACTGAAACCCATCCTGATGATTTGCGCGGTGCTTGGCCTTGCGGCCTGTACCGACCCCGCCCGCTTTGGCAATGATGACGTGACCAGCAACGCACCCTTGGGTGCCGGGGCCGGCGGTATCGTTCCGGGCAGCGCATCCGATCCGACCTCACCCGCCTATTTCCAGCAGGCTGTGGGGGACCGCGTGCTTTTTGCCGTGGACCAGTCGACGCTGACGCCCGAAGGGCGCGCAACGCTCGAAGGGCAGGCGATCTGGCTCTTGCAGAATGCGGATTTCACAGCCGTGATCGAAGGCCACGCAGACGAACAGGGCACACGTGAATACAACCTCGCCCTTGGCGCACGCCGTGCGGATGCCGCACGCGCCTATCTGATCAGCCAGGGTGTGCAGTCGAACCGCCTGCAAGTCGTCAGCTATGGCAAGGAACGCCCCATCGAGGTGTGCAGCGAAGAGGCCTGCTATGCCAAGAACCGCCGCGCGGTGACCGTGCTGGCAGGCGGGTTGACGAGCTGAGCATGATGAAGCGTTGCGCCGCTCCGCTTTTGTTTGCGATTGCGCTGGCATGGCCGGCGCACTCTGCGTTTGCACAGGATGATCAGACGCTGGCGGATATCCGTCAGGAAATGACCGTTCTGTTTGTCGAGGTGCAACGCCTGCGGCGCGAATTGTCGACGACGGGTGGTGCATCTTCGAACCTTGCGGGGGCAGGCGCGCTGGACCGGCTCAACGCGATCGAGAGCGAATTGCAAAGGCTCACGGCCAAGACTGAAGAGCTTGAGTTTCGCATCAACCGTGTCGTGACCGACGGCACGAACCGCATTGGTGATCTCGAATTCCGCCTGTGCGAGCTTGAGGCGGGCTGCGACATCGGCGCGCTTGGCGACACGCCCCGCCTTGGGGGGGACACTGGCGCGCCGGCAGCCCCCGCGGCCCCCACAACACCGCAACCTGAAATCCAGCTGGCCGAACAGGAACGGGCCGATTTTGAGCGGGCGCAGGAGGCGCTCGCCGCCCGTGACTTTCGCGCCGCCGCGGACCAGTTTGCGGCCTTTACTGCGACCTATCCCGGAAGCCCCCTCGAGGTAGAGGCGGAGCTGCGCCGGGGTGAGGCGCTTGAAGGGTTGGGGGATGTGCGTGAAGGCGCGCGCGCCTATCTGCGTGCGTTTTCGCTGGATCAACAAAGCACGCTTGCGCCCGAAGCCCTGTTTCGGGTGGGCGCGGCCCTTGGGCGACTTGGCCAGACGCAGGAAGCCTGCGTGACGCTGGCCGAGGTGGGCACCCGTTTCCCCGGAACCGCCGTGCTTACGGATGCGCAGGCGGCGATGACAAATCTCGGGTGTTCGTAATTGCTCATTGATCCGCTGATCGAAGCGATTGATGAGGCGGTTGGGCACCGTCCGCCGGAACGCATGGGCGTTGCGGTATCGGGCGGCGGCGATTCCATTGCGCTGCTGTCGGCGCTGGCCCGCTACACGACGGATCGCAAAATCGACCTGCACGTGATCACGATCGACCATGGCCTGCGCCCCGAATTCAAAAGTGAGGTCGCCGTTGTCACCAGCCTGTGCCAAAAGCTGAACTTGCAGCATCACCTCGAATATTGGTCGGGATGGGACGGCGCAGGCAATATGCAGGCCGAAGCCCGCGAGGGCCGCTATGCGTTGATGGCTGATTGGGCCTATGCGCACCAGATCGAATATATTGCGCTTGGCCACACGGCAGACGATCAGGCCGAGACGTTCCTGATGCGTCTGGCGCGGTCGGCAGGTGTCGACGGGTTGAGCGCCATGTCCCCGCGCCACGTGCGCCACGGAATCACATGGGTGCGTCCGTTCCTGCGGGTCAAGCGGGAGGATCTGCGCCTGTATCTCCAGGCGGCAGGTCTGCAATGGGCGGACGACCCCAGCAACGCGAACCGGGATTTCGAACGGGTGCGTGTGCGGGACGCGATCACCTTGCTGGCCACCGTGGGGGTCAGCGTTGAGGCCATCGTTGATGTGACCGAACATATGAAGCAGGCGCGCGATGCGCTGGATTGGCAGACCTTTCTCGTGGCGCGCGACATGGTGCAGATCGAGGCAGGCGCGGTCCTGATGGATGTGAACCTGTTCCGCGCGCAACCGGTCGAGATCAAACGCCGTCTTCTGATCCACAGCATCATGTGGCTCACCGGGCACCCCTATCCGGCGCGGCGCGAGGGTATGGCGCGCGTCATGGATGCGGTGAATGCGGGTCAGACAATGACGCTGCAAGGGTGTCAGTTCTCGCAATCGGACGGCTGTCTGTGGATTTACCGCGAGTTGAACGCGCTGGCGGATGTGCAGGCCGAGGTGGGCGATATGTGGGACGAACGGTGGATGGTGGACGGCCCCGAAGAGGACCCCGATATCATCGTGCGCGCCCTTGGGTATGACGCGCTTTCCGAGCTTGAGGGCTGGCGGGAGAGGCGCGTGCCGCGGGCTGCCCTCGCCGTCACGCCGTCGGTTTGGTACAAAGGCCGATTTGTCGCCGCACCCGTGATCACAGGCGACGACGATTGGACGGCAGAGCTTGAAGGCGGAGCAGACGGTTTTTTCGCCGCACTTTTATCGCATTGAACATGACGCGCGCATGTCTATCTTATGTCGTGCAGCACGCGCACCGCGTGTCTGATCGCCTGCATTCGGAGAAATCGCTTGGGTAACGCACGCAATATCGCCTTCTGGGTCGTCCTGTTTTTGTTGATCCTCGCCCTGTTCAACCTGTTCAGCGGGTCGGGCAACACGCTTCAAAGTCGCGAGATGACCTATTCCGAGTTCGTCAGCTCCGTCGAAGATGGATCCGTGTCCACCGTCACCCTTGACGGCGAGCAGGTGAAATACCGCATCGGGTCCGACGACTTTGTCACGATCAAACCCGAAGACGCGGCCATCACCGATCTTCTGATTGCCAATGACGTGCCGGTTCAGGTCGAACCGCAGCAGCAGTCCGGGTTCCAGACCTTCATCATCTCGCTGCTGCCATTCCTGCTGCTGATCGGCGTGTGGGTCTATTTCATGAACCGCATGCAGGGCGGTGGCAAAGGCGGCGCGATGGGCTTTGGCAAATCCAAGGCCAAGATGTTGACCGAAAAGCATGGGCGCGTGACCTTTGACGACGTCGCCGGCATTGATGAGGCCAAGGAAGAGCTGGAAGAGATCGTGGAATTCCTGCGCAACCCGCAGAAGTTCTCGCGTCTTGGCGGCAAGATCCCCAAAGGTGCTTTGCTGGTGGGCCCTCCGGGCACCGGTAAGACGCTACTGGCGCGGTCGGTTGCGGGTGAGGCCGGTGTGCCGTTCTTCACCATCTCCGGCTCCGACTTTGTCGAGATGTTCGTGGGTGTGGGTGCGAGCCGTGTGCGCGATATGTTCGAACAGGCAAAGAAGAATGCGCCCTGTATCGTCTTCATTGACGAGATCGACGCTGTGGGTCGCCACCGGGGTGCCGGTTATGGCGGCGGCAACGACGAACGTGAACAGACCCTCAACCAGTTGCTGGTCGAGATGGACGGGTTTGAGGCCAACGAAGGTGTGATCATCATCGCGGCCACCAACCGCAAGGACGTGCTCGACCCCGCCCTGCTGCGTCCGGGCCGCTTTGACCGTCAGGTCACTGTGGGCAATCCCGACATCAAGGGCCGCGAAAAGATCCTCGGCGTACATGCCCGCAAGACACCGCTTGGTCCCGATGTTGACTTGCGCATCATCGCGCGCGGCACGCCCGGCTTTTCCGGTGCGGATCTTGCAAACCTCGTGAACGAGGCGGCTCTTTGGGCCGCGCGGATCGGCCGTCGTTTCGTGACGATGGAAGATTTTGAGCAAGCCAAGGACAAGGTGATGATGGGGGCCGAACGGCGTTCCATGGTGCTGACGCAAGACCAGAAGGAAAAGACGGCGTATCACGAGGCGGGCCACGCCATCGTGGGCCTGAAGCTGCCGAAATGCGATCCCGTCTACAAGGCGACGATCATCCCGCGCGGCGGTGCCCTCGGCATGGTAATGAGCCTGCCCGAAATGGACAAGTTGCAGATGTTCAAGGACGAGGCCGAACAGCGCATTGCCATGACCATGGCGGGCAAGGCGGCGGAGATCCTGAAATACGGCGCGGAAAGCGTGTCCTCCGGTCCCGTGGGCGACATCCAGCAAGCCAGTGCTTTGGCGCGGGCGATGGTCATGCGCTACGGCATGTCCGACAAGGTGGGCAACATCGACTATGCTGAGGCGGCCGAAGGCTATACCGGCAACACGATGGGCTTTTCCGTGTCGGCCAACACCAAGGAACTGATCGAAGAAGAGGTGAAACGCTTCATCGATGAAGGCTACGACACCGCCTATCAGATCATTTCGCAGAACGAAGAAGAGTTCGAGCGGCTGGCGCAGGGTCTTCTTGAGTATGAGACGCTGACCGGCGAAGAGATCAAGCGTGTGATGCGCGGCGAGCCGCCCCATGCGCCCGATGATGACGAAGGTGGCACGGCCGTCGAAGACAAAAAGCCGAGCCTGACCGCGATCCCGAAGGCCAAGAAGAAATCAGGCCCCGAAGGCGATGGCGGCATGGAGCCGGAACCGGCGGGTTGATCCATTCCGCGGCCTGAACGGCGCATCACGAAAATGAATTTGCCTCGCCTTGTGCGAGGCTTTTTCATATCAGGATGTTTTAACGCCGCGAAAAGGACACGCCTATGCCCGCGCTTATCCCCACCGATCACTACGGCACGATCACATGGCTTGGCCATATGACCGAACGGCGTGAACCCGCGATTGACGGTGTCGCGGTGCCGACGCTGGATCTGGGGTTCGACGGGATAGCGGGTGTCCCTTATGGCGGGCGTACGCGCCCGTCTTGCACGCGGGTCAAATCACAGCATCCCAAGGGCACCGAGATCGCCAATGTGCGCCAGTTGTCCATCGTCAGCGCCGAGGAACTGGCCGAGATTGCCGCGCAGATCGGTCTGGATGCGCTTGATCCGGCGTGGTTGGGGGCCAGTGTAGTTGTTGAGGGGATCCCCGATTTCACCCATGTGCCCCCCTCGGCACGGCTGCAGTCAGAGGCGGGCACAACGCTGGTCATCGACATGGAAAACCGCCCCTGCCACCAACCGGGTCTGACCATCGCGCGCCATCACGGCGACGCGGGCAAGGGGTTTAAGGCGGCGGCCAAGGACCGACGCGGCGTCACGGCGTGGGTCGAACGCCCGGGCCCGCTCAGGATCGGCGACACGCTGCGTCTGCACGTGCCGGACCAACGCGCCTGGGCGCCGGAGACGGCCTGAGCGCAAACAGGCTTGATTTGTCGCCGCCCGATCGGGCAGGTTTCCTGCGGGGTGCCTGGGGGGGCAAATCATGATCGACCTGTATCAGCTTGCCGGCTTTGCCGGGGTTGCGTTTTATCTGTCGTCCTATGCGCTGTTGCAGATGGGGGCCGTGCGCGGCAACGGATATCCTTACGCCGTTATGAACATGCTGGGCGCCGGATTGGTTCTGGTGTCGCTCTTTGCGAGCTGGAACCTGTTCTCCGCCATTATCCAGATCAGCTGGATCACGCTGTCGGTCGTGGGCATTGCGCGGGTTTGGCTGCTGACCCAGGGGTTGCGTTTCAATACGGAAGAACAGGCCTTTCTGGACACCCATTTCCCGACGCTGCGACGGCTGGATGCGCGACGGCTGCTCAACGCCGGAGAATGGGCCGATTGCGCCCCCGGCGAGACGTTGACCAGCCAGGATGCGCCGGTCACACAGCTCAGCTATCTGCAATCGGGCGGGGTGGACATCGACATCGGAGGACAGACAATCGCCCAGGTGGGACCGGGCGGGTTCATCGGTGAGATGGGATGTATGACCAGCGCGCCTGCCACGGCAACGGTTCGGATCAACACGCCCACGCGGATTTTTGCCCTTTCGTCGGATGCGCTGCGCCGGTTGGTCAAGCGCAATCCCGACCTTGGCCCGCATCTCGAGTTTGCGTTTTCGGGCAACACGCGGGCCAAGCTGATGGCCACAAATGCGCTCTTGCAACAGTCGCTAACCGTGACGCCCGCAGTTTCCCAAAACGCCTGACCCGTTTCCGAAATGAAACGACCGCCCCTGAACGGGCCGCTTCGTCTCGCAAAAATGTCGGAAATGCGCACATTGAATCTGGGCATGCGCCTGTATGCAGACGAAGACAGCATAGCTGGATCAACGCCTGCGGGGAGCACCATGGCCTACAAGACAGATATCGAAATCGCGCGCGAAGCGGACAAGAAGCCGATCCAGGAGATCGGGGCCAAGCTGGGTATCTCCAGCGACGACCTGCTGCCCTACGGCCACGACAAGGCCAAGGTGTCGCAATCGTTCATCAACAGCGTGCAGGATCGCACAGACGGCAAGCTGATCCTTGTGACGGCGATCAACCCGACACCCGCGGGTGAGGGCAAGACCACGACAACCGTGGGTCTGGGCGATGGCCTGAACCGCATCGGCAAGAACGCGTGCGTGTGTATCCGCGAAGCGTCGCTTGGCCCGAACTTTGGCATGAAGGGCGGCGCTGCCGGTGGTGGTTATGCCCAGATCGTGCCGATGGAAGAGATGAACCTGCACTTTACCGGGGACTTCCACGCGATCACGTCGGCGCATTCGCTGCTGTCGGCCATGATCGACAATCATATCTATTGGGGCAACGACCTCGAGATCGACACCCGCCGCGTCGTGTGGCGGCGTGTGGTCGACATGAACGACCGCGCCCTGCGCCAGATCACGGCGTCCCTTGGCGGCGTGGCCAACGGTTTCCCGCGCGAGGCGGGTTTTGACATCACCGTGGCGTCCGAGGTTATGGCGATCCTGTGCCTGGCCAAAGACCTGCAGGACCTGCAAAAGCGTCTGGGCGACATGATCGTCGCCTATCGCCGCGACCGTTCGCCCGTGTTTGCGCGCGATATCAAGGCGGACGGCGCGATGACTGTCCTGCTCAAGGACGCGATGCAGCCGAACCTGGTGCAGACGCTGGAAAACAACCCCGCCTTTGTCCATGGCGGCCCGTTTGCGAACATCGCGCATGGCTGTAACTCGGTCATTGCGACCACAACGGCGCTGAAGCTGGCGGATTACGTTGTGACCGAAGCCGGTTTCGGCGCTGACCTCGGTGCCGAGAAATTCATGAACATCAAGTGCCGCAAGGCGGGCCTTTCGCCCTCCGTTGTGGTCTGCGTGGCCACGGTGCGCGCGATGAAGATGAATGGCGGCGTGGCCAAGGCCGATCTGGGCGCAGAGAACGTGGCAGCCGTGCAAGCGGGTTGCCCGAACCTGGGCCGCCACATCGAGAACCTGAAATCCTTTGGCGTGCCGGTCGTCGTGGCCATCAACCACTTTGTGACCGACACCGATGCCGAAGTGCAGGCGGTCAAGGATTTCGTGGCCGAACAAGGCGCCGAAGCGATCCTGTCGCGGCACTGGGAACTGGGCTCTGAAGGGTCTGCTGATCTGGCGACCAAGGTTGCGGAGCTGGCGGATGCGGGCACCGCGAACTTTGCGCCGATCTATCCGGACGAGATGCCGCTGGCCGAAAAGATCCAGACCATCTGCAAGCGGATCTACCGCGCGGACGAAGCTCTGATGGATCAAAAGATCCGCGACCAGCTGAAGCTGTGGGAAGATCAGGGGTACGGCAACCTGCCGGTCTGCATGGCCAAGACGCAGTATTCGTTCTCCACCGATCCGAACCTGCGCGGTGCACCCACGGGGCACTCCGTCCCTGTGCGCGAAGTGCGTCTGTCGGCCGGTGCCGGGTTCATCGTGGCCGTCTGTGGAGAGATCATGACGATGCCGGGCCTGCCCCGCGTGCCATCGGCGGAGAACATCATGTTGAACGCAGATGGCCAGATCGAGGGGCTGTTCTAAGGTGTGAAATGACCGTCACGACTGCGCGCGCGGGGTGAAATGGAATTGACCAGCCCACCTCGTGCGTCCAGCGTGGCGGCACCATACCCGAAAGGACGTTACCATGACCCGACTGCTTGCCCTCATCGCCACTGCGTGGCTCTTCGTGGCCCCTGTGCACGCGCAGGACCGCTATGAAGGGTATTATTACCCCGAAGTCACCTCGCAAGAGCAGTTTTCCCGCGTCATTCGGCAGGGACCGACGTCCAACAAGGGCGTGCGGGTCGAATTTGTGACAAACCTGACGGCAGCCCAGCTGGCGTCTCCTGAAAGCCCGCGTTTCGTGTTCTTTGCCAAGGGCGCGGATGCCAAGCACCTCAACATCATCGCGCTGGATGATGACATCTTTTCCACGCTGTTCCGCGCCCGCGCGGTGATGGCGCAGATGTCGTCCAACATGCGCAACAACGACTTTTTCCGGACCCAGGGGCTGGAACATGTCGCCACCTTCTATGACCTGTTGCAGATCATGGAGTTCGACACGCTGGTGATCAGCGATGGCGAAACCTGGTCACATCAAGTGAATTTCTTCCGCGAATAAAGGACGTATCGACCATGGGCGCAGCAACAATCGACGGCAAGGCTTTTGCAGCCACGGTGCGGGGGCAAGTGGCGGAGCATGTTGCGCGCCTGAAAGAAGAGCAGGGGATCACGCCGGGTCTGGCCGTGATCCTCGTGGGCGAGGACCCGGCCAGCGAGGTGTATGTTGCGGCCAAGCACAAGCAGACGGTCGAGGTCGGCATGGCGTCGTTCGAGCACCGTTTGCCTGCGGATGTGCCCGAGGCGGAGTTGTTCGCGCTGATTGATCAGCTGAACGCGGACACGTCCGTGCATGGAATCCTGTGCCAGTTTCCCGTGCCGGATCACCTTGATGAGCGCGCGGTGGTGGCGCGCATTGACCCGGCCAAGGATGTCGACGGTCTGAGCGTGGTGAACGCGGGCCTGCTGGCAAGCGGTGAGACGGGCCTTGTGTCCTGCACGCCGCTTGGCTGTCTGATGCTGCTGCGCGATCAGCTTGGCAACATGTCGGGGATGGAGGCCGTTGTGATTGGGCGGTCGAACCTGTTTGGCAAACCGATGGGGCAGCTGTTGCTGCGTGAGAACTGCACCGTGACGATTGCGCATTCGCGGACCAAGGATCTGGCCGAGGTATGTGCGCGCGCCGATATTCTGGTCGCCGCCGTGGGGCGGGCCGAGATGGTCAAGGCGGATTGGGTCAAACCCGGTGCGACCGTGATCGACGTGGGCATCACACGCGTGCCGCACCCCGAAAAGGTAGGCAAAACCAAGCTGTTGGGCGATGTGGATTTTGCCGAGGCCGCAACAGTGGCGCGCGCGATCACACCTGTGCCAGGTGGCGTTGGTCCGATGACCATTGCCTGCCTTCTAGCCAACACGCTGACCGCGTGTTGCCGCGCGCATGGCCTGACCGAGCCACAGGGCCTGACGGCTTAGGCCGGGACGGGCACCATCGTGCCCTGCAGGATGGCGACGAGCACCTCGTTGCCATTCTCGACGCTGACCACCTCTGACGTGACAACGATCAGCCGCTTGCCCGGTTTGACCACCCGTCCACGGGCAATCAGCCGCGTGCCGCGGGCGGGCGCTGTGAGGTTGATCTTGATTTCCGACGTGACAACTTCCTGATCCTCCGGGATCAGGGTCAGCGCCGCATATCCGGCCGCGCTGTCGCCGAGGCCAAAGGTGAGCGCGGCATGGGCAAATCCCTGTTGCTGACGGCTGCCGTTGAGGATCGGTGCGCTGAGCGTGGCGTGGCCCGGTGAGACGTCTTCGAGCCGGGCACCGAAGGTGGCCATCATGGATTGACGATCAAAGCTGGCCTGGATGCGCTGACGGATATCCATGGGTCAACTGGCCCGTGCGAGCGGGATCGTCACCGGCGTGCGCCCCGTCAGAATGGCCAGCGCGTCCGGAGACATCAGCGTGGCAAGGGCGGGGTGGTGGCTGCGCAGCCCGCCGGTATAGGTGCCGTAGGCGGGCAGGATAAGCCGTTGTTCATCCAGCAGAAAGGCCGGGCGGGTCACGGCACGACCGCGTGTGTGCAACGTGGCTTTGGGGTGGTAGTGGCCCGAGACCTCGCCGGTGGCATCGCCTTGGGCGATATGGCGGAAGGTCAGCGGGCCAATCACCATCTCGCTCCTATGCGTGCCGCCAAATTCCAGCGGTCCGGGATCGTGGTTGCCTTCGATCCAGATCCACGTGCGCCCGGCTTGCAGCCGGGTGATCCAGAGCCGCTCCTCCTCGGGCAGGGCGTGGGCCGCGGTACGGTCATCAAAGCTGTCACCGAGGCAGATCACCTGCCGCGCGCCCGTGCTGTCGAGGTCGGCGGCAAGACGGGTGAGCGTGTCGCGGGTCTCATAGGGCGGCAATTGCGCACCACCGCGGCGCGCAATGCGCTCGGCCTTGCCCAGATGCAGGTCGGACACGCACAGCAGGCTGTGCGCGGGCCAGAAGAGCGCGCCGGAGCCCAGTGCCTTGAGCGCGGAGCCCGCCAGAGTGAGGTCGCACGAGTTCATGATTTGTTCATACTGCGCGACCGGGTGCATGGCCAGCGGAAATCGATCCTGAAGGACGCGCTGCGCGCGACACGATTCATGATTGATACGAGGGGGCTGTCTGCCCCCTCGCGCTCCCCCGATGGTATTTTTTGCCAGAAGAAGGACCTACCAGGGCACGCGCCATTCGCGGCGACGGGGTTCGGGGTCGGAGACACCGGCGGCCGACATGACGCGGGCGGCCTCTTCGGCGAGGAGTTTTTCTTCTGCGAGGCCCTTGATCGGGACGCGGCCCACTTCGAGCATCAGCGGGGCTGCAAGGGGGGTGACGCGGTCACGTTCGATGAGGTCGATGCGGTTTTCGATGCGGGCGCACATTTCCTCGATCCTGCCAAAGTCGACGAGGCCGCGCATTGCTTCTTCGCGGGTGATTGCGAGCATGAGGTGGTCGGGGTCATATTTGGCGAGCGTGTCGTAGAGAATGTCGGAGCTGAACGTCGCTTGCCGCCCGGTTTTGCGGTTGGAGGGCAGGTTGCGTTCGATGAGCCCTGCGATGGTGGCGGAGGCGCGGAAGGTGCGTTTCATGACCGCGTTGCCCGCCAGCCAACGGTCGAGCCCGTCGCGCAAGGCGGTGATGTCGAAGAGGGGCGCGGGGTCCGAGATCTTGTCGAGGCCCCAGATCAGCGTGGCATAGTCGGTGGCGAGGAACCCGAGAGGGTTGAGGCCGGTTTCCTCCATCCGCTTGGTGAGCAGGAGGCCGAGCGTCTGCATCGCGTTGCGCCCGGCAAAGCCGTACACAGCCGTATGGACGCGGCCATCATGGGGAAAGCTCTCGATCAGGAGGCGACCGGGTTCGGGCAGGCGGCTGACGTCGCGTTGCAGGCCGAGCCATTCGGCGGTGTGGTCGGGCAGGTCGGGCCATGTGTCCTGCTGGAACATGTCGATGATGCGGTGGCTGAGCTGTGTCGATGTGGCGAATTTGGTGCCGAGGAAGGTGGCGATCTTTGGCTTTTTGGCAGCGTCGCGGGTCACTTGGACTGTCATTTCGCGCAACGAGTCATAGCGCACGATCTGACCACCGATGAGAAACGTATCGCCGGGCGTCAGGGTGGCGGCAAAGCCTTCTTCGATCTCGCCCAAGGGTTTGCCGCCGCGGCCCTTGTAGCGGACCTTGAGCGTGTCGGTGTCCTGGATCGTGCCGATGTTCATGCGGATCCGCTGGGCCGCGCGGGGATCGCGGAGGTGCCACTGGCCATCAGGCAGCTGTTTCAGGCGTTGCCATTGGTCATAGGCGCGCAAGGCGTAACCACCTGTGGCGCAGAATTCGATACAGGCATCGAAATCTGCGCGGGTCAGGGTGCTGTAGGCGCCCGTGGTGATCACCTCGGCATAGAGGTCATCGGCGTGAAAGGGGCCAGCGGCGGCGGTGATCAGGATATGTTGGCACAGCACGTCACGGGGGCCGGGACCGCGCGGGTCGCCATCAAGCTCACCTGCGTGCACCGCGTCGAGTGCGGCGACACATTCGACCACCTCGAACCTGTTGGCGGGCACAAGCAGTGCCTTGGATGGTGCATTGTAGCGGTGATTGGCGCGGCCGATGCGTTGGACAAGCCGTTTGACGTTCTTGGGGGCGCCGACCTGAATGATCAGGTCCACATCGCCCCAGTCGATGCCGAGATCAAGCGTGCCGGTGCACACGATTGCCTTGAGTTCGCCTGCGATCATCGCGGCCTCGACCTTTTCGCGCTGCTGGCGGTCCAGGGAGCCGTGGTGGATGCCGATGGGCAGCGCGTCGTCGTTGGCGAGCCAGATGTTGTGGAAGTAGAGCTCGGCCTGGGCGCGGGTGTTGTGGAAGATCAGGGTGGTCTTGTGTTTCTTGACTTGTTCGAGGACGGCGGGGATGGCGTATTTGCCGCCCGAACCGGACCAGGGCGGTGGTTCATCCGTGACCAGCATCTTGATGTCGGGCTGCGGGCCGGGGTCCGCTTGGAGGATCGCGCAAGGATCAGGGTGTCTGGCCAGCAGATGTGCGATGGCCTGCGGATCCTCGACCGTGGCCGACAGGCCGACGCGTTTCAGATCAGGGCACATCGATTGGAGGCGGGCAAGGGCTAGAAACATCTGATCGCCGCGTTTGGATTCCGCGAGGGCGTGGATTTCGTCGACCACCACGCGTTTGAGCCCTTTGAACATGCGCGGCGCATCTTCGTAGCTGGTGAGCAGCGCCAGGCTTTCGGGGGTGGTGAGCAGGATATGCGGCGGGTCGGCCCGCTGGCGTCTCTTTTGTGTCTGCGACGTGTCGCCGGTCCGGTCCTCGATACGGATGGGCAGGCCCATTTCGTCGACCGGCGTGCGCAGGTTGCGTTTGATATCCGAGGCGAGCGCCTTGAGCGGGGAGATGTAGAGGGTGTGCAGACCCTCATGCGCACCGTCCGCGAGTGCGACGAGGGACGGTAGAAAGCCGGCCATGGTCTTTCCGCCACCGGTGGGCGCGATGAGCAGGGTCGCGGGGTCATCGGCCCGGTCGAGCATGTCCTGCTGATGCGGGTGGATGGACCAGCCGCGTGTGGTGAACCAGTCGTGGAAGTGTGAGGGGAGTACGGCCATGCGCGTGAACTTAGTGATGTTTGCGCTGGTGGAAAGTGCGGGAGCCTCCCCTCTCGGCGGTAAAACCGCCTGTCGGGCAGTGGGCGGGAGTTTATTTGGCGAGATGAACGGGGGATCAGCGCGGGGTGAGGGCGCGGATGGCGTGTTCGAGGGCGTTGGGCAGGGCGAGATCTGCGTTTTCGGGTGCAGCATCGCGCGCGGCGGCAACGTCCTTGGCCAGGATGCCGATGGAGTTGTCTTCGGCGTAACCGTGTTTTGCAAACTCGATGGTTTCGAAGCCGGATGCGAGCCAATTTTGGCCGGACGCGGTTTCGATGAGGTTCAGGAGGCGCGTTTGGTCGAGACCCGCATCATCCGCCCAGTCGAGCACCAGCCGGGTCATGGCGGTGTGCGAGGCGGCGAGCAGGTTGTTGAGAACCTTGGCCTGCATGCCTGCTCCGTAAGCGCCCATGTGGTGGACGTGCTTGCCCATCAGGGCCAAGAGCGGGATGGCGTCGGCGATGTCGGCATCTGTGCCGCCCAGCATGAAGCTCAGCGTGCGGTTCCGGGCCGCGATCTGGGCACCCGACATGGGCGCATCAATGAGCGTGACATGTGACGGAACGCGGGTGCGCAGCGCCTTGACATAGCGCGGAGACAGGGTGGAACAGATGAAGATCCGTTCCAGATGCGGGGCGCAGGCAACCAGCCTTTGTTGATCAAACAGCAGCGCGTCGGTCTGGTCCGCGTCCCGAACCACGGAAAACAGGGTGCGCAGGCGGGGCGCGAAGGCCATGACATTTGTGGTGACGTGGGCCAAGCCCTTGTCCACCACGTCAAAGCCCAACGCATCCGTGCCGCCGTCACGCAGGGCGTCCAGCATCGGGCCGCCCATGCGGCCGCATCCCGCGACCCCGATCATTTGACGATATGTTCGTCCTTGACGAACATGTTGGCCCAGGCGCGGTCGATCAGGTCGGGCCGCATTTGCAGGGGGATGCCTTCGAAATTGCAGATCGACACCATTTGATCGACGAGGAAGTTCGGCTGATAATTGGCATAGATGCTGTCGATGGTCGGGTATTTGACCTTGAGCAGGTAGATCAGCGCGTCTTCGTTCAGGGGCATGCCCTTTTTCTTGGCAACCATGGCGAAGATCTTCAGGAAGTTGGCCTGGCTGGGTCCGTCCACTTTGATCTTGAAGAAGATCCGGCGCAGGGCGGCCTGGTCGAAGATTTCATTGGGGTGGAAGTTGGTGGAAAAGATCACCAGCGTGTCGAAGGGCACTTCGAACTTTTCACCCGATTGCAGGGCGAGAATGTCCTTGTTTTCCTCCAGCGGCACGATCCAGCGGTTCACAAGGCTTTGCGGTGGTTCGGATTGGCGGCCAAGGTCGTCCACGATAAAGATGCCACCGGTGGATTTCAGCTGGAGCGAGGCTTGATAGGTGCGCGCGGTTGCGTTGTATTTCAGGTCCAGCATGTCGAGGGTCAATTCACCCCCCGTGATCACCGTGGGACGTTCGCAGCGGACATAGCGTTGATCATATGGCGTGCGGCGGCGCAGGGCCGTGGGGTCCTGTTCCGGTTCGGGCGCGATGACGTGCACGATGGGGTCATAGACGGTGATGACCTGCCCGCCATATTCGATTGCGCGCGGTACGAACACCTGATCCCCAAGTGCGTCGCGGATGCCGTTTGAGATCGAGGATTTCCCGTTGCCGGGCGGGCCGTACATCAGGATCGAGCGCCCGGCGCTGACGGCGGGGCCAAGCTGATCCAGCAGATCATCGGGCAGGACCAGATGGCCCATTGCACCCACCAATTGCTGGCGCGTGACCATGATGTTGCGGATCGACTGGCGTTTGACCTGCTGGCGGTAGACATCCAGCGGGATCGGCATCGCGCCGAAATATTCCGATTGGGCCAGCGCATCGAGCGCACGCGCCTTGCCCGCATCGGTCAGCTGATAGCCCATTTCGTTGCCGTTGTTGGCATTGAGCGTGCCGGTCGCTTCCATCAGCCGCTGTTCGCGGCACATGTCGATCAGTTCCTGCACCACGATACCGGGGATGCACATCGCGACCGCAAGATCCGAGACCATTTCGAGCGATTTGCGGAACATCGTCTTGAGAAGGATGTCCCGCATCATCACGACGGACAGGCGCATGTCTTCGAGCCGCTTGGGCGCGGGCGGAGCGATCACATCTGCGGTGTGCATGTTCATTTGGGCTGCCTCGGAACTGCTCTGGTTTTTTCAGTGCGTAGCGCAGCAATCCGGCCAAATTATGACCTTTGTCGCGTTTTAGGCACCGTAAACCGCTGCAAGGCCGAGGTAGATGGCGAGGGTGGGGCCAAGGGCGAAGCCCATGGGGAATTTGCGCCCCTGTTCCCAACTGTCCCAGTCGGGGGCGAGTTTGCGCAAGCCCGACAGTTTGGCCAACCTGTGCGCGCCGAACGCAGCCAGCAGCACGGCGGCGAAAAGCGGCAGCAGCAGGTTTAGATCGCCCAAAGCCACATAAGGTGCGGCGGCGGCGAGGAATTTGGCGTCACCGGCGCCCATCACACCGCCCGCGTTCAGCGCGATGCCAGCCACCAGCATAATGCCCAGCTGGGCCAGGGCCCAGAGGTAGACGGAAAACGGGAACACGAACGGGCCGATCACGACAAACACGGCGGCGATGGCCACGACCGTCTGATTGGTGATGCGCATTTCGCGCAGGTCCGTGAAGGCCACGTAAAAGCAAAGGGGCACGACAAATGGCAGGAACCATGCCGCCGCAAAGGCCGACTGTTGCATCATTCAGCCGTTCGACACATTGGCTTCGAGCGCATTGAGCGACCGCACCGCCGCCTCGAAATGCTGGGGATGCGTTTCAATCGCGTCGCGCAGCAGGCCCTTGCCGGTGTTCACGTCACCCTGTTTCACGGCCGCAAGGCCCAGCGTGTGCAGCAATTGCGCCCGCTCGGTCTGATCCATGGGGATCACGGGCAGTTGGTAGTTGCGCTGTGCGCCACGTGCCAGGATCAGGTTGTTTTTCGCGGTAAAGAGCGTGGTGTCCTGACGGATCGCATTGCCAAACAGGCGCTCGGCCTCTTTGAAATCACCGCGGGTCAGCTTGGAGTAGCCCCAGTTGTTCAGAACCCCGGCAGGCCGCGTGGTCAGGCCCACCGCCGTTTCATAGAAACTATCGGCCTTGTCCCATTCCTTGTTGCTGTCGGCGATCAACGCCTCCAGCCGGTAGCGTTTGAACGTCTCGTATGTGGGCGGAACGCGGTCCAGCTCTTCTTCGGCGCGGGCCCAATCCCCGGACCGCAGAAGGGCGTCGGCATAGTCGACGCGGTCCTCGTTCGTCACGCCGTCCATCTTGAGCAGCTTGGCATAGGCGCCCGACGCCTCGGTATAGCGTTTTGCGCGGACATAACTGACGGCAAGCCCGCGTTGCAGGTCGATCCGGTCCGGGTTTTCGCCGGCGGTGCGCGAGAAATAGGCGACCGCCTCGTTCGGGTCAGCCACGGTCAGCATCACATCGCTTAGGTTGCTTTCGTCGACGACATTCACGTCCTTGAACGCACGCTCGACGGTTTCATCCGCGTTGTTCTGTTCACTGCACGCAGAGACAACCATCAGCCCTGCCAGACCGGCTGCCAAAATCACGGGGTGGCGCATGTTTGCGTCCTTTGCCTGCTCGTCCATGCGTTTGCGCACGGTCATTTTTTGTTTCACGCCAAATGGCGTGGCCTCATATCAGAGCGCAGTGCGGATCAGAAAATCGCTGCTGCCTCGGCGCACCAGTTTGAACTGGTTGTCGTCTTCATTGGGCTGCAAGTTAACAGAATTTTCCGATTTTGCGATAGCTTTGCGCAAATTATCGCGGATAAGTGTGCTTTCTCCGTCATCCAGCGCGAAGGCGCGGCGGAAAATCTGCACCGCTTCGGCGGTTTCGCCGCGCTCCATCAGCACCACGCCCAGATTGTTGAGCGTTTCGGGGTAGGGATCGAACTCGGTCGTGGCACGGCGCAGGATCTGTTCGGCCTGGTTCAGGCGGCCAAGACCGAGGTTCGCGGTCCCAAGCCCGGACAGGATTTCGGCATTCAAACCCTGATTGAGAGCGGCGCGGTTGAAGGCGCGGATGGCAAGTTCAAATTCGCCCGCAGAGATCAACCGGTGGCCCACCTCGACGCCGCTCACCGCTTCGGCGCGGCGGTCGATGCCGGGGGCAAAGGGCCCGGTTTGCGACGCGTCAATGCCGCCCGTGCCGCAAGCGGCAAGGGTCACGGACAGCAACAGGGCGGGCAGGGCTCGAATGCCTCGGAACATGGATGGTCTTTGCGACGCTTGATTATGACGACACCGCGCGCCCCGGTCGGGACGCGCGGTGCGCATGCCATAGCATGGTTTTCGGCGGCGGCCTAGCGTGGGCTTATTGCGGACCGCCCATGTTGCCAAGTTCCGTGATCCCGTGGACCGAAGGCCCCACAAGGATGATCAGGAGCGGCGGCACCGTCAGCATCATCGTGGCCAGCGTCATTTTCGTGGGCAGCTTGTTGGCGGCTTCTTCGGCGCGCATCACGCGCTTGTCGCGCATCTCTTCGGCATAGACGCGCAAGGCGTCCGCGATGGATGTACCAAAGCTCGCCGATTGCACCAGAACGGTGACAAAGCTTTGCACGTCCTGCACGCCACAGCGTTCGCCCATGTCGTTGAGGACGGTGACCTTGTCCTTACCGGCCTTCATCTCGAGGCTGACGACCATGAATTCGTCGGCCAGCGCCGGGTATGAGGCGCGCAGTTCGGAGGCCACGCGGGTGATCGCCTGATCCAGCGACTGACCGGCTTCGACGCAGACCAGCAGCATGTCGAGCGAGTCCGGGAAGCCCGAGGTGATCTCTTCCTTGCGCTTTTCGACACGCTTGGTCACCCAGTATTGCGGCAGGTAATATCCCACGCCGCCCGGTCCGAGCGTGTACATCAGGATTTTCTGGGTATCCATTTCGTCGGTGCCGACGATGAAATTCACGTAAACCACGCCAAGGATGAGGCCAAGCACACCCAGAATGAACTGGGCCGCGTGGAACATGCGCACGGCGTCGCGGGACTGGTATCCCGCTTGGCGCAGCATCAGCTGGCGCTTGCCCATCTCGGCCACGTCCTGCGGTTCGAGGAAGTTTGCAAAGCGTTCCAGCTGTTCGTTGCGGGCCCCCTGACGCAGGCGCTCCTTGTTGGGTGCACCGGCGGCGCCCTGGCTCTGGGCGCGCTTGAGTTTGGCCAGAGGGTCTTCGGGTTGCTGGAACATCATGATGGCCACGACGGCGATCATCATGATGCCGATGACACCGGCAATAACGATGGGCCCAAGCGGTCCGAGGGCGGCAGTGATAGGGGCGAGCAGTGCGTCCATGGTCTTGTCCTCAGACTTTGATGTTGGTCAGCACGCGCATCACGTAGAGGTTGATGGCAAGCATGATGCCCACGACGAAACAGGCGGGGATGAAGTAGGCGTGGTCGCGCACATCGTCGTAATAGTGCGGGTCGCTCACGTTGATCACGATCAGCGCGACGATGGGGAAGGCCGACAGGAACTTGCCGGACCACTTGGCCTCGGCGGTGATGGCCTTCACGCGGCGGAACAGGCGGAAGCGGGCGCGGATCACCTTGGCCAGACCTGCGAGGATTTCGGCAAGGTTACCACCGGATTGCTGCTGGATCGTCACGGCCACCGCGAGAAAGCGCAGATCCTGCATGTCGAGCCGTTCGGCCATGTCCTTGAGTGCCTCACCGGTATCACGGCCAAAGGCGCTTTCGTCCGCGATCACGCCGAATTCCGAGGCAATCGGGTCCGAGGCTTCCTTGGCCACGATCTGGATGGCGGAGCTGAACGGGTTGCCGACCTTGAGCGACCGCACCATCAACTCGACACTGTCGGGCAGCTGTTCTTCGATCATCCCCATGCGCTTGTTCGCCTTGGACGACACCCAGAAATAGACGGCGCCAATGCCGATGCCCACGGACAGCAATGCCCGGATCGGCACATCGGTGTCGGTGCCCACGCTGAGACCGACAAAGGCCACGACACTCAGACCACCCATGACCATGATCAGCTGTTGCGGCGTAAAGGCGATGGCGGCCTTTTGCGCCTTGTCCGACAGGATCGAATAGAGCGGAATGGACTTTGCACCCATGTGCTGCTGCATCTCCTTGCGGAGCTGGTCCAGCACCTCTTCGCGGCGGCCACCGGATTTGTTCAGCATCTCAAGCCGGCGGTTCACCCGGCTGTTGAGGCTGATGGATTTGCCAAAGCTGACGAGGTACAGGCCCTCGACAAGCACCAGCACGCCGATAAAGATCAGGCCGTAGATGATGGGTTCTGCGCTCATTTCACTGCTCTTTTCAGATTATTCGGCGGCAACAGGTTCGTAGATGGAGGCGGGCAGGTCATAGCCCCACAGACGGAAGCGTTCGGCAAAGTGCGACCGCACGCCCGTGGCGGTGAAATGACCGATGATCTTGTTGTCGGGTGTCAGGCCCACGCGCTGATAGCGGAAGATTTCCTGCATCGAGATCACGTCACCTTCCATGCCGGTAATCTCGGTGATCGAGGTCATCCGGCGCGAGCCGTCCTGCAGACGCGAGGCCTGCACGATCAGGTTCACAGCCGACGAAATCTGGGACCGGACGGCCTTGATCGGCATTTCGATCCCGGCCATCGCGATCATGTTTTCCAGACGGGAGATCCCGTCACGTGCGGAGTTGGCGTGGATCGTGGTCATGGATCCGTCGTGGCCAGTGTTCATGGCCTGGAGCATGTCGATCACTTCCTCGCCCCGCGTCTCACCCACGATGATGCGGTCCGGGCGCATCCGCAGGGCGTTCTTGAGACAATCGCGAGGGGAAACCTCGCCTTTGCCTTCGACGTTGGGCGGGCGGCTTTCCATGCGGCCCACATGGGTCTGTTGCAGCTGGAGTTCGGCCGTATCCTCGATGGTCAGGATGCGTTCGGCGTTGTCGATGAACGACGACAGCGCGTTGAGCGTGGTCGTTTTACCCGACCCCGTACCGCCCGACACGATCACGTTGAGGCGCGTCGCCACCGCCGCCTGCAAATACGCGGCCATTTCTTCGGTAAAGGCACCGAATTGCACCAGGTCATCAACGCCCAGCTTGTCCTTCTTGAACTTCCGGATCGACACGAGGCTGCCGTCCACGGCGATGGGCGGCACCATCGCGTTGAAACGCGAACCGTCCTGCAAACGGGCGTCCACATAGGGGTTCGATTCGTCCACGCGCCGGCCCACGGCGCTCACGATCTTGTCGATGATGCGCAGCAGGTGCTTTTCATCCTTGAACGTCACGTCGGTCAGTTGCAGCTTGCCCGCGCGCTCGACAAAGATCTGCTTGGGGCCGTTGACCAGAATATCGTTGACCGTGTCGTCCTTCAGCAGCGTCTCGAGCGGCCCGAGGCCCGTCACTTCGTCAAACAGTTCCTGGTTCAGGGTTTGGCGATCCTCACGGTTGAGGATGATGTTTTTCTCTTCCAGCACTTCGCCGGTGATCGCGATGATCTCCTGACGCAGATCGGCTTCGGTCGCGTGCTCAAGAGCGGCGAGGTTGAGGTTGTCCAACAGCGCACGGTGCAGTTCCAGCTTGATATCGCCGATCCGTTCCTTGCGCTTGCGCTCCTTGTCCATCGACGTGACCTGCGCGGGTTGCGCAGAGGCATTCGCCTTGCGGGCCACTTTGGATGGGTTGTCCGCCTTGGGCAGCTCCGTGACCTTTGCGGCCGGGGCGGTGGTCGGGGCGGGGGCGGGTTTCTTGTACTTGGAGAACATGGATTTACCTCAAAAGACCGGTGCTTAGGCTGCTTCGGACTGGGTTGCGTTCAACTCGTGAATGGACGCCGCCAGCTTGGCGATTTCGCGGCGCAGCGGGTTCTTTCCGGCGTTTTCAGCCAGCGGCACGCCATGATCGGCGGCCTGCGTAATGGGTTTGCCACCATCCGGCAGCTGTACTTCGATGGCGATGTCGAGGCTTTCGCCCAGACGTTTGACCCGCGCACGGCCCCCAAGGTCGGTGAACTTGGGCGCGCGGTTCAGCACATAGCGCAGCTTTTCCACCGGCAGTTCCTCAGATTGCAACGCGCGTTTGAACCGCAGCGTGTTCTGGGCCGACCGCATGTCGATTTCGAGCGTGGTAAAGTAGAGATGCGCCGCGCTGAGGGCGGTTTCGGTCCATTGCACCAGCGTCGACGGCATGTCGATCACCACATATTCGAAATGCGCCCGCGCCATGTCGATGACCCGGCTGATGTCTTCCGGCGTGACAATATCCAGCGGGATCATGTCCGACGGTGCCGTCAGCACCTGCAACTTGTCCTCATAGGTCAGCAGCGACTGCCCAAAGATCTCGTCATCCATGCTTTCGGTATCCGACAGCATTTCAAACACGGCCTCGCGCCGCGCCAGATCGAGATAGGTGGACGCGGTGCCGAACTGGAAATCAAAATCCAGAAGGCAGACATTCGGTGTATCCCCCCCGCTCAGCAACGCAAGCTCCCATGCGAGGTTCACGGCAAGCGTGGTTGACCCCGTGCCGCCCGCAACGCCGTGCACGACAAACACCGCGCCCTGTTTGTTGGAACCGGATTTCAATTGTGCGGTGCGCTCTTCTTCCACGGGCTGAGGCTGGTAGGTGGCGCGGATCCGTTCGATAGCCTGCTGCAGTTCGCCCTCGGGCAGGGGGTAGGGGACAAATTCATCCGCGCCCTGCCGCAGCAATTGGTGCAGGGATGCGGGTGTGACGTCCTCTGCGATCAGAACGACCTTGATGCCGCGCGACTTGGCCTGCGTGATGATCTCGCCCAGCAGCACGAGGTTGTCTTCGTCGGAATCGTCGATCGCGACCGCGACGAATTCCATCGCTTCGGCATCGGGTTGGTTGAAATAGGCCAGCGCCTCGGCAAAGCCCA
Organism: Tateyamaria rhodophyticola; assembly: GCF_047777875.1. Classification (GTDB taxonomy): domain Bacteria; phylum Pseudomonadota; class Alphaproteobacteria; order Rhodobacterales; family Rhodobacteraceae; genus Tateyamaria. The sequence continues at coordinate 394,451 of NZ_CP180519.1, read as the reverse complement.
GGTCACCCCAGCTTTCGCCCATGCACTGTTCCATATCCTCGATCAACAGATCGAAGTTCTGCACATCGCGGCTGATGGTGCAGGCGGCGATTGGCGCCGTTTCGGGTTGTGGCATCGTGCTGCTCATTGCCATCTCGTCCTTTTTTCAAGGGCTTACCCATCGGGCCATGGCTGTTCCATGACACTGCGGGGGCTGCCCACCTGACACGTCCGCGTTTGGACGCACGTGTCCCTTCGCAAGCGTTGTCGCAGTGAATTCAGGCGAGATTTGGGCCAAAAAGTTCCAATTGTTGGGTATCTCGGAACGATAACGGGCGCGGACCGTGTATTGTCCGCGCCCGTTCCATCAGGCCAATTTGATGTATCTTGTTACTGTTCGGTACGCAGATCGGCGCCCACGATGCCCGACAATTGCGACGGTGCCTGGGCCGAATCCACGTAATCGCGGTAGACGATCTGGGCGTATTTGCCGTCCAGCACGTTGGGATGGGTGCGCACAAAGCCCGTGACCTCGGTCACGGTGCGCCGATTGCGACGCTCGCGGCCTTGCGTGACGATGATGGGCTGTGTCTCACCAAAAGACGCAACCGCTTCGAGCCGCGAACGGCTGATTCCCTGCGTCGTGAGGAAATTCACAACGGCGCGCGCCCGGGCCAGACCCAGACGCTTGTTAAAGCCGGCAGAGCCCACCGCATCCGTATGGCCATAGACCCGGAATCGTACTTCGGGGAATTGACGGATCCAGGTCGCCTGCTGACGCAGCGCGTCCTGCGCCCCGGCATCCAGCTGCGACGAGTTGAACGCAAAGTTGACGGTTGTCAGCACTTCGGACGCAAATCTGTTCGCAAGATCAAAGGAGTACTGCCGCTCTCCGGTCAGGATCAGCGTGTTGTTTGCCGTGGCATTGCCAAAGGCACCGGTATCGGCGATGGCTCCGGCCTCGCGGTAGAACTGGGTGTAGACCGGATCATTGGACGGCCCGCACGCGGAAAGCGCGATGCTGCCTGCCAGAAGGGCTGTTGTGATCGGTTTCATGACCTGTCCTTAATCCAACACGTAGCCATATGAGCCGGAGAAGTCCTGTTTGGCAACCTCGCCCGCGGCACCGGATTTGGGCACGCGTGTGCCCGCGGCGACGCGGCCATGCAGGAACAGGTCGGCTTCGGTCGGCGGTTTGATACGATCCGTGGGCAGGGCCAGCACGTCGCCCTTGACCGGGGTCACAAGGTGCGCGGTGATGATGATCACCAGTTCGGTCTGCTCACGTTGATAAGAGGCACTGCGGAACAGCGCGCCAAGCACGGGCACATCGCCCAGCCACGGCAGCTGTTGGTTGTTGTCGACAAAGTTGTCTTCGAGCAGGCCTGCAATGGCAAAGCTCTCGCCGTCGCGCAACTCAACCGTCGACGATGTCTCACGCCGGCTGAAGGCGTCGATGGTGAAGGCGTCGATGGTAATCCCGTTGGTGGGGTCGATCGCGGACACCGCAGCCTCAAGTTCGAGGTTGATCAGGTCCTTGTCCACCACGCGAGGGATAAAGTTCAGCTCAACACCGAACGGTTTGAATTCGATGGTGACCACGCCGTCTTCCTGGCTCACCGGGACGGGATATTCGCCACCCGCGAGGAACTTGGCTTCCTGCCCCGACAGGGCGACCAGGTTCGGTTCGGCCAGTGTCCGCACAACCCCTTTGGTTTCAAGGGCTTCGAGCAGCAGACCCACCTGGGTGTTGCCTGCGTTAAACCCAAAGAGCACGGCGCCCGCATTGTCGTTTGTGGCGGGCAGGGTGCCGCCAAGGCTGCCCGCGACGCCGCCCGCGGTCACGTTGGTGCCGGTGCCCGCGCTGATGCCCGTGTCACCGGAAAAGATCGTGCCGCCGAGGCTGAGCGAGGAGCTCAGCGATTTGGAGACAGAGCGGTTCATCTCGGCAAAACGCACTTTCAGCATTACTTGCTGAATGCCGCCGACGCTCATCAGGTTGCTGACGCGCCCTTCGGCATACCGTTCCGCCAGATCCAGCGCGCGCTGCAACTTGGCGGCCGAGGATACGATGCCCGACAGCACGATGCCGTCATTGGCGGTGCGCACTTCGATTTTCTCGCCGGGCAGAATCTGCCGCAGCCGTTCCTTGAACTCGGAGATGTCCGCGGCAACCCGTACATTCACGTTCGTGATCAGCCGACCGTTGCCATCCAGCAAGGTCAGCGTGGTCAGGCCGGGGGCCTTGCCCAGAACATAGATTGTCCGATCGCTCAGCGATGAGATATCCGCAATTGCGGGGTTGGCGATGCTCAACTCGGCAAATGCCGTGTCGCTTTCGACCACAACCGCGCGGTTCATCGGAACATCCAGCGTGCGTGATGTCGCCTCGCGTACCACGCGCAGCGTTTCTGCCTGTGCCATGTCGACCGCAATCGGGCCCATAGCCAATGCCAGCCCGGTGAGGGCTGCCTTGAAAAGTCCGTCGATTTTCATGTGACCTGCCTTTTTGATCACGCCTCAGTTCGGGTCTTTGTCGCCCGTCATTGCAATCAAGATGCGCCCATTTCGATTTTTTTGCAAGAATCAATGACTTCACGGTTTGTTTTTATGTGGATAAGTGGCAACAGACCCAAAAATGCAACAGCGCCCCGCAAGGCGAGGCGCTGAGATAAACCTTTGAAAAGCGGCTTAGTTTGTGCAGGGGATCGGAATTTCCACCACCTCGGCACCGCGGCGTGTGCGGATGGTACAGGTCTTTTCCTCTTCCACTTCCACGGCGGCTTGCTCTTCTGCGAGGCCAAGCAGCGTGCGCTGGTTCACTTCGAAGGCGGACGCCACGGTGTCATCCCCGGTGCCGACCAGCGACAGGAACAGCCGGCCCGTCGATTGTGCCTGGGCAAGGCGGCCGTCCTGGCCGGGTTCCACCGCAACCGTCACGGTCTGCGCAATGGTTGCGCCGTCGACGTCGCCATGGGTGCTCTGGTCAATCGCGATCAGCTTGACGCCCGCTTCGATCAGTTTGGTGACTTCGCCACGTGCCTGGCCCACCGATTGATCGACGCGACCGGTCCAGTAGACGTCAACACGGTCGCCCGGACGCAGGAAGCCGGAAACACCGGTGGCCACGTCCACCTTGATCGCAAAAGCGCGCATGCCGCGTTCCAGGCGGGAGGTCAGGCCCGCCTCTTCGCCGGGCGCAGTCACCTTCACGGCCATGATGGCCTCGTCTTTCTCCATGGCGCGCAAAACGGTGCGACGCTCGGTCTCGCCTTCGGCATAGATCGGGTTGTCAGCGGTGAACGCACCGTCGGGGATGGCTGTTTCCGGCCAATCCACCGTGCGGAAATCTTCGTCCAGAAGTTCTTCGCCGTATTTCAGCTGCCGTTCGGCAACGAATACCGGGACTGTCGGCACGATCTTGTCACGCTGCGCGCGCTCCTTGGCCAACGCCGTCTGGTATTGACCAATGTAATTCTTCGCCATGTAGACAGCGCCGCCCGCAAGGACGACACCAGCGACCAAAACCAGTCCAAACACCATTCGCATCTCAGTACCTCATTACTTGGACCCCCTTGAACGACAGGGCCTCTTTCCTCAAACCTATCTCGGGAATGTGGCATTTTCAGGGAGCGGTTGCGGCCTCAGTTTGACCTTTCCCGCCCCGCGAAAATGTCACGTCCACGCGCAAACGCCCGGATGCATCCGGGCGCTTCTTGCCACGCAGTGAGCGGGGCTTTGCTTTAGAAAAAGCCGGTCATAAAGGCTTCGACGCCAGCGGAGACACCAACCGAACCGTTCGTGAGCAACAGCACGAGGGCGACGGCGAGGGCGACGACGGCTGCGGTCAGGACGACCCAATCGACGGTCACGGCCCCGGACGTGTCCCGGGCAAATGATTGAATGACTTTTTTCATAGCGGCACCTTTGCTCAATAGTTCATGTTACCAAGTGTTGCGCAAAGGGCCGTGACCAAGGTCTGGTCACGGCCCCGCGCGTTTTCACACTGTCAGGTCAGACCAACTTAGTTGGGGTCTTGTGCCTGCAGGAATGTGTCGGTGTCAGCTGTCAGCTCGGTCGCACCAGTCTGGATCGAGGAATAAGCAGCAACGGCCAGGCCAACCACAGCAGCGGTCAGAACAACCCAGTCAACTGTCACGGCGCCGTTTTCGTCTTTACGGAAGTTTTTGATGAATTTGATCATGATACGTCCCTCCAAGGATCGTTAGGTTTTGCGTTTCTACCTTGCCGTCCGTATCGAGGCCGCTCTCTCTCTTTGGCCTCTGTCCGACTTGGTATGACCGTATATAGCCCCCGGATTGGGGCACGAATTTGGCGGCTTCGCGGGCTTTTCGCGTCTGATGCACTTTTTAGGAGGCGTTTGGGTTAGGGCATTGAAAATAAACGGAATAAAACTTCTTAAAAGATGATTTTTTCCAAATGTGCGCTGTTTCGACCTGACAATGTGGCAACGCCGTCAAAGTTCCGATTTACAATGCTGGATCGAGGCCCGGTTTTTTGCGATACTGTAAACAATGGCGGTCGCAAGAACCGCATGCGCAGTTGATGCAGGCAGTTAAAATGTTCAGAGCGATTTGTATTGCGGGCCTCGTGGCCGGTTTGGCGTGTGGAACTGCGGCCGCAGATGACCCGCCGCCGTTCAAGGATTTCTCGGCCAAGCGCGTGAAACCGCCCGCGGCGGGCACATCCAAACGTATCACGGTACAGATTGACCCGTCCGAAGCGGTCAAAGCGCCCGCCGCCACGGTGCGTGATGCCACAGCCCCCGCACCGCGCGGGTATGAGGCGCGCTATGACTGGTTCTGGTCCGATGTGTCGGCAGGGTTGGAGAATGCGGGGGCGGGGCGTCTCGCACCTGCGATGAGTGCGTTGGCCAAGTCGAAGGCCCCGGTTGCCGCCCCCCGCTTGCAACAGATGCAGAACGTTGCGCGCGCGCATGGTGTCGATATCCTGCGCGCGACCATCGGCACCGACGTGTCGCCCGCGCTGGTGCTGGCCGTCATGATGGTCGAATCCGCGGGCAAGTCGGATGCGGTCAGTCGGGCAGGCGCGCAGGGTCTGATGCAATTGATGCCGGACACGGCCGCCCGGTTTGGCGTCAGCGACAGCTTTGCCCCGTCCGAAAACATCGGCGGTGGGGTCAAATATCTCGACTGGCTGATGGGCACGTTTGACCGTGATCCGATCCTCGTGCTGGCGGGGTACAACGCGGGCGAGGGCGCCGTGCGCAAACATGGCGGCGTGCCGCCCTTTGCCGAAACGCGCGACTATGTGCCTAAGGTGCTGGCGGCGTTTCAGGTGGCGCGCGGGCTGTGTATCACACCGCCGGAGCTTGCCAGCGACGGCTGCGTGTTTGCGGCGCTCAATTGATCAGACGTTGAAGGCGTCCGCCCATTCGGGGTGCATGGCGCGCTGCGCATTCACAAACGGGCACAGCGGGACGATCTTCCACCCTTCGGCGCGGGCGTCCTCGACCAACCGCTTGACCAGAGCCTGACCAGCCCCCGTGCCGCGCATCGTGTCGGGCACACCGGTGTGATCGGCAATGCGCGTCTGTGGCGACAGGATGGAATACGTCAGCTCCGCCTCTGCGCCATCCCGTCGCAGGACATAACGTCCCTTGGTTTCGCCGTCTTCGCGGGTGATCTCGACCTCAGACAATGGTTGCCTTGGTTGCGGCGCGCAGCTCTTCTTCGGTCACGCCATCCGCGGTCTCGACGATCTTCAACCCGCCATCGACCACGTCCAGCACGCCGAGATTGGTGATGATGCGGTCCACCACGCCCTTGCCCGTCAGGGGCAGGGTGCATTCGGGGAGCACCTTGCTGTCGCCATGCTTGTTGGTGTGGTCCATGACCACCACGACACGTCCGACGCCCGCCACAAGGTCCATCGCGCCGCCCATGCCCTTGACCAGCTTGCCCGGGATCATCCAGTTCGCGAGGTCACCGTTCTCGGCCACTTCCATCGCGCCCAGGATCGCCATCGCGATTTTGCCGCCGCGGATCATGCCAAAGGAGGTCGCGCTGTCGAAATAGGCCGTCTGGGGCAATTCGGTGATCGTCTGCTTGCCCGCGTTGATCAGGTCGGCGTCTTCTTCGCCTTCGATCGGGAAGGGGCCCATGCCCAGCATACCGTTTTCGGATTGCAGCGTGACCTCGACGCCCTCGGGGATATAGTTCGACACCAGCGTCGGGATCCCGATCCCGAGATTGACGTACCAGCCGTCTTCAAGCTCTTGCGCTGCGCGCGCAGCCATCTGGTTGCGATCCCAAGGCATCGTGGTGTTCTTCCTTATACGTCTGTGACGGTCGCGCCCGCAGGCACGTCGATTGTGATATAGCTGCCCGCAGCGCCGCGGCCCAGTTGCAGCGTGCCTTCCAACCCTTCGATCAGGCCGGACACGATGCGCCCGCCCACGGTGGCGGCGTCGGGCCAATCCATGTCCGCAGGAATACCCACACCGTCATCGGCCACGATGAGGCGCAGGCCACCGGCGCTGAGCCGGCTCATGCGGACCTCGACCAATCCCATGTCGATGCGGTCGAACGCGTGCTGGAATGCGTTGGTCAACAATTCCGACATCACGAGACCCACCCGCGTCGCCGTCTCGATCGGCACCTCGAGCGGTTCGATCTGCAGCGACAGGCGAATGCCCGAGCGGCCTTCGATATGCGCAATGGCAGCGGCAAGGCGAGACAGATAGCTGCCCATCTGGATGCTGTCGCGGTTCGACTGGCTGTCGCTCAGCTTCATCTCTTCATAGAGCAGCTGCATCGTTTCAATGCGGCGGCTGAGCGCTGCGAAATCTTCGGGCACGGATGTGGTGCCAGATTGCTGACGGATCATGCCGATGATCATCGACAGGTCAGAGGCCACGCGGTTCTGAATCTCGATCAGTTGCGCGTTGATGTTTTCAGCATTTGCCGATTGCTCGGTCGGGCGCAGTTCCTTTTGAACGCCGACGAAATACTGCGTGTTGCCCGCCGTGTCATGCACCGGTGCCACGATCAGCCGGTTCAGGAACGGCTCGCCGTTCGCGCGGTAATTCAGGATGTCGACCGACACGCTTTCCTCGGCCTCGATCCCCGCGCGCAGGTGATCCACGTCGCGCTTGCTGGTGTCGGGCCCTTGCAGGAACCGGCAGTTGCGCCCGATGCTGGCCGACCGGGCATAGCCGGTGCTGCGTGTGAACGCCTGGTTCACATAGACAATCGGGTTGTCTTCGAGGTTGGGATTGGTCACGACCATTGCGACCTGTGCCCGGCTGAAGCCTTCGAAGGATTTGTCGTCTTCCAACAGCTGTTCAATGGTGTCAGGCATTGCCTGGCTCCTCTAGGCGGCGCGCGTTGTGCGTTGTTCGATCCGTTTCTCGTGTTCACCCTGGATCAGGCGGTGGACGTAAATGCCCGGCAGGTGGATTAGGTCGGGGTCAAGGCTGCCCGTGGGCACGATCTCTTCGACTTCGACCACACATGTCTTGCCGCACATCGCGGCAGGCGGGTTAAAGTTCCGGGCGGTCTTGCGGAAGATCAGGTTGCCGGTCTCATCCGCTTTCCACGCCTTGACGATGGCGAGGTCGGCAAAGATGCCTTCTTCCATGATGTAGGTTTCACCGTTGAAGTCGCGGTGATCCTTGCCCTCGGCGATCACGGTGCCAACGCCGGTCTTTGTGTAGAATCCGGGGATGCCGCAACCGCCTGCGCGCATGCGCTCGGCCAGCGTGCCCTGCGGGTTGAATTCCAGCTCCAGTTCTCCGGACAGGTACTGACGCATGAATTCCGCGTTCTCGCCCACATAGGACGAGATCATCTTTTTGACCTGCCGCGTCTGGAGCAGGATGCCGATGCCGAAATCATCCACGCCTGCATTGTTGGAGGCAAAGGTCAGTTCCTTGGTGCCTGCGTCCTTGATCGCATCAAGCAGCAATTCGGGAATGCCGCACAGGCCAAATCCACCTGCCGCGATGAACATGCCGTCAAACAGCAATCCATCAAGTGCCTCGGCAGCCGAACCGTAGATCTTTTTCATGCGCACCCCCAAAAAGCCCGCAAAGCGGGTTGTTCAGTTTCAGGCGCAGTATGTGACTGTATGCAATATCAAAGTCAACGAGAACGGGATTCAGGATGTGACCTTTTGCGGTAGATCGCCAAGGGGCGAATTATAGTGCACAGCGCCCGGTTCACCGGCGCGTGGCAGGGTCCGCGCGCTGCGTCGCGCGCGGACCAAAGGCGCGATCACTCGTCAGCCTTGTCGGTCTTTGTGGATGTGTCCGACTGGGTTGTGGTCGCATCTGACGGGAAACCGACATTGTGCGGGAACGTGTTGGGAATGCCCGCTGCGGCTGCGGTTGCGAGGGTCAAAGCCAGTGTTGCAGCTGTGGCGGTTGCGGTCAGGACGTTTTTCATTTCAAGCTCCTTTCAGTGCGAAAATCGTAGCACTTGTTGCGATTATCGTACATTTAGGAACTCTGCTTGCACGTTCAAGTGCACTGGGCGAATGTCTGGTATGACCAGAGAACAACAGTTGCTTGACCACGTAAAAACCCTGATGCGCGTGATGCTCATCAGCGAACGTACGCCGCCCGAACATCAGCATGTCATCAAGTTCAATCCGCTTGATTTTCATACGCTGGGGATGGTGCGTGCGGCGCCGGGTGTTCGTGCCGGCGCGGTTGTGGCGTCACTGGGCATCGCCCCCACCACCGCAAGTTCGGTGATCGGACGGCTCATTTCGCGCGGGTTGATCCAGCGGCGGCAATGCAGTGACGACCGCCGTGCCTATGAGTTGTACCTGACGGACGAAGGGCAACAGATTGCGGATACGATTTTTCAGCAGGACTTGCGGAACATGGGCCTGTTTCTGTCTGCGCTCACGGAACGCGAACAGGAACAGCTGCTCAAGCTGATGGGCAAGGTCGTGACCCGGGTCGCTGCGTTGGAAGAGGGCGCGTCAGGCTGATTTCTTCTTCGCGGCAGTTTTCTTCTTCGGTGCCGCCTTCTTGCGCGTCGTCTTCTTTTTCGGCGCTTTTTCCGCGATCAGCTGGACGGCCATGTCCATGGTCACATCCTCAGGCTCGGTGCCCTTGGGGATGGTCGCGTTGACCTTGCCCCATTTGACGTAAGGCCCGTATTTGCCCTTCATCACAGCGACGGGGCCGCCTTCGTCTGGATGTTCGCCCAACTCATGCAGCGGTTTCGCGGCTGCACCGCGGCCCCCACGGCTCGCCACCTTTTCGGCCAGCAGCTGCACGGCGCGGTTCATGCCGACGGTCCACACCTCGTCGATCCCCTCGAGGTTGGCGTTGGTGCCGCCGCGGTCCGACGTGCTTTCGGCATGTTTCAGGTAGGGTCCGTACCGGCCGATATTGGCCCAGACCATGATCCCGTCCTCGGGGTGCGGTCCGATTTCGCGCGGCAGCGACAGCAGCATCACGGCCCGGTCCAGCTCCAACTCTTCCGGCGCCCAATCCTTTGGGATGGATTGGCGCGGAGGTTTCTTGTTGTCTTCGGTCACTTCGCCGCGCTGGACATACGGGCCAAAGCGGCCCTTGAACACGCGGATCTCGTCGCCATTGTCCTCGCCCAACAACTTGCCTTCGGGCGGAATTGCGCTCGCTTCGGCCTCCGGATCGGGTGGTCCGAACGGGCGGGTATAGCGGCATTCGGGATAGTTGGAGCAGCCGATGAACGCGCCCCCGGACCGTGCCGTGCGCATCGACAGCCGTCCCGCCCCGCAGTTCGGACACAGGCGCGGGTCGCCCCCGTCCTCAAGCGGCGGGAACAGGTGCGGCGCCAGTACCTCGTTGATCTTTTCCAGCACTTCGGTGATGCGCAATTCGGACGTCTCGGCAATCGCAGCCGAGAAATCAGACCAAAAGCGGCCCAACACGTCCTTATAATCGCGGTCACCCGCGCTCACATCATCAAGCTCTTCTTCCATGGAGGCGGTAAAGTTGTAGCCCACATATTTCCGGAAGTAGTTTTCCAGAAACGCGATCACCAGCCGGCCCTTGTCTTCGGGGATCAGCCGGTTCTTGTCCTTGCGGACATAGCCGCGGTCCTGGATCGTCGTGACGATGCTGGCGTATGTCGACGGGCGGCCAATGCCCAGCTCTTCCATCCGCTTGACCAGCGTCGCCTCGGTGTAGCGGGGCGGCGGCTGAGTGAAATGCTGATCCGGCGTGACGGAGCGTTTGTCGGCGGCCTCGCCCTCGCTCAGCTGGGGCAGGCGCTTGTCATCATCATCGACGACATCGTCGTCGCGCCCCTCTTCGTAGACGCGCAGAAAGCCGTCGAACAGGATCACTTGCCCGGTTGCACGCAGGCCCACCTGACCATCGTCGCTGCCGATCTCGACCGTTGTGCGTTCAAGCCGCGCGCCTTCCATCTGGCAGGCAAGGGTGCGTTTCCAGATCAGATCATAAAGCTTGCGCTGATCATCATCGGTGATCTTGAGGCTGGCCGCATCGCGCGCCATGTCGGTGGGGCGGATGCATTCGTGTGCTTCCTGCGCGTTCTTGGCCTTGTTCTTGTACATGCGCGGGCTTGAGGGGACGTATTCCGCGCCGTACCGGTCCTTGATCGCGTCGCGCGCCATGTCCACGGCTTCGGGCGCCATGTCGATCCCGTCGGTCCGCATATAGGTGATGTAGCCGGCCTCGTAGAGGCGCTGCGCGCTGGACATTGTCTGGCGCGCGCCCATGCCGAACTTGCGGCTGGCCTCCTGCTGCAGGGTAGAAGTCATGAAGGGGGCGGACGGGTTGCGGGAGGCGGGCTTCGCCTCGACCGACTGGATCTTCAGATCGCGGCTGGTGATCGCCTGCACGGCCATTTCGGCCTGCGTCTGGTTTTCGAGGTCGTATTTGTCGAGCTTCTTGCCCGCAAGGTTCGTCAGCCGCGCCTCATACTCCTGACCCCGTGGGGAGGTGAGCACCGCCTTGACCGACCAGTATTCGCGGGCGCGGAACGCCTCGATTTCCATCTCGCGCTCGGTGAGGATACGCAGGCAGACCGATTGCACGCGGCCCGCGGATTTCGCGCCAGGCAGTTTGCGCCACAGCACTGGCGATAGGTTGAACCCGACAAGGTAGTCGAGCGCGCGGCGTGCCAGATAGGCCTCGACCAGCGGCATGTCGACCTGGCGCGCATTGGCCATGGCTTCGGTCACGGCGGCCTTGGTGATGGCGTTGAAGGTCACGCGTTTGACGTCCGTGTCCTTCTTGATCGACTTGCGTTTGGTCAGCGCCTCTTGCAGGTGCCAGCTGATCGCCTCGCCCTCGCGGTCGGGGTCGGTTGCGAGGATCAGGGCGTTGTCGTCCTTGAGCGCATCGGCGATGGCCTTGACGTGTTTCTTGCTGTCAGAGGCGACCTCCCACAGCATGTCGAAATCATTGTCGGGGTCGACCGAGCCGTCTTTGGGGGGCAGGTCGCGCACATGCCCATAGCTGGCCAGAACAGTGTAATTGTCTCCCAAATACTTGTTGATGGTCTTTGCTTTGGCTGGGGATTCGACAACGACGACTGGCATTTATGGGGCACACCTCGGGGGAGAATTTGTACGCTCTATGGCGGCGCAAGATGTGGGGTGCAAGCGCGGATTGTCAACCAAGCGCTTGATCGGTGCGGTCAACTGGCGCGGCTCAGCAGCCCGCCGGGGGCGCGGTCGATGGCCCCGTCCATCTCCAGATCCAGCAGGGCCGGCGCCACTTTGTCCGCGCCGGTGCCAAGGTCGCGGATCAGTTGATCTTCGGCCACGGGGGTCGGTCCCAGCCGGTTCAGGATCTGCTGGTGCAGCGCGATGGTCTGGGCGCGGCTGCGGGTGTCGGCGGGCGGCTTTGCTGGTGGCTCCAGCGGCAGTTCCGGCGCCACGATCGGGGCAATCGCCTCGAGAATATCGGCGGCGTTGCGCACCAAAAGCGCGCCGTCCCGGATCAGCATATTGCACCCGGATGCGCGCGCATCCATCGGATGGCCGGGCACGGCCAACACGTCCCGTCCCAGATCGAGGGCGTCCCGCGCCGTGATCAGACTGCCGGATTTTGCGGCGGCCTCGACGACCACCGTCGCCTTGGCAAGACCGGATATGATGCGATTGCGCGCCGGGAAATGGCGCGCGATGGGCTGCAATCCCATCGGCTGCTCGCTGATCCGCACGCCTTGTGCGGCGATGTCTTCGGACAATTTGGCGTTTTCGGCCGGGTAAATCACATCGACGCCGCCCGCCTGCACGGCGATGGTGCCGGTTTCGAGTGCTGCGAGATGGGCCGCAGCATCGATACCGCGGGCGAGCCCCGATGCGATGACGTGGCCCGCCGCACCGAGGTCCCGCGCCAGACTGCGCGCCATCCGGGTGCCCAGCGACGACGCGTTGCGTGCACCGACCAAGGCAATCGTCGGCCGGTGCAACAGTGAAATGTCGCCAATCGCCCACAGAAACGGTGGCGCGTCGGGCAGGGCGGTCAGCGCGGCCGGGTAGGCTGGCGTACCCTGGGACACGAGGGTTGCACCCGCCCGCTGCGCAGCCTTCAGCTCTGCGTGCACGACACCTTCGGGGCAAATGGTGTATTTCGAAACGCCGGCGGCGCGCGCTACCTCAGGTAGCGCGGCCAGCGCGTTTTGCGCAGTGCCGTGTTCAATCAGTAAACGTTGATACGTCGAAATACCGACCCGGCGAGAGCGCAACAAACGGAGACGGTTGAACTGATCGTCTTCCGAGGTGGGTGGGAGTGGGGGGTGAGTGGAAGAAGGATGGGTATCCCTTTCAGTCATCCGTGGCTCCGTCTGTTGCTGTATTTGTTTTAGAATCAGCAAGGTTAACAACGCATGAACACAGGCGATTAAATCGCCGGGCACGCACGCTCCAGTTGATTTCAAACGGAAAATTGTGATTGGAACCAACGGCGGCGCATGGTCGGTTCGCGTCATGCGTGTCGCAGCCTCCCCCGATCTAGCGAGGGGCAGGGTGCGCCGCAGAAACTCAGCCGGGCAGAATCACGCAGCAGACCCGCCCACGGTCAAACCGCCGATCATCAGCGTCGGCTGACCCACGCCCACCGGCACCCATTGCCCAGCCTTGCCGCAATTGCCCATGCCGGGATCCAGCGCCATATCGTTGCCGATGCCGCGGATGTGCTTGAGCGCGGTCGCCCCATCGCCAATCAGCGTGGCCCCCTTGACCGGCGCGCCCACTTTGCCGTTTTCGACGCGGTAGGCTTCGGTACATGAAAACACGAACTTGCCATTGGTGATGTCGACCTGACCGCCGCCAAAGCCCACCGCATAGATCCCATCCTTGAGATCGGCCACGATATCACCCGGTGCGGCGTCACCGCCCAGCATATAGGTATTGGTCATGCGCGGCATCGGGATGTGCGCATAGCTTTGCCGCCGCCCGTTGCCGGTGGTGGGCACGCCCATGAGGCGCGCATTCTGGCGGTCCTGCATGTACCCCACGAGGATGCCGTCCTCGATCAGGACGTTTTTGCCGGAAGGCGTCCCCTCGTCATCAATACTGATCGAGCCGCGCCGGTCGGGGATGGTGCCGTCGTCAAGTACGGTCACACCGGGTGCGGCGATCCGCTGTCCCATCAGGCCGGCAAAGGCAGAGCTGCCCTTTCGGTTGAAATCCCCTTCGAGCCCGTGCCCGATCGCCTCATGCAAAAGGATGCCGGGCCAGCCGGGGCCCAGAACGACGTCCATCACACCCGCAGGCGCCGGAACCGCGTCAAGGTTGACCACCGCCACGCGCAGCGCCTCGCGGGCCTTGGCCTCCCAATCGGCGCGGTCGATCAACCCATCGAGCCCGATGCGCCCGCCGCCGCCCGCGCTGCCGCTTTCGCGGCGACCGGCCTGTTCGACGATAACGGACACGTTCACGCGGGTCATCGGGCGCACGTCCCGCACCGACAGACCTTCGGGGCGCAGAATTTCCACCTCCTGCAAGGAGGCCGAAACCGACGCGGACACCTGCACGACCCGCGAATCAAGATCGCGCAGGAAGGCGTCGATTTCCTTGAGCGTGTCGACCTTGACCGCGAAACTTGCGCCCGCGATGGGATCATCGTCGGTATAAAGCGTTTTGTTGGTGGCTTGCGGCGCGTCCGCCAGCGTGCCGCCCCCATCGCCAACGGCGAGACGCGCGGTTTCCGCCGCCCGGCGCAAGGCAGATTCGGTGACTTCCGTCGAATGCGCATATCCCGCAACCTCGCCCCGCACCGCGCGCAGGCCGAACCCCTTCGAGGCGTCATAACTGGCCGTTTTCAGACGCCCATCGTCAAAAACCAGCGATTCCGAGCGGACGCGTTCGAAAAATATCTCGCCATCATCGGCGCCAGCAGTGGCCGCACGCAGGATGTCCAACGCGTGCTGGCGGTCGATTTCCGTGTCGAGGGGGGCAAAAGGCGTGTCGCTCATGCGATCTCCGATGGGTTTGCAGGTGTGTGACGGAGGGTGAAGCGTCCGTTTGACGCGGGGTCTGCATCTTTATCTTGTGTCCAAGATATGATTGTAAATGCGCCTAATACAACGGGATGCCTGTGTGGCAATGCGCAGAGTGATCCTGACGACCAACAGTGCGCTCCATCAAGATCAGGACGACCAGATGAAAAAGCTTTTCTCGATGTCGGGTCTTCTCGGCATGTTTGCCGCAGTTCCGGCCATCGCTCAGGACAACCTCGAAGTGATCGGCAAGCCGATCCCGGGTGGCATCGGCTTTCAGCCCGCCGCCAGTGAACTGGCCCGCGATCTTCAGGCGCTCGACGGCCTGATCAACGTGATCATCTTTATTATCACGCTCTTCGTGGTTGGCCTGCTTGCGTGGGTCGTGATCCGCTATAACCGCAAGCGGAACCCCGAACCTGCGAGCTTTACCCACAACACACCGATCGAAATTGCGTGGACCGTGGTTCCGATCGTCATCCTGGTGTTCATCGGTGCGTTCTCGCTGCCGGTGCTGTTCAAACAGCAGGAAATCCCCGAGGCGGACGTTACCATCAAGGCGACCGGCTACCAGTGGTTCTGGGGCTACGAATACGTGGATGAGGGCATCGGCTTTGACAGCTATATGATCGGCTCGCCCGCCTCGACCACCGACGATGCCGAAGAGACGTTTGACAACTCCCTGACGCCTGATGTGGAAAAAGCGCTGGTCGCGGCGGGTTACAGCCGTGAAGACTTCCTGCTGGCGACGGACACGGCGATTGTCGTGCCCGTGGGCAAGACCGTGGTGGTGCAGGTGACCGGCGCGGACGTCATCCACGCGTGGACCATTCCCGCATTCGGCGTGAAACAGGACGCGGTTCCGGGCCGTCTGGCCGAACTGTGGTTCGAAGCAGAGCAGGAAGGCATCTATTTCGGCCAGTGTTCCGAGCTGTGCGGCATCGCCCACGCCTACATGCCGATCACGGTCAAAGTGGTGAGCGAAGCGGCCTATGACGCCTGGCTCGAAGCCAACCGTGACGCACCCGATTACGTGGATGTCAGCGCGGTTCTGACCAACTGATCCATGGCGGGGCGGAGCATCCGCCCCGACCCTCCGACCCAAGCCAGAGGCGCCCATGACCGACGTCAGCTATCAGGAACAGACGCACGAGGCTGAAGCCAGCCTTGGCGATTACTTTGCCCTGATGAAACCACGGGTGATGTCCCTTGTGGTGTTCACTGCGCTTGTCGGACTTTTGGCAGCACCGGTGTCCGTGAACCCGGTCATCGCGTTTGCATCCATCCTGTTTGTCGCCATTGGCGCAGGGGCGTCGGGTGCGCTTAACATGTGGTGGGACGCGGATATCGACGCGGTGATGAAACGTACCGCAAAACGACCAATTCCCGGCGGTATGGTCACAGCGGACGAGGCCAAGGCGCTTGGCATTGCGCTGTCCGGTCTGTCGGTCATGATGCTGGCGCTCAGCGCGAACTTGCTGGCGGCGAGCCTGCTGGCCTTCACCATCTTCTTCTATGTCGTTGTCTACTCCATGTGGCTCAAACGCTCCACGCCGCAGAACATCGTGATCGGTGGCGCAGCGGGTGCTTTCCCGCCGGTGATCGGCTGGGTCATCGCGACAGGCTCCATGTCGGTTGAGGCGTGGTTGATGTTCGCCCTTATCTTCATGTGGACACCACCGCATTTCTGGGCGCTCGCGCTGTTCATGAAGTCCGATTATGACGACGCAGGTGTTCCGATGCTGACCGTCACCCATGGCCGCCGCGCCACCCGCGTCCACATTCTGGCCTATACCGCGCTGCTGGTTGTGCTGGCCGTTGGCACGGCGTTCACCGCGATTGGCGGACCCGTATACCTCGTGACGGCGCTGGTACTGAACGCGCTGTTCCTCAAGGGCGCTTATGACATCTGGCGTCGGGATGAGGCGCAGTCCGAAGCGGACAACTACGCCGTGGAAAAGTCGTTCTTCAAGCTGTCGTTGCTTTACCTTTTCCTGCATTTCGGCGCGATCCTGGTCGAGGCAGTGCTGCCCGCGGCGTGGGGGATCTGGGCATGAGCCTGAACACCGAACATGAACTGCACAAGCGCCGCAAAGGCCGGAACGTGGGCGTTGGCCTGCTTCTTGGTGGCTTTGTCATTCTGGTCCTCGCGTTGACCGTGGCCAAGGTGACAAGCGGCGATTTCGAACTTCCCCGCATCGAGGAGGGCCAGTAATGCGCAAGCTGTTTGACCGTCTGGACGGACCACAAAAAACCGTGGTCCAGACCCTGAGCCTGGTGTTCGTCATGGGGGGGCTGGCCTGGGCGTCGGTGCCGTTTTACGACTGGTTCTGCCGTGTCACCGGTTTCGGCGGCACGCCCAGCATCAGCGACGTGGCAAACGAAGACATTCTGGACCAGACCATCACCGTTCGGTTCGACGCATCGCTGGAACGCAGCATGCCATGGGAGTTCACTCCCACCGTGCGCGAGATGGAAATGCGGATCGGTGAAACCGGTCTCGCCTTTTACGAGGCGTATAACCCCACCGACCGCCCGGTGGCGGGATCGGCCAGCTACAATGTGGCCCCCTACGCTGCGGGCGGCTTTTTCTCCAAGATTGACTGCTTCTGTTTTGAAGAGCAGGTGCTGGCCCCCGGTGAGCGGGTCCAGATGCCTGTGACATTCTATGTCGATCCGGAAATCGTCGAGGATCGTGACGGGAAATACGTCCACACGATCACGCTGAGCTACACTTTTTACCAAATCGATCTGCCCGAGGGATACGCGTCCCTTGATCCACAGACCGACACCAACCTGAACTGAGGGACGGGACTATGGCCCACGCAAAAAATCACGACTACCACATTCTTGCGCCGTCGACCTGGCCACTGCTGGGCGCATTGGCCGGCTTTGTCATGCTGTTTGGCGCCGTTGCATGGATGTCCGGCGGGATGACCATCCTGTTCCAGTCTATTGAACTGAGCGGCCCGTGGCTGTTCCTGATGGGCTTTGTTGCCGTTCTTTACGTTATGTTCGGCTGGTGGGCGGACGTCGTGGCCGAAAGCCGGATTGGCGATCACACGCCGGTTGTTCGCATCGGCCTGCGCTATGGCTTTATCCTGTTCATCATGTCCGAGGTGATGTTCTTTGCCGCGTGGTTCTGGTCGTTCTTCAAGCACGCCATGTACCCGATGAGCGAATATGTCGGCACCGAGTATGTGCAGCCCGATATCTATCACGTCGATGCGTTCCACCTGCCGCTGATCAACACGCTGATCCTGCTGCTGTCGGGATGTGCCGTCACATGGGCGCACCACGCGCTGGTGCATGGCGGCCCGCGCAAGGACGTGGTGAACGGTCTGGCGATTGCGGTTGTTCTGGGCGTGCTGTTCACCTTCCTGCAAGGCTATGAATACAGCTACCTGCTGTACCAGGGCTGGGAATTTGGCGGGGACAAGTTCTTCTCCAACTTCTTCATGGCGACCGGCTTTCACGGTGCGCATGTGATCATCGGGACCATCTTCCTGTTCGTGTGCCTGCTGCGCGCGATGAAGGGGCACTTCTCTGCTGAGAAACACATCGGGTTTGAGGCCGCCGCGTGGTACTGGCACTTTGTGGACGTGGTTTGGCTGTTCCTGTTCTTCGCCGTCTACATCTGGGGCGTGGCCCAGATGCCCGGCGCACACTGATCCGATCACCGGACCAAGATCAAAGCGCGCGGTCCCGCCGCGCGCTTTTTTCGTTTTACGGGGGCAGATGACATCATGCGCTGGATGTTCTTTTTGATCGTGGGCTTGCTGGGGGCGGGCACTCTTGTCAGCCTCGGCGTCTGGCAGGTGCAGAGGCTGGCATGGAAACAGGACCTGCTGGCCAGCATCGAGGCGCAGATTGATGCCGACCCCGTGCCCTTGGCACACGCCGTTGCGCCTGAGTTCCAGCGCTACGCCCCCGTGACGCTCACCGGCACGTTCGGCGATGGGCACATTCGCATGCTCGCCTCGCGCAAGACCATCGGCCCCGTCCACCGCATCATCCGACCCTTTGACGCGGACGGGTTCGGCCCCGTGCTGGTCGATACCGGCTGGCAGCCTGACGGGGTTGCGGTCGCATCCGCGCCCGCGGCCGCGCTCACGCTGATCGGCAATCTGGATGCCCCGATTGAAGCGGACGGGTTCACGCCCGCGCCCGACCTGACCGCCAACCTCTGGTTCGCCCGCGATGTGCCCGCCATGGCCGCCACGCTGAACACGCAGCCCATCCTGGTCGTGTTGCGGGACATGCCGGAAATTGACCTTGGCGTGACGCCGTGGCCCGTAGACACGGCTGGCATTCCGAACGATCACCTGCAATACGCCATAACATGGTTTTCGCTGGCCCTGATCTGGGGCGCGATGACCGGCTATTTCCTGCTGCGCAACCGGCGCGGCGCGGCTTGAGAAAGACGAGACATGCGGTACATCTCGACACGGGGCGCGGCCCCCGTCCTGACCTTCGAAGACACGATGCTGACCGGGCTTGCCCGCGACGGTGGTCTCTATGTGCCCGAGACGATCCCGCAGCTGGACCACGCCAGCATCGCCACGATGGAAGGGCAGAGCTATGAGGATATCGCCTTTACCGTGATGCGCCCGTTTGTGGGCGATACGTTTACGGACGCCGAATTCCGCGACTGCATCGATCACGCCTATGCCGGGTTCGGTCACGCGGCGCGCGCGCCCCTGGTGCAACTGGATCAGGGGCACCACCTGCTGGAGCTGTTCCACGGGCCCACGCTGGCGTTCAAGGATTTCGCGATGCAGCTGATCGGTCAGCTGTTCCAGACCGCCCTCAAGCGCCGGGACCAGCGGGTGACCATCGTGGGCGCCACCAGTGGCGACACCGGATCTGCCGCGATTGAGGCGTTCCGCGGTCTGGACAATGTGGACGTCTTCATCCTCTACCCCCATGGCCGGGTGAGCGAGGTGCAGCGCCGCCAGATGACCACCCCTTCCGAGGACAATGTGCACGCGCTGGCCCTCGAGGGCGACTTTGACGATTGTCAGGCGCGGCTCAAGGACATGTTCAACGATTTCGAGTTCCGCGATGGCGTTGGCCTTGCAGGCGTGAATTCGATCAATTGGGCGCGCGTGCTGGCGCAGGTCGTGTATTATTTCTCGTCCGCCGTGGCCCTCGGCGCGCCGCACCGCGCGGTCAGTTTCACCGTGCCCACGGGCAATTTCGGCGACATCTTTGCGGGCTACATCGCCAAGCGGATGGGTCTGCCCATCGACCGGCTGGTGGTGGCGACGAACCAGAACGACATCCTGCACCGGTGTTTGCAAGGGCAGGGCTATCACAAGGGTGACACGATCCCGTCGATCAGCCCATCCATGGACATTCAGGTCAGCTCCAACTTTGAACGGGCACTGTTCGATGCCTATGACCGCGATGGCAATGCCGTCGCCCAGCTGATGGATGAGCTGAAGGCTGGCGGGTTCGACGTAAGCCAGGGCGCGATGCAGGCGCTGGCGGAACATTTCAGCTCTGGCCGCGTGTCGGAAGAGGAAACGAGCGCACAGATCACCGACAGCCTGCGCACCAGTGGTGAACTCCTGTGCCCGCATTCGGCGGTGGGTGTGCATGTCGCCGACGCGCAGCGTGTGCACGGTACGCCGATGATCACGCTGGCCACGGCGCATCCGGCGAAATTCCCCGACGCGGTCGAGGCGGCCACGGGCATCCGCCCCCCCCTTCCATCGCGCATGGCGGACCTGTATGACAGGCCGGAACGGATGACCCGGGTGCCCAACGATCTCGAGGCGCTCAAGGCCCATATTATCGCACATCGCGCCACCTGACCAACCAAGCGAGACCGCATTGACCACCCAGACCCACCGCCTGCCCAACGGCTTTCGCATCGTCACCGAACACATGCCGGGCCTCGCCTCGGCGTCCATTGGGATATGGGTGGGCGCAGGGGCACGGCACGAGGCACCCGAGCAAAACGGCATCGCGCATTTCCTCGAACATATGGCGTTCAAGGGCACCGAACGGCGCAGCGCGCTTCAGATTGCCGAAGCGATTGAGGATGTGGGTGGATACATCAACGCCTATACCAGCCGCGAGGTCACGGCCTACTACGCGCGGGTTTTGCAGGCGGATGTGCCGCTGGCGCTGGACGTGCTGTCGGATATCCTGCTCAACCCGGTCTTTGATCAGAACGAGATCGAGGTGGAGCGCGGCGTGATCCTGCAGGAAATCGGGCAGGCGCTGGATACACCCGACGATGTGATCTTTGACTGGTTGCAGGAACAGGCCTATCCCGGCCAGCCCTTGGGACGCACCATCCTCGGCCCGTCCGAGCGTGTGTCAGCGTTTCAGCGGGACGATCTGGCCCGGTTCACCGCGCAGCATTACGGCCCGGAACAGATGATCCTGTCCGCCGCGGGTGCGGTGGATCACGATGCCATCGTGAAACTGGCCGAAGCGGCGTTTGGCCATCTGCGCCCGCGCCCCGTGGCCGTGGCCGACACCGCCCGGTTTCAGGGCGGTGAGGTGCGGCGCGAAAAGGCGCTGGAACAGGCGCATTTTGCGCTGGCTTTCGAAAGCCCGGGTTACCGCGACGATGCGATATATACCGCGCAGATCTATGCCAGCGCGCTTGGCGGCGGCATGTCGAGCCGCCTGTTTCAGGAAATCCGCGAAAACCGCGGCCTGTGCTATTCGATCTTTGCCCAAGCGGGGGCTTATGCCGATACGGGCATGACCACGATTTATGCGGGCACATCGCAGGATCAGGTGGCGGAGCTGGCAGGCATCACCGTGGACGAAATGAAGCGCGCCGCCGATGACATGAACGATGCCGAGGTGGAGCGGGCGCGCGCACAGATGAAGGCCGGGCTGCTGATGGGGCTGGAAAGCCCGTCGAACCGCGCTGAACGGCTGGCGCGGCTGGTGCAGATCTGGGACCGCGTGCCGCCCCTGGCTGAAACGGTCGAACGGATTGACGCGGTGACGGCGGCGGACGTGCGGGCCTTTGCCGGGCAGATGGCGGCGCAGGCGCCCATGGCGCTGGCACTTTACGGGCCGATTGCGGCGGCTCCTGACCTGTCCCGATTGCAGGAGCAGCGCGCCGCCTGATGTTGCTGGCCAAACGGAAATTGCGGATCGAGACGGAGCGCATGACGCTGCGCCCGCCCACGCATTCCGATTTCCGCAGCTGGGCTGCCCTGCGTGCCGCCAGCGCGGACCACCTGATCCCGTGGGAGCCAAGCTGGGCCAGTGATCACTTGACGCGCAAGGCGTTCACCAATCGGGTGTACTGGGCGCAGCGGTCCGTAGCCTCAGGTACAGCGGTGCCGCTGTTCCTGTTCCGGCGCAGCGACGACGCCCTTCTGGGGGCGATCACGCTCGACAATATCCGCCGCGGTCCGGCGCAGGCGGGCACGCTGGGCTACTGGACCGGGGCGGCGCATGCGCGGCAGGGATATATGCGCGAGGCGATCCTTGCGCTTGTGCACTATACCTTCACCCGGCTGGACCTGAGCCGGATCGAGGCTGCGTGCCTGCCTGAAAACGCGGCGTCCCGCGCGCTGCTCGAAACATGCGGGTTCAAGTACGAAGGCGTCGCGCAGAGCTATTTGCAGATTGATGGCAGATGGCGCACCCATGTTCTTTATGCGGCACTGCGCATGGACCGGCGGGGCAAAACCGACGCGGGATAGAGGTTTTTGGCCGGCTGCATTTTGGCAAAGCCGCTGCGCGCCCTATCCTTGGCTCATGCGCCTGATTCTCCTTTGCCTTGCCCTGCTGGCCAGCGCGCCCGCATGGGCCCAGAGCCGGACCCCCAGCCACTGCATCGCGTTGGCCGATGCAATCCCGGACGGGACGTTTGTCCATCGCGCCAGCTATGACGCCGATGTGGCGGATGAGACGGTGCGCATCCACTATATTGCCCACGCGTCGTTCCTGATCCGGTCGGCAGGCGGGTTGAACATGGTGACCGATTTCACGGGCTTTGTCGGCAATGTGCCGATGATCCCGGATGTGGTGACGATGAACCACGCGCATGAGACGCATTGGACCGCCTTTCCCGACCCGGCGATCCCGCACGTGTTGCCGGGATGGGGGGACTTTGGCGAGGGTATCGATCACCGCGTCGATCTGGGCGAAGTTCTGATCCGCAACGTGTCCACCGACATCCGGTCGCAATGGTCCGGCGTCGAGCCAAACGGCAATTCGATCTTTGTGTTCGAGATGGCGGGCCTGTGCATCGGGCATCTGGGCCATCTGCATCACGAACCCACGGACGAACAATATGCGGCCATCGGCAGGCTTGATGTGGTGATGGCCGCTGTGGATGGCGGCATGACGGTCGATATGCCGACGATGATGCGCATCATCGGGCGGCTGAAATCGTCCATCGTGATCCCGATGCACTGGTTCGGGGAATTCACGCTGGATCAGTTCCTGACCGGCATGCGCGAAGAATTTCAGGTGGTCGAGGTGGGTGGCCCCGCGCTCGACGTCTCGCTCGACCGGCTGCCTGGCCGTCCGACGATCATGGTGCTGCGCCCGGCGTGGCTGCGCGAGACGCCGGAATAGGCGCATTGCCCAGACGTCGGGGCCATGGCACACGGGCGTTCAGGCACAGCAGAGGCAGCGCATATGTTGAACCCCATCACTCCGGATCGTGAGGCGGCGTTTCGCGCCGCGTTGCCCGCCGACCGTTTTGCCGATGCCGCGGCGCGCTATCTCGAGGAACCGCGCGGGCGGTATGCGGGGCAGGCCGGATTGCTGGCCCTGCCGCGCAGCACCGAAGAGGTGGCGGCATTGGTGCGCGTGGCGGCCGAGCACCGGGTGCCGGTCGTGCCCTATGGTGGCGGCACGGGCCTTGTGGGCGGGCAGGTGGCACCGGACGGGCCGCGCCCGTTGATCCTGTCGCTGGAGCGGATGACCGCGATCCTTGACGTCTATCCCAGTGAAAATGTGCTGGTGGCGCAGGCGGGTGCCATTCTGGCGGACGTGCAGGCGGCCGCCGCGCAGCACGACCGGCTCTTTGCCCTGTCGCTGGCCGCCGAAGGCAGCGCGCGCATCGGCGGCAATCTCAGCACGAATGCAGGCGGCACGGGCGTGCTGCGCTATGGCAATGCGCGCGATCTGTGCCTGGGCCTTGAGGCGGTGATGCCGGATGGGTCGATCCTGAACGGGTTGAGCCGTCTGCGCAAAAACAACACGGGCTATGACCTGCGCCACCTGCTGATCGGGGCCGAGGGCACGTTGGGGATCATCACGGCGGCGGCGTTAAAGCTGCACCCGCGCCCGGCACGGGAGGGCACCGCCCTGTTTCAGGTCGCGGGGCCGGAGGCGGCGCTGCACCTTTTGTCACTGGCGCGCGATCACTTGGGCGACGGGATTAGCGCGTTTGAGCTGATCCACAGGCAGGGCTTTGATTTTCTGGCCGAAACCCTGCCGGACGTGGTCAACCCGTGGACGGACACGCCGGAGTGGTCGGTGTTGATCGACGTGGGCTTGCCCGCCGGTCTCGACCCGCAAGATGCGCTTGCCGAACTGTATGTTGCGGCGGTGGAACACGGTCTGTCGCAAGACGGGCTGGTGGCCCAGAACGCCGCACAGGCGGCGGCCTTCTGGACCGTGCGCGAGACGATCCCGGAGGCCAACCGCCGCATCGGGTCGGTCAGCTCGCACGACATTTCCGTGCCGCTGGGGGCAATCCCCGATTTCATCGCCATGGCCGGGCCGCGCATCGCCGCAGTGGGGGCATTCCGCATCAACTGCTTTGGTCATGTGGGCGACGGCAACCTGCACTACAACGTGTTCTCGGCGCCCGGCAAAACGCGGGACGATCACATGGACGACCGGGGCACGATCAAGCGTGTGGTGCATGATCTGGTGCACGAGCTGGGCGGATCAGTGAGCGCCGAGCACGGGGTCGGGCGGCTCAAGGTCGAAGACCTCGAACGCTATAGCGATTCTGCGAAACTGGCGGCGATGCGCGCGATCAAGGACGCGCTCGACCCGCATGGGATCATGAACCCCGGCGCGGTGTTGCGCGCGCGCACTTAAAGCGAAATACATATCACCTGCACCATCATGTATCACGTAACCCGTTGAAATCTTGGATTTCAGGCAGGGTGACGTGATTCAGGTTTTTGTGTTTCTGCTTTAAAGCCCGTCAAAGGCACAGAGCGCCTGCACCTCCATGCCGAGCGCCTCAAGCTTCTTGCGCCCGCCCAGCTCCGGCAGGTCAATCACAAAGGCGCAAGAGATGATCTCGCCCCCCAGTCGTTCCACCAGTTTGATCCCGGCCTCTGCCGTGCCGCCCGTGGCCAACAGATCATCCACCAGCAGGATCTTTTCACCCGGCGCGATGGCGTCGTCATGCACTTCGACCACGGCCTCACCGTATTCGAGCGTGTAGGCCTGGCTGATCGTGGCCCCGGGCAGCTTGCCCTTCTTGCGGATCGGCACGAATCCCACCGAAAGCTGGTGCGCGATGGCGCCACCCAGGATGAAGCCGCGCGCCTCCAGCCCCACCACCTTGTCGATTTGCAGGCCCGCGTAAGGGTGCAGCATCTGGTCAATCGCCATGCGGAACCCGCGCGGGTCCGCAAAAAGCGTGGTCACATCGCGGAACATGATCCCTTCATGGGGGAAATCGACGATGGTGCGGATGTAATCCTGAACAGTTTTCATGTGGCTCTCCGAAGCGATGCGGTCAGCAGGCCCATGCCGACCAGAGTGGCGCCACCGGCGCGGGTCAACCACATCTGGACGGTGGGGCGGGTGATACGGGCGCGCATGGCGTTGGCGGCCAGCGCAAAGATCAACGCGTTGAGGCCGGCGATGGTGACAAACGTGGCAATAAGGATCGCGGCCTGTGGGGCAAAGGCGGTGGTCGGGTCAATGAACTGCGGCACGAAGGCCACGAAGAACGTGTTGGATTTCGGGTTCAGGGCCGTGACCGTGGTGAGATCGCGAAACACCTTGCCCGCCCGCTGGCCGTCCGGCTTGCTCATCAGGGTGGTCTGGGCAGGCGTGCGCGCGCTCCAGAGCATCTTGAGGCCGAGATAGACCAGATAGGCGGCACCGATCCATTTCAGCATGGTAAAGGCCAGTGCCGAGGTCAGAAAGATCGCGCCCAGCCCGATGACCGAGAGCGTCATCGCAATGAGATCGCCCGTCGCCACGCCAAGCGCGGATGCGACGGCGACACGGCGGCCTTGGGTCACGGCATAGCTCAGCACCATCATGAGTGTGGGGCCGGGGATGACCAGCAGGGCGGTCGAGGCGATGACAAAGGTCAGCCAGAGGTCGAAGGGCATGTGGGGGGGATCCTTATCTTGCGTAGTGGGTGCGCACCGCCATGGCGTCCTGCCCGCGGAGCACTGTGACCTGATTGCTGTCCTGCGAGAAGATCGAACTGTGCCGGTAGTCTGGATTGCGGATATCCGTCAGCAGGCCAAGGCTTTGGGTCAACTCTTCGAGCATGACGGACGTGATGCCGTCCAGCGCCACATGGGGCGTGAACACGATGACGCCGCGCGTGATCTGCTTGCGACCGTTCCACCAGATATGGACATAGGCCGCCTCAATCATGTTGCCGTCAAGCCCGGCGATACCGGTGCCTTGCAGGGGCGTGTGCTCGGGGTGGTCAAGGAGCAGCACCGAGATGTCCGGATTGCGGGTCGTGGTCGTGATCGCGACACCTGCATTCAGGTCCGTGATCTCGCGCGCGGCCTGGGTCATGGCGGTGCGGATGCGGGCGGCATTGCGGTTGGGGAAACGGTCGTCGATGCGCGTGATGCCGACGGTCAGGTTGCGCGCCTTGCGCGGGGCCCACCGCACGACGTCCTTCTGGCACGCGCCGCCCGGCGGGGCCGCGCAGGATACCAGGCGGTAGAACGCGTCGTCGGACAGGGGGCCTTGGGTGGTGATGTATTCCTGTGACTGCGCGACACCGGCGCAGAGCAGCCAGCAGCAGAAGGCCAGCCGGAGGCGGGTCACAACACCCGGCCTGCCACCGCATCGAGCCGCGCCATCACGCTCGGGTCGCGCGCTTCGGGTGCGGTGATGATGGCGTATTCCAGCGCGCGGTCGCAGCCATGTGGGCAGGGCGCGCGGTTCGCCCCCAGCAGCGCGGGCAAGCGGCGCACTAGGTCGCGCGCCTTATCCGCGTTTCCCATAAGTGTCTGAATAATCTGCGTAACATCCACTTCGCCATGATCGGGATGCCAGCTGTCGTAATCGGTGATCATCGCCACGGAGGCATAGCACAGCTCGGCCTCGCGGGCGAGTTTCGCTTCGGGCATGTTGGTCATGCCAATGACGTCCGCGCCCCAGCTGTCGCGATACATCTTCGATTCCGCCAGTGTCGAGAATTGCGGGCCCTCCATGGCAAGATACGTGCCGCCCTTGTGGACGGTGATCCCTGCGTCCTGCGCGGCGCTGTGGCAGGCGTCACCCAGCCGCGGACAGGTCGGGTGCGCGACGCTCACATGGGCCACACATCCCGTCCCGAAAAAGGATTTCTCGCGTGCAAATGTGCGGTCAATGAATTGATCTACAATGACAAAATCGCCCGGCGCCATCTCTTCGCGGAAACTGCCGCAGGCCGAGACAGAGATGACATCCGTCGCGCCAAGACGCTTGAGCGCGTCGATATTGGCACGGTAGGGCACGGTGGTGGGCGAATGGACGTGCCCGCGCCCGTGACGGGGCAGAAACAGCATGTCGACACCGCCCAGCACCCCGCTCAGGATCGCGTCGGATGGCGCGCCCCAAGGCGTGTCGACGCTCACCCATTCCGCCCCTTCAAGCCCCTCGATGTCATAGATGCCGGAGCCGCCAATCACGGCGATTTTGGTCTGGGTCATGGGGGCCTCGTGCTGGTGTTTGGTGGTGACTAAAGCAGGCAAAATCGGCGTGCACAAGGTGTGCACAGCCTGTGCACTGCCCGTACACCGGTTTGTCATACACCGCTGCCGCTATTCGCGGCGGATGATCCCGGTGATGGCGGCGGCACCGAGGGCTGTGACGATCCAGCCCATGACGCTGAGAACCCACCGCGCCCACCACAGATGCCACCCGATGGGTCCGCGTGTGGTGGACGGTGCCCAGGCATCCGTCTGGCCGAAATCGATGATCGGGATCACCACGTCGAACCCATAGGCATAGCGGTTGAACGTCTCCCAATCACGGCCCGGTGCCATGGCACGCCATTCTGGCGGGGTCATCGTCGACCCTTTGGGCACCACGTCCCCGGCCCAGACGGCGGCCGGTTTGTCCTCGGTGCGCGCAAATTCCGTCCACGCGTCGGACACGGCGACAGGGGCGGCGTTGGGGGCAAAGCTGCCTTCTTCCCACGCAAAATGGGCGGGCAGGATGGCAAGGGTGATCAACACGGCAAGGGCCGCGACACTGCGGAACGGGTAGTGGCCGTACCCCACCACCATGCGCAGCAGAAACCCCCAGAACAGCGACCAAAGGTTCTTTGGCCCGGCAAAGGTGTCGCCGGAGGCGCGCAACTGCGCACGGGCCGAGGCGCGGCGCAGGCGTTCGCGCGTATAGAGAACGCGGCGGGCGTCCTCATCATGGCCGGTGTCGCGCAGGAATTTGGCATATTGCGAATAGGGTTGGGGTCGGAATTCGTCCCCGAAATAGCTGCCCGCCTTGAGCCAATCCATGCGGGCGGGCGAGGTGGAGACGGTCCCCTTGATCCGGTCATAGGTAAACCCGTCGAGGAACAGGTTATCCCGGTCGGGCCAGTTTTCGGGGTCGTCATTGAGTTCGGCCACATGCGCACCATTGAGGCTGATCGCGCCAGAGACGTGGTTGACTTTTTTCCAGACAAAAGCGTGATCGACGCGCACCGCCTGCGCATTGAAGGCGTGCCCGTTGTCATTTTCCAGTGTCATGCGTTCGCAAGTGAGCCGCCCCGAAATGCGCGACCCCGCAATCAGCATTTCGCCGGTGCTGCTGCACCCGTCGAGACGCACCGAACCGTTTACCGTCGCCCCGCCCAGAGACAGCGTCTGGCCGGTTGATGTGGCCACAAGGGTCGTGCCGTTGGCGTAGAGGCCACCGATGGTCGCGCCGTTCAGGCGCAACTCGCCCGTGCTGTGGAATGGACGTTCGATGTTTTGTCGTTCGCGTTCGGTGCGCGGATGCAGGATGATCGCGCCGGTGATCCGCGCGTCATAGGCGGACATCGCATACCCATCCGCGGCCCGCAGGCGCGCGCCTTCGCAAATCAACAGCCCGCCAATGGAAATACCGTTGAAATCCAGCAGACCGTCACTGTCGCTGTCGCGCAGAAAGACGCCGCCCTCGACCTTTGCGCCTTGGGTCATCCACCCGTTGAGCTTGCTGCCGCTCAGGTTCACAATGACAAACCGCGTCTGAACGCTCTTGAACCGGTTGGCAAAGTGACAGTTCTCCAGCCCCGTCGCACCGTGGGCCACGGAAAAGTTGAGGTTCAGGTCCCCGGTGATGTACGCCCCGATCAGCCGTGTGCCGCGACCGTCCACCGGGCACGTGTCGCAGCCGCCCAACAGCAGGTAGCGCAAGATGTCGGCGCGGACGGTATGGGCGTCGGATGGACCGTCGGGCCGCGTGCCGTGCCCCAGTACGCAGCGCTGGCCCGCCTTGCAGGCCTTGATCAGCTTCCACTCGGCTGTGGTCGGTCCACCGTCATAGGCTTCTACATCCGCCCATGTGCGCAGCACTGCCATATGGTCTCTCCCGTATCCCGCGAAAACTGTATCAGGCGCGGGCGGGTTGGCCAGTGAATTTGCCGCATACCGATAAATACCGTGCAACCCCTGACCGGTCTGCTATGAGCGGGGCGCAATGCAGGTGACGGCCTGCGGCGGGTGGTGTTTCGATGCATGATCCGCTAAGCGCGACCGGTCGCGCAAATACGTGCCAAGCAGACGGATCCCCATATGGCCCTTTTCGACTTCGCCACCCTTTCCAATCGCCGCAAATCGACCCGGTTTGGGGATTTTTCCATCGCGCCTGGCGATGTGAAGCTGACCCCAGGTCAGATCAAGACGGATTTGCTGTCCGGGTTGACTGTGGCGCTGGCGTTGGTGCCGGAGGCGGTGGCCTTTGCCTTTGTAGCGGGGGTGCATCCGCTCGTTGGGCTTTATGCGGCGTTCATGGTGGGTTTGATCACGGCGCTCTTTGGCGGGCGGCCGGGTATGATTTCCGGGGCCACGGGTGCGCTGGCCGTTGTGATGGTGGCGCTGGTGGCGCAGCACGGGGTGGAATACCTCTTTGCGACCGTGGTGCTGATGGGGCTGTTGCAGATTTTTGCAGGTGTGATGCAGTGGGGCAAGTTCATCCGCCTTGTGCCGCATCCGGTGATGCTGGGCTTTGTGAATGGCCTCGCCATTGTGATTTTCCTGGCGCAGATGAGCCAGTTCAAGGTGCCGGGTACGATGGAAAACACCGGGCATGGCCTCGGCGGGGGCGAGTGGTTGTCGGGTGTGCCGATGGCGATGATGCTGGGGCTGGTGGCGCTGACCATGGCGATCATCTGGGCGGCGCCGCGTGTGACCAAGGCGATCCCTGCGCCGCTCGCGGGCATCGGGATTGTCGCGGCGATTGTGATTGGCTTTGGCCTTGATGTGCCGCGCGTGGGCGATCTGGCCAGTATCGAAGGCGGGTTGCCGCCGTTTCACATTCCGATGGTGCCGCTGACATGGGAGACGTTCGAGATCATCCTGCCCTATGCGGTGATCCTTGCCGCGATTGGTTTGATCGAGAGCCTTCTGACTCTGAACCTTGTCGGTGATCTGACCGGGCAGCGCGGTGGTGCGTCACAGGAATGCATCGCCCAAGGCGTCGCCAACACGGCCACGGGCTTCTTTGGCGGCATGGGTGGCTGTGCCATGATCGGGCAGTCGATGATCAACGTGAAATCCGGTGGGCGGACGCGGATTGCGGGTGTGGCGGCGGCGCTGTTTTTGCTGGCGTTCATCCTCGTGGGATCGTCGATCATTGAGCTTATTCCGCTGGCCGCGCTGGTCGGTGTGATGTTCATGGTGGTGATCGGGACATTCGCGTGGAACTCGCTCAAGATCCTGCGCAAGGTGCCGTTGACGGATGCGTTTGTGATCGTGCTGGTGACGGTTGTCACCGTGCTCGAAGACCTTGCCGTGGCGGTGGTCGTGGGCGTGATCGTGTCGGCGCTGGCCTATGCGTGGAACAACGCGCGGCGCATCCACGCCAAGACCTACGAAACGCCCGAAGGCGCGCGGGTCTATCAGGTGCAGGGGCCGCTGTTCTTTGGCTCGGCCTCCGGTTTTGTCGAGATGTTCAAGGTGGATACCGACCCGCGCGAGGTGATCATTGATTTCGCCGACAGCCGGCTGGTGGACCAATCCGCGCTGCAGGCGGTTGAAGCGGTGGCGCAGAAATACGAAGAGGCGGGCAAGCGGGTTCAGCTGCGGCACCTGACGCGCGACTGTCACAAGCTGCTGACAAAGGCCGGGCATCTGATCGTGGACAGCGACGACGACCCCGATTACGAGATCGCGACAGATTACGGCGTGCGCACCGGCATTCTGGGCGGTCACTAAAGCGCGCCTTGGTGCTGCACGCGTTGCGTGTGGCACCATACTGCACAGTCTGGTTAAGACTGTTGCCTTGCCGGGCGTGGGTCCGGTAGGCATGCCTCCATTATTTTTTTGAAGTTGTTTTTTAAAAATGGAGTGGTTTTGTGCAAACCTTTGACGACTATAAATATTTTGCCGAAGTAAATGGGATTGACGTAACCGACCTGACCGAGATGGAGGCGCAAGACGCGCCGCAATGGTTCGATGATGACGAGATCATGGAGCCGTGGGTCAGCAAGATCGATGATACGGATCTTACGTCGCAAGGCAGTGGCAAGCTTGCTATCCTGCTGCACGGTTTCAACCCGTTTGGGCGTCATCCGTTCACGCAGGATGAGGCCAATGCGGGTCGTTACGCCGACTATCAGCTTTTCTTCGACAAACTGAAGCAACGCCTTGCAAAGCAAGGCTACACCTCGGTCGTCGCATCCTATGACACCTTTGAGACGTTCAAGGATGGCGGCAAGAAACTGGCTCGGATATTCAAGGGTTGGACCAATTACGATCTGTCCAAGACGATCATCGTTGCCTACTCGATGGGGGGACTTGTGGCGCGGCAGATGGTGCTCGAAGGGATGCCCTTTGCGCGGCTTTACACGACCTGCACACCGCATGGCGGCACGATGCCGTATCTGATGAACAATGTGTTCGGGCAATACTACTTCAACTTTAACCGCGGTTCTGCGTCGATGGGACCGGGCAGCCGCGATATCCGCACACTCAATCGGTCGGATCAACACCTGCACCACAAATACTACTGCCACGGCGTAAATTTCACCGATTTTCGATTGTTCCAAAACAACGACACGATCACCGATTGCGACCGCGCGACAATGGTTGGCTCGCGCATTGCATATCGCTGGGCCACACATATCGGGTTGCTTTCGACAGTGGACCCGATGCCGTTCCAACCACATCTGCGCGGCTACAGCGACAAAAAGGAATGGTTTACGGGGCGCTGGGCGCCAACCGAATTCATCAATCGCGTGGACGGTGTGTGATGGCGCGGCAAACGCGGTTCGATCTGGGGCCGATCCCCGAGAACTGGGATGATCAGGTCAACGTGCTGGAATATGACAAGGACAAGGTCGAGTTTTCTGCCAGGTTCTTCTATGACCAGCAGCTTGAATGGCATGTGGGCAAGATCGCACATGCCTGTGTCCAGATGTTTGGGTTCCGTTGGAACCCGATCCGTCCGAGCGTGGTGCGCAAGCCTGCGACCGGTGCCGATGGTTTGGTGTCGACATCGGCGGATGCGTTTACGTTTTGGGTGGCGGAAGAGTTTTCGCTCAACACGCAGAAGTCCATTTCCATCGTCTATGCGGATGGTCGCATCCGCACCGAGGTCGAATGTTATGACTTTTATTTTTCCGGCATGGAGTATCAGGACTTTCTTCTGACGTCGCAGCCAAGAGCCTAACGTCAGAGGGTCCTCAACATGCCCACGTCCTGCGCCAGCAGGGCAGGTACCGCCCGCGCGACCTTGTCCGCGGGCCAGTGCCACCATGCGATCCGCTGTAATTCCGCGATGGTGTCGGCGTCAAAGCGCATGCGTGCGATCTGGGCCGGATTGCCTGTGATAATGGCAAAGTCGGGCACGACACCGCGCACCACGGCACCGGCACCGACAATCACGCCGTTGCCGATCCGCGCGCCCGGGCACACCATCGCGCCGTGGCCCAGCCACACATCGTGACCAATCACCGTTTCGCGGGTGTCGGGACGGTAGGTGCCGATCTGTGCGGGATCGAAGATGGGGAAGGGAAAGGTCGTCAGACCGTCCATTGCATGATTGGCCCCCGACGTGATGAACCGCACCCCGTGAGCAATCTGGCAGTACCGCCCGATCCGCAGGTTCACAGGTCCGTCAAAGAGATAGGGGGCAAGGCGGCTGGCCCAATCGGCGGGCGGATCGAAATCGGAGGCATAGCTGTAATCGCCCACCGCCCAACCGGGGTGGTCGACGACCTGGTTCAGGAAAACGGTGCCTGGATGCGATGACCCGTCCGGCAGGGTCACGGGATATGCGCGGCTGGCGTCGGGAAAGGTCATTCGCCGGGGCGCTTGAGGCTGAACCGCTCCGTGATCACCGAATAGTCGCGGTAGCCAAGGCGGGTGAGCGGCTTGTAGGTGAGAATGTCAAAGATGCCGTCGCGCAGGCAATTGTCGCGCAGGTGCACGCCGACGACCTCTCCGAACACCACGAAGTTCGACACGCCCTCGATCGCGACAATCTGGGTGACGCGGCATTCGAGCGATGCGGGCGCATCGGCCACGCGGGCGCAGTTGATCTCGGAACACTCCGCCTTGGTGATGTCAGCCAGGGTGAATTCATCGGTGTCGGCGTCCCAGGGCCCCGAGGTCTGGTTCATGCGGTCCTTGGCGGCCTCTTCCACGACGTTGACGCAGAACACGCCGGTGTCGCGCAGGTTGGCCACGCTGTCCTTGGTGCCGTCGCGGTCGTCCTTGGCCCCGGTGGAGGCGAACATGACCTGCGGCGGCACATAGGCGACGCCGTTGAAGAAGGAATAGGGGGCGAGGTTGTCGCGCCCATCCGGCCCCCGCGTCGAGATCCAGCCGATGGGGCGGGGCGTGACGATGGCATTGAACGGATTGTGCGGCAGGCCGTGACCATCAGCGGGGCGGTAGAACATCGGGGACTCCTCGGCATGTTTGCGCGTGACTTACCCGCATGATAGGGCGGGGGCCAGCCCGAGACGACCCCAGACCACAAGAGCGCACCATGTACACCCTCATGCCCGAGACGCCGGAGGATTGGTGGGAGGTCGAGGCCCTGTATGACTTATGTTTTGCACCGGGTCGCGAGGCGTTGTCGTCCTACCGCCTGCGCGATGACGTGCCGCCCGTGGCCGACCTGAGCTATGTCGCGCGGGATGCGGGGGGATTCTGGCAGGGGCGATCCGGTTCTGGCCAGTGCGCGTTGGCGATGCGGGGGCGCTGCTCCTCGGGCCCATTGCGGTGCACCCGACGCGGCAGGGCGAGGGGTTGGGCGGTGCGCTCATGCGCGAGACGCTGTCCGTGGCAGAGGCGCGGGCCTGGGACCGGGTGATGCTGGTGGGCGACGCGCCCTATTATGCGCGGTTCGGGTTCGACCGGTTGGACGGGGTCGAAATGCCGCCCCCCACCAACCCGGCCCGCGTTCTGGGGCGCGCGCTGACGCCGGGCGCGTGGGACGGCATTGCGGGCAAAGTGACCCGCGCAGATTGAAACGGACGCAGCCCGCGCCCATTTTGAGGGCATGACAGAGATCATCCTGCCCCCGCTTGCCATGGATCCAGATACCGAAATCCTGCGGTTGGCGCAGCGCCATGACGCGGCGGGCGGATTTGGCATTCAGCTTTTGAACATCCTCGGGGCGCAGGTTGACGGGTTGATCGACCGGCTCCCGCGGGATGTGCAGGATCAGCTGGGCCAAGCTACGCAAATGGCGCTCGTGCAGGCGCTGTCCGTGGCCAGCCGGTCACGGGATCTGGTGCCGGATCAGGCGCCGTGGATGAACCGTGTGGTCAGCTCGGCCATGGGGGCTGCGGGCGGGTTCGGCGGTCTGCCTACGGCGCTGGCAGAGCTGCCGCTGACCACGGCGATGCTGTTGCGGGTGATCGAAGGGGTTGCGGTGGAACACGGGTTCGATCCCAAGGCAGACTCGGTCCGGTTCGACTGTGTGCAGGTGTTTTCGGCGGCGGGTCCGCTGGCCCATGATGATGGGGCGGATTTCGGGTTCATGTCGGCGCGCACGGCCCTGTCTGGGGCCGCGTTGCAGGCGTTGATCACCCGTGTCGCCCCGCGACTGGCCGCCGCCATGGGGCAAAAGCTGGCGGCACAGACGGTGCCGGTGCTGGGCGCTGCGGCGGGGGCGGCCACGAACTATGCCTATGTGAATTACTACACCGACATTGCCCATGTGCATTTCGGTTTGCGCCGTTTGGCGATCGAGGCGGATATTCCGCCGGACGAGGCGGTGGAGCGCCTCAGGTCTGCGCTGTCTGTGCCCCGGAAATCGCGGTAGGGGCAACCGACGACGCCTTGAGCACGGCAAAGACGCTTTGCCCTTCTTCGAGCGACATCTGACCGAGGGCGCGGGCCGTGATCCGGGCCAGCAATATGTCCTCGCCCGCGCGCAGGCGGATCGCCACGCCGGGGCCATCGCCGCGGAAAATGGTGTCGATCGTCACAGGCAGGATATTGAGCGCGCTCAACCCTTCGGGCCGCGTGCGCGACAGCATCACATCCTGCGCCAGCACCCGCAGCCGGATGCGCGCACCGGTGCGCGCCAACACCCCCATCAGGTGCAGATCGCCCGCCGATGTGGACAGGCGGGTCAGCCCGTCCGCCTCCTGTGCCATCACGGTGGCGGGCAGGATCGCACCGGCCTCTCGCACACCAAAAAGCGGAATCAGCGTCGGATCGGCTAACACCGTGTCGACCGGGCCATGGGCGCGCACGCGGCCTGCGTCCAGCACGACGATCTCGTCCGCGATACGCGCCACCTCGTCGAGCGCGTGGCTGACATAGAGGATGGGCACGCGGCTCTCGGCCTTGAGCCGTTCGAGATAGGGCAGGATTTCGGCCTTGCGCGGGGCGTCGAGGGCGGCCAGCGGTTCGTCCATCAGCAAAAGCTGCGGATCGCTGAGAAGGGCGCGGCCCAGAGCGACCCTCTGTTTCTGGCCCCCGGAGAGCGTGGCGGGCGCGCGGTCCAACAGGTCGCCAAGGCCCAGAAGGTCGATGATCTGTGCCCGGTCCGCGCCGCGCGCGCCAAATCGTGTGGCATAGTCGAGATTTTGCGCCACGCTCAGATGCGGAAACAGGCGTGCGTCCTGAAACACATACCCGATGCGGCGTTTGTGCGGCGGCACGTGGGTGCTGGCTGCGTCGAACACCGTGTCATTCAGGCGGATCGTGCTTTTGTCCGCGCGCATCAAGCCCGCGACGGCATTGACCACCGTTGTCTTGCCCGCGCCCGACCGGCCAAAGAGGGCGGTCACGCCCGGTCCCGCATCGAACGCCGCGTCGAGGGTGAAGCCGTCAAACCGGTGGTGCAAGGTGACGTGCAGGCTCATGACGTCCCCGCAATCCGCGCCGCGACACGCCGCGCCAGCCATTCCGAAAGGGCGACCGCCCCAAGTGCGATGACACAGGCCCACAGGACCAGAATGGCCGCCGCACTTTCACCACCTGGCACCTGCAGCAGGGCATAGATGGCGGAGGGCAGCGTCTGGGTCTCGCCGGGGATGTTGGCGACAAAGGTGATCGTGGCGCCGAATTCGCCGATGGCCTTGGCAAAGCCCATGACGGCCCCGGCCAATATGCCCGGCAGGATCAGGGGCAGGGTGACGGTGCGAAACATGGCCCATCCCGGCGCGCCCAATGTGCGGGCGGCTGCTTCGAGCTTTGGGTCCACCGCTTCGATGGCGAGACGGATGGCGCGCACCATCAAGGGGAACGCCATGACAAGTGCGGCAAGTGCTGCGCCAGTCCAGCGGAAGGCAAGCACGAGGCCAAAGGTCTGTTCCAGAAATTGCCCCACAGGCCCCGTGCGCCCAAAGGTCAGCAGCAGCAGGTAGCCCGTGACGACCGGCGGCAGTACCAGCGGCAGGTGCACCAGCGCGTTGAGCACGCCCTTGCCCCGAAACGACCCGCGCGCCAGCAGCCACGCGACCCACGTGGCCAGCGGCACGCCAAGCAGTGTGGCGGTGACACCAACCAGCAGCGACAGCCGCAGCGCGTCCCAACCGGCGGGATCCATCATCGCGGCAGGTCCGTGAACCCGGCGGCGACAAACTGGTCCGCGTGCTTGGCCAGATGCGCGACAAAGGCCGCGCCCTGCGGCGTGATGGCCGCCGCCGGATAGCGGATGGGCGGATGCGCGTCCGCAGGCACGGTATAGAGAACGCGCACCGCCGCGCTGGCGGCAGCGTCACTGGCATAGACGATGCCAAGGGGCGCTTCGCCCCGGGCGACGAGTGCCAGGGCCGCGCGCACATTCTCCGTTTCGGCAAGATGCGGTGCGAGCGCGTCCCAAAGGCCGGCATTTCGCATCCAGGCGGCGGCATAGAGGCCTGCGGGCACGGCGCGGTGCTGGCCCATGGCCAGACGGCTGTCGCCAAGACGTGTCCGAAGGGCAGGGGCGGTGAGGTCAGGCAAGGGGGCGGCGTCCGACGGGCCGATGATGACCAAACGGTTCGAAATGATGTCAACCGGATCGCCCGCGAGGGCGCCGCGGTCCCGCAGCCAGCGCATCCAGTCGGGGCTGGCCAGCATGATGACGTCTGCGGGTGCGCCCAGATCAATCTGGCGCGCGATGGTGCCGGAGCCTGCGTAACTGATCGTGGCACCGCCGGGCCAGGTGTCCGCGACGCGGTCCAGAGGCCCTTGCAGGCTGGCGGCGGCAAAGACGCGGACCGGCTCCGCCGCCCCTGCGATGGTCGTTGCCATCCAGAGCGCCAGTGCGGCCAAGCCGTTGATCCAGAGAAGCCTTTTCATCGCGCAACGGTACGGTGATCGGGCCTTGAGGCTCAAGCCGGAAAGACGCCACATCTTGGCACAAATGCATCATGTGTTGTGCCGATCCTGTTGGGAATACACAGGAAACTGGTAATTTTGGGCCATATCGCCTAAGTTGAAGAAGAATAACGGAGATGGATTGTGACCGCCCCGATGATCAAGCAATTGCCGCTGACCTATGGCAAGGCGCAGAAATCTGACGTTCGGACGCAGTTTGCGGCGCTGTGCTACCGCATCAAGGCGAACAAGGTTCAGGTGCTTTTGATCACGTCGCGCCGGTCTGGTCGGTGGATCCTGCCCAAGGGATGGCCGATTGACGGCAAGACACCGTCGGAGAGTGCGGCGCAGGAGGCTTGGGAAGAGGCCGGCGTTGTGGGTCATGCGGAACAGCGGCCTTTGGGTCTTTATGCCTATACCAAGATCACGGGGCCCGAGGACGGGTTGCCCTGCGTGGCGATGGTCTATCCGGTGCGTGTGAAGGCGCTGAAGAAAGATTTTCCCGAGGCGGGCCAGCGCAAACGGAAATGGGTCAGCCGCAAGAAAGCCGCCGCCATGGTCGGAGAGCCCGAGTTGGCGCGGATCCTGCGCGACTTTGACCCCAGGGCGTGGCACTGAGCCGCGCGATTTGTCCGATTGCCATTTGCGCGGGCGTGCTTATCTTCGTCGGGTAATGATCAAATACGCTTTGAAATGTGAAAAGGGCCATGGGTTCGAAAGCTGGTTTGCCAGCGCGTCGGCCTATGACAGTTTGCGTGCGGCGGGACATGTGACCTGCGCGGCGTGTGGATCTGCCCAAGTGTCAAAGGCGCTGATGGCCCCGCCGGTCAAGACGGCGCGCAAGGCAGCGGACGCCGCCCCGGCAGAGGCGCCGCAGGCGGATGACGCATCCGCAGCGCTCGCCCGGATGCGCGAAGAGGTCGAGGCCAATGCCACCTATGTCGGTGGCAATTTCGCCAAGGAAGCGCGGGCGCAGTATCTGGGCGATCAACCGGATCGCCCGATCTATGGCGAGGCCAAGCCCGAAGAGGCAAAGTCCCTGATCGAGGACGGGGTGCCGGTGGCCCCCCTGCCGTTCATTCCCACACGAAAAGCGAACTGAACATCATGCATATTGTTATCACGGGTGCCACGCGTGGCATCGGCGCGGGGCTGGCCGAGCATTACCGCGGGGCAGGCCACGATGTGACCGGCACGGGGCGGTCTGCGGGGGCGCAAATGACGCTGGACGTCACGCAGCCTGCGGATCACAGCGCCATGGCCAAGGCGCTTGAGGGCCGTGCGGTGGATATGCTGGTGTGCAATGCGGGCGTTTACATGGACAAGGGCGAAGACCTTGAGACCGGCTATGCGCCGGATCTGTGGTCGCAGACCTTTGCGGCGAATGTGACGGGTGTGTTCCTGACGGTGCAGAGCCTGCTGCCGAGCCTGCGGCTGAGTGCGGCACCGAAAGTGGCGATCATCTCGTCCCAGATGGGGTCGAGCACGCAGGCAAAGGGCACATCGCTGATCTACCGTGTGTCCAAAGCCGCGGCGCTGAACCTCGGCTTGAACCTGTCGGCGGCGCTGCGTCCCGAAGGCATTGCGGTGGGGATTTATCACCCTGGCTGGGTGCGCACGGATATGGGCGGTGCCGAGGCGGCCATATCGACGGACGAGTCGGTGGCCGGTCTGGTTGCGCGGTTCGATGCGCTGGGCCTTGAGACGTCGGGTTGTTTCGAGACATGGGACGGGCGCGTGCACCCGCTGTGACGTGATCCGGTTGCCGCTGCGCGACGCCATCTTTCAGGGGGCGCTGCCCCCGGGCCGCTGGCCCTCCCCCGTGGTATTTCCGGCCAGAAGAAACACGGGGTTGGGAGCGGCTTGCACTTGGGCGAGGGGCCTTGTAGAGGCGGGTGGCGCTTTTTCCCTGAGGCTTTGATCCATGCCCGTTCTTGTCATGAAATTCGGCGGTACGTCCGTTGCCACGCTTGATCGCATTCGGCGGGCGGCCAAACGGGTGGGTGTTGAGGTGGCCAAGGGCTATGACGTGATCGTGATCGTGTCGGCCATGTCGGGCAAGACCAATGAGCTGGTGGGGTGGGTGAACGAAACCTCGCCGCTGTATGATGCGCGGGAATATGATGCGGTTGTGTCGTCGGGTGAGAATGTCACGGCGGGGCTGATGGCGCTGACCCTGCAGGAGATGGACGTGCCGGCGCGCAGCTGGCAGGGTTGGCAGGTGCCGCTGCGGACCACGTCGGCGCATTCGGCGGCGCGGATCGAGGAGATCCCCACAGACAATATCAGCGCCAAGTTTGCCGAAGGCATGAAGGTTGCGGTTGTCGCGGGCTTTCAGGGCGTCAGCCCCGAGGGGCGCATCACCACGCTGGGCCGGGGCGGCAGCGACACTACGGCGGTGGCCTTTGCCGCCGCGTTCGAGGCGGAGCGCTGCGATATCTATACGGACGTGGATGGGGTTTACACCACCGACCCGCGGGTGAGCCCGAAGGCGCGCAAACTGGACCGGATCGCCTTTGAGGAGATGCTGGAGCTGGCGTCACTGGGCGCGAAGGTGTTGCAGACCCGCTCGGTCGAGCTGGCGATGCGCTATTCGGTGCGCTTGCGGGTGTTGTCGAGTTTCGAGGAACAATCGGATGATGCGGGCACGTTGGTGTGCGCCGAGGAGGATGTCGTGGAAAGCAAAGTGGTTGCCGGTGTCGCCTATAGCCGGGATGAGGCGAAGATGACGCTTGTGAGCGTGGCGGACCGTCCCGGAATTGCGGCGACGATTTTCAGCGCGCTGAGTGATGCGGGCGTGAATGTCGATATGATCGTGCAGAACATCTCGGAAGAGGGGCGCACGGACATGACCTTTTCCTGCCCCACCGATCAGGTGGCGCGCGCCGAGGCGGCGATGGCGGAGGCCAATGGCACCATCATCAACTTTGCCGAGCTGATTGCCGACACGGACGTGGCCAAGGTCAGCGTCGTGGGCATCGGCATGCGCAGCCACACCGGTGTGGCGGCCAAGATGTTCCAGTGCCTGAGCGCCGAAGGGATCAACATCAAGGTGATCACCACGTCCGAGATCAAGATCAGCGTGCTGATTGATCGCAAATACATGGAGCTGGCCGTGCAGGCGCTGCATGATGCGTTTGATCTGGACAAGGCCGCCTGAAGCGCGTGCCTTTGCCTTGCTGCTGAAAAGAACAGCGTGAGATGGTTGCCGGACGTCTCATGGCGCCGGAGCCGTTTTCAGGGCGCGTTGGCACAGGGGTGTGGCCGGCGATCTGCACGGGAGCGTCGCCGTTGCGGTCGGTCGGACAGTCATCACTTCCGCCCGGCGGGCGGCTGATCCATGATGAGAACCGGGTCGGGAAGGATTGCGCGTAGACGACGCGTTTTCTGCACCGTGCGATCCCGGACAGGTCGGAGCAGGCGGACTTGCAGTTGGTCCTTGAGATCCGGGACCTCCAACACGCGGTGGAGCTGGGCGCAGCCGACCTGAATGCACGGATTTTTGAGCGCATGGCGGTCTTCGAGCGCATTGCCACCTTGCAGTTCAAGGCGGCGATGCTTT
Organism: Tateyamaria rhodophyticola; assembly: GCF_047777875.1. GTDB lineage: Bacteria > Pseudomonadota > Alphaproteobacteria > Rhodobacterales > Rhodobacteraceae > Tateyamaria. The sequence continues at coordinate 353,328 of NZ_CP180519.1, read as the reverse complement.
CGCGTGTCGGGTGCGGGACCTTTGTCCGAACCTTTGTCGTTGAAGGAAGGGGGCGTGGTCGGTGCGGTCATTGGCGGCTTGCGGGGACAGGACAAAGTCGTGCAATGCGCCGGTTGGGACCAGAACTCGGGGCCGCCTGCGGATCCGAACGCGGTCCGTGCGATGCTGGCGCATCACGGCGTGGGCGCGCCAGAGCCGCATGACATCCCCGGTGGCGCATCGCAGCAGTATTGTCACGCAGGGGCAGGGCACGCCGGTAAAAAGCCTGCGCAAAATGCGCAGGAAGGCGAGCGCCTGTGCCAAATCGGGGGCGACGACCCGCTGGTCATGTGAAGCTGCGACACTGATGGCGTCTCTCCTACTTGTGTGGCCAGCAGTAACGAGAATGATGGCGTTGGCATGTCTCATTGGCGCGTCGGTGCGGTGGATAGGTCGTGGTCAGACAGCCCGTGCGTACGGTCAATGATGTGGGTGGCGCTGTTCAGCGCTTTGGTTCGGCGTGGCGACGGTTTGTGCGAGCGCGCAAGTGTTCATGGTGATGACCTGCGATCGCCTTGTCAGCGCGCCGTGGCGCTGCGTGTGTATTGGTTGAACAGGAGGCCGTGTCACGGGGACCGGCCGCATGCGGACTGTGCTCAAGATGCTCAGTCACGCAGGGAAAACAGGTGCTTAGGCGGGGAATATCCGGGTGATGGATGACTTCTGCAGGAAATTGGCGGGGCCCGACGCTCTGTTGCCGATCAATCTGTTTGTGCAAGCGGAAGACCAGGCGGTTGTGCATTTTGCGCCAGAGAAAAATGCCGTCGTCGGGCGTTCATGCATCCGGGCCGGGGTCGGGCGGTATCGGCATTGGTGGGCCGGAGGCGGGGCCGTTGGGGCTCAGGTCGCGAGACGTCGGAGCCAGCGATTGAAGCCGATCCAACGTCAATCCATTCATATGCGTATGGTGGCCGACATTACCTGGGCCGACGCCATCAAAGAGGTCGTTCCAGCGAAAAATCGTTTGTTGGATTGCCTGTCGACGCCTGCTCGACGGGCCGGCCTATGTTACGTCAGAACGACGACGCGGACACGCATTCAGAGGTGGAACATATGGTGCTGCGCCGCTATCCCGATCATGTGCCCCTCACCGAAGTGCCGGGGTCCGAGTTTGAGCAGCGCTTTGCCGAAGATACGCGCATTGCGACGGGCGATATCGGCGGTTAGGCGTGATTTCGTTTCCCTTGATCCGTGCATATGGTAGCGCAGGGGCACAACGCATGGCGAGAAGCAGGCCAGAATGGCAGAAAGCCTTGAAACAGAAAGTCGCAAGCTGCTGGGGCGCTTGCGGGACACGATGGCCGGGGATGACCCCGGGCAGGCGCGTCTGGACAAGATCACCCATCTGATCGCGGACAGTATCGGGTCCGAGGTCTGCTCGATCTATCTGTTTCGGGATGAGGACACTTTGGAGCTGTGTGCGACCGAAGGATTGAACCCGGACGCCGTGCACCAGACCCGGATGCGTCTGGGCGAGGGTCTGGTGGGGCGTGTGGCGCGCAGACGGCAGGTCGTGAACACCGCCGATGCGCCCAGTGCGCGCGGGTTCCGGTTCATGCCGGAAACCGGCGAAGAGGTGTATTCCAGCTTCCTCGGGGTGCCGATCCAGCGTCTGGGCGAGAGCCTTGGCGTACTGGTGGTGCAGTCGAAGGAGGCGCGCGAGTTTTCCTCCGACGAGGTCTATGCGCTCGAAGTGGTGGCCATGGTGCTGGCCGAGATGACAGAGCTGGGCGCCTTTGTGGGCGATGCGGGCGGCATGGGCGCGCGGCACAGCCAACCCGCGATGCTGCGTGGCACGGTGGCACAGGAAGGCGTGGCCGAGGGCCATATCTGGCTGCACGAACCGCGCGTCGTCGTCACCCATCCCATTGCGGATGATCCGCACCGTGAACTGGAGCGCCTGACCGAAGCTGTCGAGGAATTGCGCGTCGGCGTGGACAAGATGCTTGACCTCGCATCCGACAAGGAACAGCAGGAAGTGCTCGAAGCCTACCGGATGTTCGCCAATTCCAAGGGCTGGATGCGGCGTATGCAGGAGGACATCAGCCGCGGTCTGAGCGCCGAGGCGGCGGTGGAAAAGGAACAATCGCTGGCCCGTGCGCGCATGGGTCAATCCACGGACAATTACCTGCGCGAACGGTTGAGCGATCTGGATGACCTGTCGAACCGTCTTTTGCGCATCCTGACGGGGCAGGGGTCCGATACGGGCGCCGAAATGCCCGCCGACCCGATCCTCGTGGCCCGCAATATCGGTCCGGCGGAGCTGCTGGATTACGGGCGTTCGCTGCGGGGGATCATCCTCGAGGCGGGGTCCGTGGGCAGCCACGCCGCCATCGTGGCGCGGGCGCTGGCGATCCCGCTGATCGTCCATGCAGACCGGGCGACGCTTGAGGCGCTGAATGGGGATCACGTGCTGGTCGATGGCGAACAGGGGATCGTGCACCTGCGGCCCGATGACACTGTTGTGGCGGCCTTCCGGGACAAGATGGCGATGCAGGCGGCAGCGGCCGAACGCTATGCTTCGATCCGGGACAAACCGGCCAAGACGACCTGTGGCCACGTGGTGGATCTGCATATGAACGCAGGCCTGATGGCGGATTTGCCATCGCTCGAAGGGTCGGGCGCCGAAGGGGTGGGCCTGTTCCGCACGGAATTGCAGTTCCTTGTGCGCAACCAAATGCCGCGCCGGTCTGAATTGTCGGCGCTTTATGCGCGGGTGCTGGACGCGGCGGGCGGCAAAAAGGTGGTGTTCCGCACGCTCGATATCGGGTCGGACAAGGTGCTGCCTTACATGAAGCCCAATGACGAGCCGAACCCGGCGCTTGGCTGGCGCGCGATCCGCGTGGGCCTCGACAAGCCGGGCGTGATGCGCATGCAGTTGCAGGCGCTGGTCCGGGCGGCGAACGGGCGTCCGCTGACGGTGATGTTTCCGTTCATCGCGCAATACGAGGAATATACGCTGGCGCGCGCCGAGATGGACAAGGCGATGGACCGCGAGCGCAAACTGGGCCACGTGCTGCCCGAACGGATCGAGGTGGGGGCGATGCTGGAAACGCCCAGCCTCGCCTTTGCGCCGCACAAATTCTTTGAAGAGGTCGGGTTCCTGTCCATTGGCGGCAACGACCTGAAACAGTTCTTCTTTGCGGCGGACCGGGAGAATGAGCGGGTGCGGCGGCGTTACGATACGCTGAACGTGTCGTTCCTGAGCTTTATCGAGCGGATTGTGGAGCGGTGCGAGGCGACGGGCACGCCACTGAGTTTCTGTGGTGAGGATGCCGGACGTCCCGTGGAGGCCTTGTGTTTTGCGGCGATCGGGCTGCGGGCATTGTCGATGCGGCCGGCGTCGATTGGGCCGGTGAAGTCGCTTTTGCGGCGCTCCAACCTTGATGAGGTGCGCAAGGTGATCGCGGATGCGCGGCACCGGGGCGACATGAATGTGCGCCCTGCGATCATGGAATACCTGCGGATGCAGGGCGGAAACTGACGCCTTTCCAAAGCACTATACGGCGAAAATCATGTACGCGCGCGCTCTGGCCCGGTTGGTGGTCGGATGATCGGTGTTTTGACACTGAGGGCGACGAGAGAGCAGTGGTTTGGGCGGGGTCTGTCGGTTTTTTTGCTTTTTCCAACGCGTTATGCAGCTGTGGATAACCTGTGGATATAAATTTCTGGGAATAAGTCAGCTTGTTTTGAAGTGATATAAGTGGGTGACTTATCCAAAGACTGAACAGAGATATTGCAATTCTTTGATGTGTGAGGGAAAGCATCCCCAAGGTCGAAAAAACTTTTCCACACCACATCCGACCACCGTGTGAGCAAAAGAAAAGCCCGCACAAAGGCGGGCTTTCACAGCTGCTTAAAAACACGCGGACGCAGAGGCGTATGTCAGCGCAGGCGCGCTTCGGTCTCGGCGTCGAAGAACATCACATTCGCGTCGTCAAAGGTGACCTGCACCTCGGTGCCCTCGTCCATGGCCATATCCCCCTTGGTCTCGATGATCAGCCGTTCTCCGGTGGGCGCGGTGAGATAGTCGTAGGCCACGCCGCCCAGACGTTCGCGGATATCGAGGGTCAGTGGTGAAGCGGTCGCCTCAAGGTCCATGTCCTGCGGGCGGATGCCCACGAGGACCTGCGTGCCGTCGGCGGGCAGGGCGACAGAGGTGGCAATCGACCGGTCCGCAAGGGCGGGCACCGTGACGTTGCCGCCCGAAACCACACCGCGCAAAAAGTTCATGGCGGGCGAGCCGATGAACCCGGCGACGAACTTGTTGTCCGGATCCTTGTAAAGATCCATCGGGCTGCCGACCTGTTCGATGTGACCGGCGCGCAGCACCACGATCTTGTCGGCCAGCGTCATCGCCTCGACCTGATCGTGGGTCACATAGATCATCGTGGTGCCCAGTTCCTTGTGCAGGCGCGCAATCTCCACCCGCATGTCCACGCGCAATTCCGCGTCGAGGTTGGACAGCGGTTCGTCAAAAAGGAACACCTCCGGCCCGCGCACAATCGAACGGCCAATCGCCACACGCTGACGCTGACCCCCCGAAAGGGCGGCGGGCTTGCGTTGCAGGTAGTCGTCCAGCTTGAGGATCTTGGAGGCGCCGTCGACCTTGCGCTTGATCTCGGCCTTGTCGACGCCGTTCATCTTGAGCCCGAAGCCCATGTTCTCCTCAACCGTCATATGCGGATAAAGGGCGTAGGTCTGGAACACCATCGCGACACCGCGCGCGGCGGGGTCCATATGCGTGACGTCGCGGCTGCCGATGTGGATCTGGCCGTCTGAGGTTTCTTCCAACCCTGCGATCATCCGCAGCAACGTGGATTTGCCGCAGCCCGACGGGCCGACAAAGACGCAGAATTCGCCGTCCTCGATGGTCAGGTCCACGCCGTGGATCACCTGCGTCGCGCCATAGCGTTTGATCGCCTTGTTGAGTGTCACGCCGGTCATGTCTCTCCCCCTTGGTTCATTGGCTTGGAAACTGCCAGTTGGCAGCGGCCACGGCGATGTCACGCGCGGTGGCCTTGAGATGCGGGGCAAGCTCGGACAGATCGTCGAGCGTTTTCCGCGATGTGGATGTGGTGACGCTGAGCGCGCCGATGGCGCGCCCCAGGTCCGACAGAATCGGTGCCGCGACACAGATAATGCCCGGTTCATGCTCTTCCCGGTCATAGGCCACGCCGTCGGCGCGGATGTCCTGCAACTCGGTCCGCAGCGATTCGGCGCAGGTGTGGGTGTGTGCGGTGTGGGCAAACCACGCCTGCTGCGCCAATGCCGTCTCAAGCGGGTCTTCGGCCAGATGCGCCAGCATCGCCTTGCCCACGCCGGTGCAATAGCCGGGGCCGACCTTGCCCGCCTGGCTGAACATCTCGATCGGGTCGGTGGCGTTGCGCTTGTCGACATAGAGCACCTGCCCGCCGTCCAGTTGCGCGAGGTGCACGGTTTCGCCCAGCGTCTGGCTGAGCGTGTCGATATGAGGCCGTGCGATGGGCGCGAGCGAGCTTTGCCGCCATGCCGCGTGGGCCAGTCGCACAAGGCGCAAACCGGGTGCATAGGTCTGCCGGTCCACGTCGTAGCGCAGCATGCCGAGATGGGTCAGGTTCTGCACCAGACGGTACAGCGTCGCCTTGGGGTGCGATGACAGCGCCAGCAGTTCGGAGAACCGCACAGGCCGCTCCTGTGCCGCGACAAGATCGAGCACATCCAACGCTTTACCAATCGTTCCCTCGCCAGAGCGGGGGGCGGCGCTGTTCATCGTTTCTCCTCCCTCCGGGACCGGTCGATTCCCGCCCTTCGGTGGGATAAACCTGTTGACCTGTGCCCCGCGTGGCCCCTACAGTTCCAATAGTTGGAATTCGGTTTCACTATGTGGAACATCCACAAAGCAGGAACCGAAGTCAAAAGAAATCTGACTTTTCGTGGTCGGCGGGATGAGACAAGCTCTGGCCACGGAACCATAAGGAACCAACGGGAGGAAACCATGTTCCTGAATTTGAAAACCGCTGTGGCGGCCATTGCGCTGTCGGCTGTTGCGGGCACCGCGTTTGCGCGCGATCTGGTCATCAACTTTGACGACCTGAACCCCGGCCCCAAAAAGGGCTTTGAAGATGCTGTTGAGCTCTTCAAGTCGGAAAACCCCGACATCAACGTGATCGTCAACATCAACGACCGCGAAGCGCACAAGACGGCGATTCGCAACTTCCTGACCGCTGACGCGCCTGACGTGACAAGCTGGTACCCCGGCAACCGCATGGCGCCCTTCGTCGATGCGGGTCTGTTCCAGCCCGTCGATGACGTGTGGGAAGAAAACGGCTTTAACGAAGATCTGGCGGCCATCAAGGCAACCATGAGCCGTGACGGCAAGATCTGGGGTGTGCCTTACAGCTACTACCAGTGGGGCATTTACTACCGCAAAGACATCTTCGACCTGCTCGAACTGGAAGAGTTCGCGACGTGGGACGACATGCTGGCCGGTTGTGCCAAGATGAAAGAGAACGGCGTGACGCCTTTCACCATCGGGACCAAGTTCCTTTGGACGGCTGCGGGCGTGTTCGACTACATCAACCTGCGCACCAACGGCTATGACGTGCACAACGCCCTGACCGCCGGTGAGATCAAGTACACCGATCCGCGCATCAAGGCGACGTTCGAGAACTGGGAAACGCTGATCAACGAGTGTGGCTTTGTCGACAACCACGCCTCGATGAGCTGGCAGGACGCGATTGCGCCTTTCGCCAACGGTGACGCGGCGATGTACGTGATGGGCAACTTCTCCGTGGACGGCTACAAGAATGCTGGCCTGACCGAGGACCAGATCGACTTCATGCCGTTCCCGGTCATCGACCCGGCAATTGCACCGGCCGAAGAAGCGCCTGCAGACGCGTTCTTTATCCCTGCGAACGCGAAGAACGTCGAAGATGCCAAGAAATTCCTGGCCTTCGTTGCGCGTCCCGATGTGCAAACGCAGTGGAACAAGACCATCGGTCAGCTGCCGATCAACTCCAAGGCGGACATCTCGGATGACAAGTTCATCCAGGAAGGCTTTGCCCTGCTGAACAGCGCCACCGGTCTGGCCCAGTTCTTTGACCGTGACGCCCCTGCGGCCATGGCCAAGGCAGGCATGGAAGGCTTCCAGGAGTTCATGCTGGACACGTCCAAAATGGACGCGGTTCTTGAGCGCCTCGATACCGTTCAGGAAGAAGTCTACAACTAATCGACTTTGGGGGGCGGGCAGCGATGTCCGCCCCTTCATGTCCTTCTGCAAGGCCGATTTGTCCGGCTTTTCAAAAGGGTATGAGCGCCGCGTCCGGCGCACCCCGATCCCAGAGAGGAGCGCCCCCGCATGGCTGACGCATCAATGCACCAAGCGCAATCGGCACCCGAACCGGGTTGGTTCGCGCGCAACAAGCTGGCCATTGCGCCGTGGATTTTCCTGATCCCCGCGCTGATCTTTTTTGCGATCTACGTGGTCATCCCGATCTTTCAGTCGCTCTGGCTCAGCCTGTACGAGTGGAACGGTCTTTACGATGTGGACGGCAATTCGACGGCGACATGGGTGGGCGTCGAAAACTATATCAAATTGTGGGACGATCCGAATTTCTGGACGTCGCTGCGCAACAACATCGCGTGGCTGATCCTCTATATGCTGGCGGTGCCCTTGGGCCTGTTCATTGCGCTGTTCCTGAACCAGACGGTTCCGGGTATGCGGTTCTACAAGTCTATGTTTTTCTTCCCTTTTGTGATCTCGCAAGTGGTTGTGGGCCTGATCTTTGGCTGGTTCTACAACCCCGATTTCGGGGTCGTCGGCACGGTGTGGAAGGCGCTGTTCTGCGAGGAAACGACAAACATCCTCGGCAACGTGACCTTCAACTGTTCGCGCCCGGCCCCTGACATCCTGTCGAGCCCGGAATGGGCGACATATGGCATCATCGCCGCCGGCCTGTGGCCGCAAATCGCGTATTGCATGATCCTCTATCTCACCGGTCTCAACAACGTGGCCGCGGATCAGATCGAGGCCGCGCGGCTCGACGGCGCAAAGGGGTGGAAAATGCTGTGGTACGTGGTTGTGCCGCAACTGAAACCTGCCACGTTCATCGCCGTTGTTGTGACCGTGATCGGCGCGCTGCGGTCCTTTGACATGATCGCGATCATGACCCAAGGGGGCCCGTTCGGCTCCACCAACGTGTTGTCGCATTACATGTTCGAGGTCGCGATTTCGGAGTTTGGCGAACGCTATGGCTATGGCTCTGCCGTGGCGACGGTTCTGTTCGGCATCATGCTGTTTTTCATCAGCTATTTCCTGTGGCGGATGTACCAAGACGAGAAGGGGGGGCGGTAAGATGTTTCCGAAACCTATTGAAAAATCCGGCCCCGTCGCCAAGACCGCGTATCAGGCGTTCCTGCCTGTCGCGCTGATCCTGTGGCTGCTGCCGCTCTTGGCGATCCTGCTGACGTCGATCCGGTCGGCGGCGGACATCAACTCGGGCAATATCTTTGGCTGGCCGAGCGAATTTGCCATTGTCGACAACTACACGGCCGTGTTCACACAATCGGCGGCGGCGCAGTATATGCTGAATTCCGTGCTGATCACGGTGCCGACGGTCATCATCTCTGTGGCTTTGGCCTGCCTCGCGGGCTATGCGCTTGCGATCTACAAATTCCGGGTCGCACTGCCGCTGTTTTTCCTGTTTGTGGCGGGCAATTTCATTCCGTTCCAGATCCTGATGGTGCCCGTGCGCGACATGTCGGTGCAGACGGGTCTTTATGACACCATTGCGGGCCAGTTCCTGTTCCATGCGGCGTTCCAGACGGGGTTCTGCACCCTGTTTATGCGTAACTTTATCAAGGCGTTGCCCTTCGATCTGATCGAAAGTGCGCGGATCGAGGGGATCGCGGAATGGAAGATCTTCTGGTACGTCGTGCTGCCGCTTGTGCGGCCTGCGATTGCGGCGCTTGCGGTGCTGATCTTTACCTTTGTCTGGAATGACTTCTTCTGGGCCAACGTTCTGACCCAAGGCGAAAGCGCCAAGCCGATCACGGCGGGTGTGCGCGCGCTTAATGGTCAGTTCGTGAACAACTGGCATCTGGTGTCGGCGGCGTCCCTGCTGGCCGCGATCCCGCCGGTTGTCTGCTTCTTCCTGATGCAGCGCCACTTTATTGCCGGTCTCACGCTGGGGGCTGTGAAGTGATCAGATGCTGGCGGCTCGATGACGGGCGCCAGACACTTGTTCTCGGCTCTGACCGAGGGCGTCTGGCTGAGGTAATTTACTGGGGTCCACGACTTCCGGATGAGGAAGACCTGACCACGCTTTATGAGGCGTATACGCTGGATGTGACGGGCGGGATGCTGGATGCGAACCCCGAACTCAGCATCTGTCCCGAGGCCACGCGGTCCTTTCCCGGTCAGCCCGGGTTGATCATCCGCCACGGGGACGGCACGCCGTTTCTGCCCAAGTTCTGCCTGGAACAGGCGGATCTGGGAGACGGTGTGCTGGTCCTGACTTACATGGATCAGGACCGTCAGTTGACCTATCGCGCGCGGTTCGCGCTCGATCCCGACACACATATCATCGAGGCCAGCGCGGAGGTGGAATCGGATCAACCGATGCACCTGCACTGGCTCAGCGCGCCGGTGTTTCCCGCGCCACAGCTCAGCGATGAGATGATTGATTTTGCGGGCCGCTGGTGTGGTGAGTTCCAGATGAACCGCACGCCCTGGTCCCCCGGTATCCGTTACCGCGAAAACCGCACGGGCCGCACCGGGCACGAACATTTTCCGGGCCTTGTCGTGCCGGTCCGGGGGGCGTCCAACGCGTCCGGTCATGCCTATGCGTTTCATTACGGCTGGTCGGGCGGGCACCGGATGGTGGCCGAAGAGCTGCCCGACGGGCGCCGTCAGATCCAGTTTGGCCACGCCGCCCGCGTCGAGAGCAGCGCGCAGAAATCCTTTGCCACCGGCAAGCTTTATGCCGTGTTTTCCGATGATGGGCTGAATGGCTGCGCCGTCGCCTTCCAGAGACATCTGCGCGACCGCATCGTCACCTTTCCGCGCCCCGATGCGCCGCGCCCGGTGCATTACAACTGCTGGGAAGCGGTCTATTTCGACCACAACCTTGATGAGCTCAAGGACATCGCCACCCGTGCCGCCGACCTTGGGGCCGAGCGGTTCGTGCTGGATGACGGGTGGTTCGGCAACCGCGATGACGACACGCAGGCGCTCAGCGATTGGGAGGTCGATCCGCGCAAATACCCCGACGGGCTGACGCCGCTGATTGATCACGTCAAATCGACCGGCATGTCCTTTGGCATCTGGTTCGAGCCAGAGATGATCAACCAGAACTCCGACATCTTCCGCGCCCATCCCGATTGGGCCCTGGGCGGTGAGGATCAGATTATGGGCCGCCAGCAGATGGCGCTGAACATGGCCTTGCCTGCCGTGCAATCCTTCCTGTTCGAACGGATCAGCGACATCCTCAGCCGTCACGACATCGAATACATCAAGTGGGACCACAACCGCGTGCTGCCCATGCCCGATGCGGCGCAGACGCGCGGGTCCTATGCGCTTCTGGACCGGTTGCGGGCGCGGTTTCCGCATGTCGAAATCGAAAGCTGCGCGTCGGGCGGCGGGCGCATCGACTTTGGCATCATGGAACGGTGTCAGCGCGTCTGGCTGAGCGACAGCAATGACGCCACCGAACGGCTGCGCATTCAGCACAATGCGTCGATCTTTTTGCCGATGGCCGTGACGGGCAGCCATGTGGGACCGCGCACCTGTCACACGTCGGGACGCACGCTGGACATCCGGTTCCGCGCCTGGGTCGCGGCGCAGCGGCATATGGGGTTCGAGATGGACCCGCGCGAGCTGACGGATGACGAGGCAGAGGTGCTGCGCGATGTCACCGGCTGGTGGCGGCACAACCGTGACTGGATGTACGGGGCGGATATCCTGCGTCTCGACAGCGCGGACCCATCCGTCATCGCGGAACAGCATCTGGAACAGGGCGGGGGACAGTTTGTCGTTTTTGCCGGCAAAGAGGCCACAAGCGACCAGATTGCCCCGCGCCCCTTGCGCCTGACCCGCCTCAGCCCGGAGGCCAAGTACCGGGTGGAACTGGTGAACCGCGCCGACGCGAGCCATTTGTCGCGGGGGCAAAACGCGCTCAAGACCGGGCCCATCGTGGCGAGTGGCGCGTATCTGATGTATCATGGCATTACGCTGCCATGGAGCTTTCCCGAACGGATGTGGGTCGTCAAAGGCGATCTGGCCTGAGGCCCAAACGAGAGAACTGCGATGAAAGACACAGCCACATTCCACGACCTGTCCGGTGCTTCGGTGTTCATCACGGGGGGCGGTTCGGGCATTGGCGCATCCCTGACGGACGGGTTTCTGGAACAGGGGGCCAAGGTGGCCTTTGTGGGCCGCTCCGATGCGACCGCCTTTGCCGATGAGATGGAGGCCAAGCACGGGCAGCGTCCGCTGTTCATGCAGTGTGATATCACCGATACTGATCGTCTGCGCGCCTGCGTGGCGGAGGCGTCCGAGGCCCACGGGCCGGTGACGGTTCTGGTCAACAACGCCGCCAACGATCAACGCCACCCGACGCTGGAGGTCGACAGTGACTTCTGGGACTGGATGATCGCGATCAACCAAAAGGCCTATTTCTTTGCCTGTCAGGCGGTGATCCCCGGCATGCAGGCGGCAGGCGGCGGGTCGATCATCAATTTCTCGTCCATCAGCTATATGATGGGCAACGCAGGCTATCCGATCTATTCGGCGGCCAATGCGGCGATCACGGCCATGTCGCACAGCATCGCGCGCGAGTTTGGGCCGGACAAGATCCGGGTCAACGCGCTCGCCCCCGGTTGGATCCTGACGCAAAAGCAGCTGGACAAATGGGCGACGCCCGAAGGGCTGGCGGCGCATCTCGAACGCCAATGCCTCAAGGAACATCTGGAACCGCGCGACGTGGTCGGGACGACCCTGTTTCTGGCGTCCGATGTCAGCCGCATGATGACCGGTCAGGCGCTGGTCATCGATGGCGGCGTGGTGGTGCCCTGCTGATGGCGGATGTGGCGTGGATCGCGTTGGATTGGGGCACGTCGCATCTGCGCGCATGGCTGATGGCGCGGGACGGCGCCGTTCTGGAACTTCGGTCATCCGCGGACGGTATGGGCACGCTGGAGCGTGACGGGTTTGAACCGGCGCTGCGGGCGCTGGTGGGCGATGCGTTGCCCGCCCCGGTTCTGGCCTGTGGCATGGTCGGCGCGCGTCAGGGCTGGACTGAGGCGCCCTATGCCAGCGTGCCGTGCGCGCCGCCCACGATCCATGACGCGGTTGCAGTGCCGGGGTTCGACGCCCGCATCCTGCCCGGTGTCAAACAGAACAGCCCCGCAGACGTGATGCGCGGCGAGGAAACGCAGATCGCAGGGTTCATCGCGTGCAATCCCGGGTTCGACGGGGTGGTCTGCCTGCCCGGGACGCACACGAAATGGGCGCATATCAGCGCGGGCGAGATTGTGAGCTTTCGCACGGCCATGACGGGCGAGATGTTTGCGCTGTTGTCCGGTCAGTCGGTGCTGCGCCATTCGGTTGGGCAGGGATGGGATGATGCGGCCTTTGCCGCCGGGGTGGATCAAACTCTGTCACGTCCCGAAAGCCTTGCCGCATCGCTGTTTTCCCTGCGGGCCGAGGGGCTGCTGGCGGGACTGTCCGGTGATGCGGCGCGGGCGCGCCTGTCGGGCTTGCTGATCGGGGCCGAGCTGGCCGCGATGCGCCCCTACTGGCTGGGGCAGGCGGTGGCGCTGGTGGGGGCACCCGTGCTGTCCGCAGCATACGCCGCCGCATTGGGCGCGCAGGGTGTGCCGACGCAGACGGCCGATGCCGAAGACATGACGCTGGCCGGGCTCAGCGCCGCCTATGCGCAATTGCAAGGAGAGGCCGCATGAGCCGAGAGATTATCGCGATCCTGCGCGGGATCACCCCCGCAGAGGCCGTGCCGGTGGCCGATGCGCTGGTGGATGCGGGTATCACGCGGATCGAAGTGCCGCTGAACTCGCCCGATCCCTTTGACAGTATTGGCAAAATGCTGGACGCGCATGGGCAGTCGGCGATGATTGGTGCGGGCACGGTTCTGGACGTGGGCGCGGTCGAACGGTTGCACAAGATGGGCGCACATATGGTCGTGTCGCCCGACGCCAACCCGGAGGTGATCGCCGCCACCAAGGCCGCCGGAATGCACAGTTTTCCGGGCGTCATGACCCCGACCGAATGCTTTGCCGCGTTGCGGGCGGGGGCGGACGGGCTCAAGCTGTTTCCGGCGTCGCATCTGGGTGTGTCGGGTCTCAAGGCCATTGGCGCGGTCCTGCCCACGGGCACGAAAACCTATGCCGTGGGCGGTGTGGTTGCGGCGGATTTCGGCACTTGGCTGGCGGCCGGGATCACCGGGTTCGGCATCGGCTCTGCGCTCTACAAACCGGGCCTGTCCGTGGCCGATATCGCCTCTCGCGCTGCCGATATGGTGGCGGCGTATGACGCGGCGGCCTGATGGACGTTTTCAGTGACGTATTGTGCGCGCTTGGGGAAGGGCCGCTCTGGCATCCAAAGCGCAAGCAACTGTTCTGGTTCGATATTCTGGGCAAGCGCCTGTTTTCCAAAGGGGCGAACAATGCAGGCGGCGGCTGGCAGTTCGATGAATATGTCTCGGCGGCGGGATGGATCGATCACGACACGCTGTTGATGGCGTCCGAAACAGGGCTGTGGCGCTATACGATTGGCACGGTCGAGCGTGAGTTGGTTGTGCCGCTGGAGGCGGACAATCCCGCGACGCGGTCAAATGATGGGCGCGCGGACCCGCAGGGCGGGTTCTGGATTGGCACGATGGGGATCAATGCGGAACCCGGTGCCGGTGCGATTTATCGCTACCATCGCGGCACGCTGCGGCAGCTTTTTGACGGGATCACCATATCGAACGCGATCTGCTTTGCACCGGATGGGCGCACGGCCTATTTCACCGACACCGCGACGCAAATCATTCAGCGCGTGGCTCTCGATGATGACGGCTGGCCTGCGGAGGCGCCGCAGGTGTTCATTGATCTGCGCGACGACGACTTGAACCCCGACGGTGCCGTGGTCGATGCCACCGGCAATCTGTGGAACGCGCAATGGGGGGCGGGACAGGTGGCCTGTTACAGCCCTGACGGCAGGTTGTTGCGCCGTCTGCCCGTGCCCGCATCCCAACCGACATGCCCGGCCTTTGCCGGGACGACATTGTATGTGACCACGGCGGCCAAGGGCTGCACCGCGCCGGAGGCCGGGTTTACCTTTGCGGCAGAGGTCGGCGTCGTCGGTCAGGCAGAACATCAGGTGATCCTATGAAACGAACCCTGGGGGTGTGTTATTACCCCGAGCATTGGCCCGAGGACATGTGGGCCGAAGATGCTGCGCGTATGGCGGCCCTTGGCCTGACATGGGTGCGGATCGGCGAATTTGCGTGGAAACGGATGGAGCCGGAAGAGGGCCGGTACGACTGGGGCTGGCTCGACCGGGCGATTGCGACCTTGGGTGCCGCGGGTCTGCACGTGGTGCTGGGCACGCCGACGGCCACGCCCCCGGCCTGGGTCGTGGCCAAGCACCCGGACATGTTCGCGGTGGATGCAGAGGGCCGTCCGCGCGGGTACGGCTCGCGCCGCCACTACTGCTTTTCGCATGCCGGATATCTGGAGGAATGCCGCCGGATCGTTCAGGCGATGGCCGAACGCTATGGACCGAACGGCCATGTGGCGGCGTGGCAGACGGACAATGAATATGGCTGTCACGACACGATTCTGAGTTACTCCGATGCGGCGCGTGACGCGTTTCGCGGCTGGCTCCGCGCGCAGTTTCCGGGGCAGGGCAACGACGGCGACATCGACGCGCTGAACGCGACGTGGGGCAATGTGTTCTGGTCGATGGACTATGACAGCTTTGATCAGATCGGCCTGCCGAACCTGACCGTCACCGAACCGAACCCCGCCCATGTGCACGCCTTCCGCCGGTTTGCGTCGGATCAGGTCGTTGCCTTCAACCGGGCACAGGTCGAGATCATCCGCGCCCATACGGACGCGCCCATCGCGCATAATTACATGGGTCGGATCACGGATTTCGACCACTTTGCGGTCGGCGCTGACCTCGATATTGCGTCATGGGACAGCTATCCGCTCGGCTTTCTGGAGGACCGGGTGGGGGCAACGCCCGCACATCAGCGCGCGTATGCGCGTCAGGGCGATCCGGATTTTCAGGCGTTTCACCATGATCTCTACCGCGCCGTGGGCAAGGACGGTCGTTGGTGGATCATGGAACAGCAGCCCGGCCCGGTGAACTGGGCCCCCTACAACCCGTCGCCCTTGCCGGGGATGGTGCGCCTCTGGACTTGGGAGGCGTTTGCCCACGGGGCCGAGGCGGTGTGTTATTTCCGCTGGCGTCAGGCGCCCTTTGCGCAGGAGCAGATGCATGCCGGGCTTTTGCGCCCCGACAGCGCGCCCGCCGAGGCATTTGCCGAAGCCGAGGCGGTCGCCGCAGAAATGCTGGCGGCCCCGGAGTTGACACCGGCGCAAGCGCCGGTCGCGCTGATCTTTGACTATGCTGCGGATGCGGCATGGGCGGTGCAGCCGCACGGGGCGGGCCTGAGCTATTTCGGGCTAGTGTTTGACTGGTACCGGGCCTTGCGCAAGCTGGGCCTGTCGGTGGATATCCTGCCGCCGTCGACACGGGAATTTGACGGATACGCATTGGTGCTCGCGCCGGGCATGATGCACATGCCGGACGATCTCAAGACCGCGCTGAACACCGCAGACGGTCAGGTGATCATTGGCCCGCGCACCGGCGCGCGGGACGCAGATTTCAACATCCCCACACCGCTGCCCCCGGCGTGGCCGGGCAGTGACCTGACCGTGTCGCGTGTGCAGTCCATGCGGCCCGACATGCCGATCACGCTGGCGCGCGTGGGGACCATCCACAGCTATTTTGAACAGATCGAGAGCGGCGGGCCGGTGTTGATGGAAACGACGGACGGCGCGCCGGTTGCCGCGTCCTGCGGTGCGCGGGTGACTTATATGGCGGCGTGGGGCGATGACGCGGCGCATATGGCGCTGATCCGCGCGCTGGTGCCGGATCTGCCAGTTTTCGTCATGCCCGAAGGTGTGCGGCGGCGTGAGACGGGGACGGAGGTGTTCTGGTTCAACTACGGCGCGGAGGCTGCGCAGGTGGAGGGCCAAACCCTTGATCCCGCTGGCGTTTTGCGCAGGCTGAAATAGACCGGCTCGTTTGTGGCGCAGACGCGCGGCTCCGCGGACAGTCGGGCGAACGCCGCTGCGTGTCGCGCTCGGCAGGTTGCCGGTGTCACACCATGGTGTCCCGCGCCCTGACCAAGCGCTCTTGCGAGAGGGACGTCGCCAAGGGTATGTGTGACCGGTACCAATGTGAGGGTGAACCGCGTGCCGGACCCGGACCGCAGCAAAGCAACAGTGACCATGCGCGACGTGGCCCGCGCGGCAGGTGTGTCGCGCATGACGGTGTCGCGGGCGCTTAAAAAAGACAGCCCCGTATCGGTCGAAACCCGCGAACGCATCCTCAAGGTCGTGCGGGACATGAACTATGTCCCTGATCAGATGGCGGGCAGTCTGACCACGAAACGGTCAGGCTTTGTGGCCGTTCTCGTGCCGTCGCTGAACAACCTGCACTTTGCCGAGACCGTGCAGGCGCTGACCGAAGAGCTTGAGTTGGTGGGCCAGCAGATCCTGCTGGGCCACACCGACTATTCCGCCGAACGCGAAGAACAGCTGGTTGAGGCGATGCTGCGCCGTCGTCCGGAGGCGATTGTGCTGTCCTATGACGGGCATTCGGACCGCACCGTGCATCTGTTGTCAGAGGCGTCGGTGCCGGTGATCGAGCTGTGGGAGCGGCCCGAGGAACCGATTGGCCACACGATCGGCTTTTCCAACCGCGACGCGGCGGCAGAGATGACGCGGGTTTTGCTGGACCAGGGATATCGCAACCTCGTGTTCCTGTGCGAGGACGGCGATGACTGGACCCGGGGGGCCGCGCGGCGCGCCGGGTTCCGTGAGGCGATGGAGCAAGCGGGCCTGCGCGGGGACCGCGTCCTGCCCGTGGGCAAGCCGCCGATGAGCATCGAGGACGGCGCGGCGGCCCTTGGTCCGCTTCTGGACCGCTACCCGGATGTGGATTGCATTTTCTGCGTCTCGGATGCGGCGGCGTTCGGCGTGCAATCCGCGCTCAAATCGCGCGGCGTGTCCGTGCCGGATCAGATGGGCGTGGCGGGGTTCGGTAATTTCGAAGTGTCGCGTTTTGCATCGCCATCGATCTCGACCGTGGTGGTCGATTCGAAGCGAATCGGGCGCGAGGCAGGCCGTTTGATCGGCCAATTGCTGGACCAGGATACGCCATCCGGTGATGCGGTGCGCATCAACATTGACCCCGCACCCACGCTGCGATCCAGCACCAAGTAACCGAATCCACGGCATTTTTTGCGCCGTTCCGCTCGTCGCATGCGATTTAGAAACTCCTTGTGTTACCGGTCACAATGCGCAAATGTGACCGGTAACAAACGGGAGGTGGGACATGCCGGTAATCCGATTGGATCGGCTCGTGAAGCGGTATGGCGCTGTCGAAGTGCTGCACGGCATCGAGCTGGAAATGGCCGATAACGAGTTTACGGTGCTCGTCGGACCATCGGGTTGCGGCAAGTCGACGACCCTGCGGATGATCGCCGGGCTTGAGGATGTGTCGGACGGCGAAATCTATGTCGACGACCAACCCGTCAGCCACCTTGAACCCAAGGACCGCAACCTCGCGATGGTGTTTCAGGACTATGCGCTGTACCCGCATATGAACGTCGCACAGAACATCTCGTTCGCGCTGCGGCTGGCCAAACGGCCCAAGGCCGAAGTGGACGCCAAGGTGCGCGAAGTGGCTGGTCTGGTGGGGCTGACGGAGTTTCTGGACCGCAAGCCGGGTGCCCTGTCGGGTGGGCAACGTCAGCGGGTCGCGATGGCCCGCGCGCTGGCCAAGGACAGCGGCATTTTCCTTTTTGACGAACCGTTGTCGAACCTCGATGCAAAGCTGCGCGGACAGATGCGGGCCGAACTGGCGCTGATGTCGCAACGCGTTGAAAAGAATATGATTTACGTCACTCACGATCAGATCGAGGCGATGACGCTCGCCGACCGGATCGTGGTGATGAATGGCGGCTATATCCAGCAGCAGGGCACACCCGAAGAGCTGTTCAAGCGGCCCGCGAACAAGTTTGTGGCCGGGTTCCTCGGCATGCCGCCGATGAATTTCCTGCAAGGTGACATCACCGAAGAGGGCGGGGCAGCATTCGTGGCGGGCGACGGGTTCAAGCTGCGCCTGCCCGAGGAAAAGGCCGCCGCCGCCAAGGCACATGGCGCGCGCGCCGTGACGCTGGGCTTGCGCCCCTCGGATCTCAGCTTTGCCGAAGACGCACCCGATGATGCCGCGCTGAAACTGCATGTGCAGGTGTCGGAATACGTGGGCGCGCAATCCGTTCTGCTGTGCCAGTGCGGCGCCAGCAATGTGACGGTCGAGATGAATTCCGAGACGCCCATGGCGCTTGGTGAAACGCTGACATTTGCGGCCAATTCCGGCCGCATCCACCTGTTCGACCGCCAGACCGAGGCGGCCATCTGAACGACGACAAAAGCAATGGGAGGAAGACTATGCTTAAGACGATGAATATGGGGGTGGCGGCGACGCTGCTGATGACCGGGGCGGTGTTCGCCGACGGTCATGGGGGACCTTATGCGGAATATGCGGGCACGACGCTGGTCGTGAACTTCCCCGCGCACCCGCATTACAATGCGGCGATGAAAGTGCTGCCGGAATTCACCAAAGAGACCGGTATCGAGGTTGAGGTGGACCAGCTGCCCTATCTCAAGATGCGTGAGCGTCAGACGCTCGAGCTGGCACAGGAAGAAGGCGAATATGACCTGATTTCCTACGTGGTGTTTTCCAAGGCCGACTATGTGTTTGCCGATCAGCTGGAGAACCTTGCCAAGTACTTCATGAACCCGAAACTGGCCGACCCGAATTATGACGCGGGCGATCTGATTGACGGGTATGTGCAGAACATCGGCGTGGCCGGTGGCACCAAAGGCTACCTGCCGGGTCCGACGGGGTCGCTTTTTGGTATTCCGTTTGGCTCCGAGACGTCCGTGCTGGCCTACCGCAAGGACATCTTTGAAAAGCACGGCATTGATGAGCCGCAAAATTACGAGCAACTGCTCGCAGCGGCGTGCAAGATCCCCGAAGTTGAGCCGGGCATGGGCGGCATGGCATCGCGCGCGGCCTCTGGCCACCAGGCAAGCCACGCGTTCCTTCTGCACCTCGCCCCGCTGGGCGGCCGTGTCTTTGACGACCAGTGGAACCCGATCATCAACAACGCCGCTGGCGTCGAAGCCGCCGAAGCCCTGAAAACCATCGTGGATTGTGGTCCCGAAGGCGCGATGAGCTTTGGCCCCTCCGAGGCCGCGAACGCGTTTGCCAATGGCGATGCGGCGATGTTCATGGACTCCATCGCGTTCATGCCGGGCTTTGAAAATCCCGATCGCAGCCAGGTCGTCGGCAAGGTCGGTTACGCCATGCACCCCGAAGGCGTGCGTCGCGGCAGCCAAACCGGTGGTTTCGGCATCGCGATCCCCAAGAACGCCGAAAACAAGGAAGCGGCCTTCCTGCTGATGCAGTGGCTGACGTCGAAGCAGGGTGACCTGATGGTGGCCATGGAAGGCGGTAACCCCTCGCGGTTCTCCACCTATCAGGATGCGGGCCTGAACGAGAAATACCCGTTCTCCTCCACCTTTGGTGAGGCGCTGCAATTCGCTGACCCCGACTGGCGTCCGATCATCCCCGTCTGGGGCAAGATCAACGCGGATATCGGCACGACCATGTCCAAGGTGCTGACCGAAGACCTCGACATTCAGGAAGCGCTGGATGGTGTGGCCGAACGGACCCGCGCCGTGATGGAAGAGGCCGGGTACTACACCTGGCAGAAGTAATCCTCCCTTGAGGGGCGCGCGCGTCTGCCGCGCCCCTCCTTTTTACTCCGGAGAGACCGATGTCCATCGCCCGCGTGAACCGATTGTCGCCCTACATGTTCATGGCGCCCGCCATGATCATCATGGCCATCGCGTTGCTCTATCCCTTGGGCTACATGATCTGGGGGTCGTTCCGCGACTGGAACCCGAGCCAGTCCATTGGCGAGGCCGAGTTTGTCGGGCTCAGGAATTACATCACCCTCTGGAACGATCCGAATTTCCGCGAAAGCATCGGCGTCACGCTGCGCTTTGCCTTCTTTGTCGTGTCGATCGAGATGGTGCTGGGTGTGGGGCTTGCCCTGCTGCTTGACCGCGATATTCGCGGCATGTCGGTGCTGCGCACGATGTTCATCCTGCCGATGATGATCGCGCCCGTGGTCGTCGGTCTGATGTGGCGGTACATGTACCATCCGACCATCGGCACGTTTAACCGCTTTCTCGAAAGCATCGGCCTGCCCAGGGTGGATTGGCTGGGCGACTATGCCCTGACGTCGATCATCATTGCCGATATCTGGCAATGGACACCGTTTATCTTCATCCTGTCTCTGGCCGCGCTGCAATCACTGCCGCGCTCTGCGCTGGAGGCCGCGCGCATTGATGGCGCGACCCCGTGGCAGCAAATCTGGCACATCAAGCTGCCGCTGATGATGCCGGTCCTGATCGTGACGGGTCTGTTGCGCCTGATTGATGCGTTCAAGGTGCTTGAGGTGATCCTCGTGATGACCAATGGGGGCCCCGGCCTCAGCACGGAAATCCTCGCCCTGCGGATCAGCCGCACCGCGACCGAATTCCGCGAACTGGGCGTGGCGGCGGCCATGTCGAATTACCTGCTGATCCTGCTGATGCTGCTGACGGTCGGCATGTTCGCCTTTACCCGGATCCAGGAGGCCCGCGCCGCCCGCGTGCGCGCCGCCGCCGAGGAGGACAGCTGATGCACAACCAACGCGCAAACCCCGCCTTTTTCGCGGTGATCGTCCTTTTGGTGTTCATGTCCGTCGGGCCCGTCCTCCTGATGCTGATGAATTCGTTCAAGCTGGACGTGGACATCATTTCGGGGACGTCCGGCCTGCTGTTCCTGCCGACGATCCAGAACTATGAAACCGCGCTCTGCGATGTGCTGTGGTACGAGCCGGAGCATCTGGATTTCTGCTCGCTCAAGTTCGGCGGGGCCTTCATCAACTCGATCATCATCGCGCTGATCTCCACCGTGCTGACGCTGGTGATCGGGTCCATGGCGGCCTATGCGCTGGTGCGGTTCCGGTTCATGGGGCGGGACACGGTGTCGGTCACCACGCTGATGGTGCGCATGGTGCCGCCCGCGGTGCTGCTGGTGCCGGTGTTCGGCCTCTGGAACAACGAGTTTTGCCTCGACAAGGACGGGCTGGTTGGCGGGGCGATCCGCGACATGGTCGGCGGGCGCGGCGACGTTTGTCTGGCGGGGACGCATTCGGGGATCATCCTGATCTATGTGGCGATGAACCTGCCCTTTGTGATCTGGATCCTGCAAAGCTTTATCGTGCAGGTGCCCCGGTCGCTGGAAGAAGCGGCGCGGGTGGATGGCGCGGGCCCGTTTCAGGTCTTCTTCAAGGTGGTGCTGCCCCTGATCAAGCCGGGGCTTGCGGCGGCGGCGATCTTTACCTTTCGCATCGCATGGAACGAATACCTGCTGGCGTCGGCCCTGTCGGACCGCAACACCAAGACCGTGCCAATCCTGATCGTGAACAACATGTCGGAATTCAACGTCGAATGGGGGGTGATCATGGCCACGGGCATGCTGCTGGCCATTCCGCCGATCATCTTTACCCTGCTTGCCTCGCGCCAGATCATCACCGGCATGACCGCAGGCGCGGTCAAGGGATAATGGACTGGCTGCTGGCCCCCATTGACGCCGCGCGCGCCCACGAGGTGGCATGGGCCGTGTCGTGGCACGGGCGCGCCATGGTGCTCGCCTGGGGGCTGATGGCACCGTTGGCGGTGCTGATCGCGCGGTATTTCAAGGTTATGCCGGGGCAGGACTGGCCGCGCGAGCTGGACAATCTGGCGTGGTGGCGCAGCCACTGGATCGGTCAGAGCGTCGTGGTCGCGCTGACCGTGATCGGCATCGCGCTGGTCTTTGGCGGAGCCGGGGCCCTGAACACCCATGGCCGCCTGGGCTATGCGGTGCTGGTGCTGGCTCTGGCGCAGGTGGGGTTCGGCATCTTTCGCGGCACCAAGGGCGGGCCGTCGGACAAGGCGATGCGCGGCGATCATTACGACATGACGCCGTGGCGGGTCATGTTCGAATGGGTGCACAAGGTCATGGGCTATGCGCTGCTGGTTCTTGCCGTGGTCACGATCCTCTTTGGCATGTGGCACGCCAATGCGCCGGTGTGGATGTGGCTGAGCCTTGCGCTCTGGTGGACGGGCCTTGCGATTGCCGCGATCCTTCTGCAACGTCGCGGCTATGCGATTGATACGTATCAGGCGATCTGGGGGCCAGGTCCGGAGCATCCCGGCAACCGGCGCAAGCCCATCGGCTGGGGCATCCGGCGCCCGTCCGGGCCGCAGCCGGGAGAATAGAGGGAGGCGCGCATGTTCGGCGTGATCGAAGGCACCGGGTTCGAGGTGATCGACCCATCGTTTGAGGCTTGTTTCGTAGGCCATGCCCGGGTGGAGCGGCTGTGGACCGGGGCGCGCTGGTCCGAGGGGCCTGCGTGGTTTGCTGCCGGTCGCTATCTGCTGTGGTCGGACATTCCCAACAACCGGATCATGCGGTGGGATGAAACCGACGGGTCCGTATCGGTGTTTCGCGATCCGTCAAACAACACCAACGGCCACAGCGTGGACCGGCAGGGGCGGCTGGTGTCCTGCGAACATCTGGGCCGCCGGGTGACGCGGACGGAACATGACAGCTCCATCACCGTGATCGCCGACAGTTTCGAGGGCAAGCGGCTGAATTCGCCCAATGACGTGGTTGTGAAATCGGACGGGTCCGTATGGTTCACCGATCCCAGCTACGGCATCCTCATGGATTACGAAGGCGCGCGGGCCGAAAGCGAGATTGGCGCCTGCCATGTCTACCGCGTGACGCCGGATGGTCAGATCAGCATCATGGCCGACGATTACGTCAAACCGAACGGGCTGGCGTTTTCCCCGGATGAAAGCCTGCTCTATATCGCGGACACGGGCGCCACCCATACCGAAGGCGGGCCGAAACATATCCGCCGCCATTCGGTTGCCGCCGATGGCACATTGTCCGGTGGCGCGGTGTTTGCCGAATGCACCGAAGGGCTCTTTGACGGGTTCCGCTGTGACAGTGACGGGCGCATCTGGACCTCTGCCGCCGACGGGGTGCATTGCCTCGACACAGACGGCAAGCTGATCGGCAAGGTGCACATCCCCGAGATGGTGGCCAATGTCTGCTTTGGCGGGCCAAAGCTGAACCGGTTGTTCATCTGCGGGACCACATCGCTTTATTCGATTTACCTGAACGTCAACGGGGTGTCGCCGGTATGACCCATGTGATGCCGACACAGGCGCTGACCCATGCGGGCGTGATGGAAATGCTGCGCGCCGCCGTGGCCAGGGCCGAGGAGATGGGCCAGCCGCAATGCATCGTGATCGTGGATGCCAGTGGCGAGGTGCTGGGCGAAATCCGCATGACGGGCGCCAAGTACCTGAGCCGCCTGAGCGCGCGCACCAAGGCGCGCACCGCAGCCTCCATCGGCGCGCCCAGCTCTGCAATCCCCGAGGCCGTGCGCCCCGCCATTGCCGCGGCCACGCAGGACGCGGTGACAGGTCTGGGTGGCGGCTTGCCCATCCGGGTGGGCGGCACGCTGGTCGGTGGCATCGGCGTGGGATCGGGCACAGCCGAGCAGGATGTCGAAGTGGGGCAGGCGGCCCTGGCTGCCATCGGCGCAGAGGTCTAGCGCGACATACAAATAACCTGCAACATCATGTATCATGTATCATGTAACCCGTTGAAGTCTTTGATTTCAGGCAGGGTTGCGGGATGCAGGTTTTTGTATTTGTGCTTTAGAACATCTGCATCCACCCGAGCGTTCGCTCGGTGTCGCCGCCGGGTTTGTATTCCGCACCCAGCGGCGCGTCCCAACCAAGGGCGGCAATCTCGATAAACAGCATCTCGTAGTCCAGAGTGCCGCTATCGGGCGCGCCACGGTCGGGCAGGGATGCAAACTGGATATGCCCGATGATCGGGAAGAGCGCGCGCAGCCGCCCGGACACGTACCCTTCGGTAAGCCCGACATGGTAGCAGTCGAACATCAGTTTCAGGTTGTTCGCCCCCACATCCGCAATCACCTGCGCCGCATGGGCGGTGTCGCGCAGCGCATAGCCGGGCGCATCATAGGGGTTCAGCGGCTCGATCAGCATGGTCATGCCATGCGGCGCACCCGCCGCACAGGCATAGCGCAGGTTTTCGGCAAAGGTCGTATCGGCTTGGGAGTGATCGGAATAGCCGGCCATGACGTGGATGTTACGCGTACCAATGGCCTTGGCATAGTCCACCGCCTCGTCAATTGCGGCGCGGGCTTCCGCCTCGCGGTAGGGGATCGCCGACAGTCCGTTGTCCCCTGCGGCCACGTCTCCGCGCCGCGTGTTCAGGCCCAGCATCTCAAGGCCGGTCGCGTCAAGCGCGGCTTTGACGTCGGCGGCGGGCGTGTCGTAGGGCCAATGGCATTCCACGGCGTCAAAGCCTGCGGCGTGGGCAGCGTGGATGGCGTCGGGCAGGGGGCGGTCCGCCCAGAGAAACCCGAGATTTGCGGAAAAGCGCGTCATGTGTCCCACTCCACGTTAAAACTTGTCACGACCTGCTGGACTTGCGCGGGGCTCAGGCCTCTGGCCTCGACGCCGCGCATCATCATGGCCAGCCGTGCGGTGTCTTCCAGCTCTTCTATGGCGTTGCAGGCGGCCTCGACATCCTTGCCCGCGACGACGGGCCCGTGATTGGCCAGCATCACCGCGCTGCGCTTGCCTGCGAGGCTGCGCACGGCCTCACCCATCGCCGGATCACCGGGCAGAAAGAAGGGCAACAGCTTGACCCGGCCCAGCTTCATGATCCCGTAGGGCGTGAGCGGGGGCAGGAAATCGTCTTCGTTCGCTTCCGGCATCATCGACCACGCGACGGAGTGGCAACTGTGCAGGTGCACCACCGCGCCCGCCGTGCTGCGCGTGTCGTAAAACGCGCTGTGGAGCGGCATTTCCTTGGTCGGCTTGTCGCCTTCGACATGCGCGCCAGCACTGTCAAAACGGGCCAAACGCGCAGGGTCCAGACGGCCAAAACTGGTGCCGGTGGGCGACACCAGAAGGCCACCATCCGCCGTGCGGGCCGAAATGTTGCCAGTGCTGCCATGGGTCAGGCCACGCTCAAAGAGCGAGCGGGCCAGCAGGCAAATCTGCTCTCGAAGGGCGGCGTCGCTCATGATGTGCCCGCAAGGCGCTGCGCGGCCTTGTCAAAAAAGTCTTCGGTGCCGAAATTGCCCGATTTGAGCGCTACGACCAGGTCCGGGTTTGCGCGCAGGGCAGGCACGCCGGGATCGATCTCGGGCCCGATGGTCAGGCTGCCAAGGTCCAGCGCCTCGACCACCGCGCCCGAGGTTTCGCCGCCCGCGGTGATGATACGCATCACACCAGCCGCAACCAGCAGGCGCGCCACATCGGCAAAGAAGTGTTCGAGCGCGTGGGAGGCCACGTCGCGGCCAAACCTCTGTTGCACCGCGGCGACGGCATCGGGGTCGGCGGAGCTGTAGACCAGCGGCAGGCCCTCCGTCTCGACCAACCAATCGGTGATCTCCTGCGGCGTGAGCCGCCCTTCGATCACGGCGGCGGCGTCGAGTTCACGCGCAGGGTGACGTGCGGCGTGGTAGGCGACCTGACCGCGCGTGGCGATGGAACAGGAGCCCGACAGCACAACCGCCTTGCCCGCCTGACCATCCCACGGCACCGCCTGCGCGGTACAGCCGAAATTCGCAGGCAGCCCAAGGGCGACACCCGATCCGCCCGTGATCAGCGGCAGGTCCCGCGCCGCTTTGCCAATATCCATCAGGTCCGCATCGCGGATCGCATCGACCACCACGTGGCGGTGGCCGGCCGCATGCGCCGCGTCCAGACCGGCGCGGATGGCATCGGGTCCGGCGAACACGGCATCTGCCGCAACATGCCCTACGGAATGGTGCGTCTGCGGCGCCAGCCACCGGCGGATATCGCTGTCTGTCATGGGCGTGAGGGGATGGTTTTCCATCCCCGATTGGCTCAGCAGCGTGTCCTTGACGAACAAGTGCCCCTGATAGATCGACCGCCCTGTGCCCGGAAACGCGGGGCAGACAATGACCTTATGCGCGTCCAGCGCGTCGGCCAGCGCATCCGCGACGGGGCCGATATTGCCCTCGGGCGTGGAATCAAAGGTCGAGCAGTATTTGAAGAAGATTTGCGTGCAGCCCTGCGCCCGCAACCAGTCGAGGGCCGCCAGCGACTGCGCCACGGCATCGGCCACCGGGATCGACCGCGATTTCAGGGACACCACCCCGGCCTGCACATCCGCATCGGCGGGGCCGGTCGGGATGCCAGTATATTGCACCGTCCGCATGCCCTGTTTCGCGAGCGTGTTGGCCAGATCGCTCGACCCGGTGAAATCATCGCCGATACATCCCAACAGCATCATGCGTCTCCCGGAAGTGTAAGACCCGCGTTGCGGGCATAGACCTTGGCCACCGCGGCGTCGTCTTCGTGGCCCAGACCCATGCCTTGCGCCGCGAGGTATTGTTGCAGGGCCGTGGCCGTGATCGGCGCGCTGAACTGTGCGCTGCGCGCGATGTCCATCACGATGCCGAGGTCCTTGGGCCAGATATTGACCTGACTGTGCGGCGTGTAATCCCCGCCCACGATATGCGGCGCGCGGTTCTCCAGCATCCAGCTGGAGCCCGCGCATTTGCTGATCACCTCGACAAAGGTGGCGGGGTCGACGCCTTGGGTCATGCCAAAGGTCAACGCCTCGGCCATGGTGGCGATGTGCACCCCTGCGAGCAATTGGTTCACCGCTTTCATCGCGGAGCCCGCCCCAGCGGCATCGCCCAGCGTGAACACGGTCTCGGACGTGGCATCGAGCACGGGTTGCGCCGCGGCAAACGCATCCGGCGTGCCGGAGGCCATGATCGACAGCTTGCCTTGCGCGGCCTTCACCGATCCGCCGGAAATGGGCGCATCAAGGTAGTGGACGCCGTGGGCGGCGCAGCGGGCCTCCATCTCGCGGGCAAAGTCGGGCGGCACCGTGGCGCAGGCCATGACAACGCTGCCTGCGCGCATCTGCGGCACGATCCCATCCGTGCCGAACAGCACGTCTTCGGTCTGTGCGGCGTTCAGCACGACAATGATGGCCGCATCCACGCGGTCCGCAATCTCGCGCAGCGCGCCGTCCGCCCCACCTGCAACCCGGAACCGGTCAACCTGTGCCGCGGCCACGTCGAACCCGTGGGTGACATGACCTGCCGCGAGGCAGGACATCGCAATTCCGTACCCCATTGATCCAAGTCCGATAACGGCGGTTCTGGTGGGATCGGACATGGCTAAGCCTCTGGATTTAGGGATTTTTGATATCTGATAGCGATAACGGGCGGGCCGCTTTCTGTCAAATCCGGGGGCCGGGCAGAGCCCTTGTCACTTCAGCATCGCGCGGGCCGCGGCCGCATCCATTGGGGCGGGGCGGTCGCAGGTGGTGGCAAGGTCGATCACGGTCCCTGTTTCGCCCGCGCGCAGAACCGATGTCATGACATCAACAGCGTGCACAGCGAGGTCGAGCCCACAGCGGTGCGGACGGTCTTCGGCCATGGCAATGGCCATATCGACCAGCCCCGCCATGCGGTAATTGGCCATAGGTGTGCCGCCCATATCGTCATTGGGCACGGAAAACGGGTGGTCCGCCTGATCCAGCGCCTGCGGCGTGCCGGTCCGGTCGGTGACCTCGACCGTGCCGGAGAACCAGTTCGGATCGGGCAGGTACATCGTCCCCTCCAGCCCATAAAGCTCCATATGCGAATGGCGGTGCGCCCACACATCCCACGACGTGGACAGCGTGATGCTGGCACCCGACGCAAAGTCGAGAAGCGCATGCAGGGTGGTGGGTGTCTTGACGGGGATCTCTTCGCCCTTGCGGGCGGCAGAGCCGATCGTGCGTGTGCTCTGTCCCATGGACGTGAGCGCCGACACCCGGCGCACCGGTCCCAGCAGTTGGATCAGGTTGGTCACGTAGTAGGGCCCGAGGTCCAGCATCGGCCCCGCGCCGGGCAGAAAGAAGAAATCGGGGTTGGGATGCCAATCCTCCATCCCGTGCGACATGACATGGGCCGTGCCGGTGACGACCTTGCCGATCCGGCCCGCATCAAGGGCGGCGCGCGCAGCCTGATGGGCACCGCCAAGGAACGTGTCCGGGGCCGAACCGATGCGCAAACCGTTCGTCGCCGCAAGGCCACGCAGCGCTTCGGCCTCTTCTAGCGTCAGCACCAGTGGCTTTTCGGTATAGACGTGTTTGCCAGCTTCGAGGATCTGGCGGCTGACGTCGTAATGTGCAGCGGGAATGGTGAGGTTGACGACAATGTCGATATCCCCGGCGGCCAGAAGGTCCTCGACCGTGCAGGCGCGCACACCGAATTCAGCCGCGCGAGCCTCCGCCGCCTCAAGGTTCAGGTCCGCCACGGCGCGCATCTCGATCCCCTTGAAAAGCGGAGCGAGGCGCAGATACGCGGCAGAGATGTTGCCGCACCCAATGATCCCGATGCCGTGCATGTGCGTTCCTTTCGATGCGTTGACCCTGTTCCGTCCTAACGCGGTTGCGCGCACTGTAAAGGGGGTCTTGGCTTGACCCCCTGTGACGGCTGTCATACACCGTCCCGGCACGCGGGCGTTGTGTAGTGGTAAGACCTTAGCCTTCCAAGCTAATGACGCGGGTTCGATTCCCGCCGCCCGCTCCAATCCCCTGACATCGGTGCTGTGTGTCGTGGCTTGACCCGGCGCGTCCGCTCAGGGCAAGTGCGTGCGAACGACAGTGATGCCGGAGTGCGCATGGCCGACCAGACACAAGCCGCCCCACCGCCAAATGCGGGCGACGCCGAACGGGAAAAGTCGAAGAAAATCGGCTCTTTACGGGCGCTCTGGCCGTTTCTGATGCCGTACAAGATGTTGATGGCCGCAGCGCTTGCGGCGCTGATCGGGACGGCGATCATATCGCTGACACTGCCGCTGGCCGTGCGCCGGGTGGTCGACAATTTCGAAGTGGCCGAAATTGCCGTGCTGGACCAGTATTTCCTGGCCGCGGTCGGGATTGCCGCATTGCTCGCCCTGGGCACGGGGCTGCGCTATGCGCTGGTGACGCGACTGGGGGAGCGGGTTGTGGCGGACATCCGCAAGGCCGTGTTCGATCGCGTGATCGGCCTGTCGCCGGGGTTTTATGAAAACGTATTGACCGGTGAGGTGCTCAGCCGGATCACCACGGATACGACGCTGATCCTGAGTGTCGTGGGGTCGTCCGTGTCGATTGCGCTGCGCAATGTGCTGATCTTTACCGGCGGGCTGATCCTGATGCTGCTGACCTCGGCCAAGCTGACGGGGCTGGTCTTGCTGATTGTGCCTGCGGTCGTGGTTCCGATCCTCGTGCTGGGGCGCAAGCTGCGCGGGCTCAGCCGTGAAAACCAGGACTGGATCGCCGCATCCTCGGGCCGCGCCTCCGAACAGTTGAGCGCCGTGCAGACGGTGCAGGCGTTTACCCACGAGATGGCGAGCCGGGCGATGTTTTCGGACGTGACTGAGGCCAGCTATGGCTCGGCCAAGCGTCGGATCACGACGCGGGCGGCGATGACGGTGATCGTGATTTTCCTCGTGTTTGCGGGCATTGTCGGCGTGCTCTGGATCGGGGCCAATGACGTGCGCAACGGTGTGCTGACGGTGGGCACGCTGATCCAGTTCGTGATCTATGCCATCATGGTGGCGGGTGGGGTTGCGGCCCTGTCCGAGATCATCGGTGAGCTGCAGCGCGCCGCCGGGGCAACCGAACGGCTGGTCGAGCTGCTGCATGCGCAGGATGCGGTGCAGGACATCGCCAACCCCGCCGCGTTGCCGGATCAGGTAAGCGGTGCGATTGCGTTCGAGGACGTTGTGTTCAGCTATCCGTCGCGCCTGGATCAACCGGCGCTGGACGGCGTGACACTGGACATTGCGGCGGGCGAAACGGTTGCCTTTGTCGGGCCTTCCGGGGCAGGCAAAACGACGATCCTGCAACTGCTCTTGCGGTTCTATGATCCGCAGGCGGGGCGCATCACGCTCGATGGTGTGGACGTTGCGCAGATGGCGCGCGAGACCTTCCGCCAGCATATCGCACTGGTGCCGCAGGATCCGGTGATCTTTGCGGCCTCGGCGGCGGAAAACATCGCTTTTGGTCGGCCCGGTGCGTCACAGGCCGAGATCGAGGCCGCCGCCCGCGCCGCCGCCGCGCATGATTTCATTGTCAAGCTGCCGCAAGGCTATGACAGCCCGCTGGGCGAGCGGGGCGTGATGCTGTCCGGTGGTCAGAAACAGCGCATCGCCATTGCGCGCGCCATCCTGCGCGACGCGCCGGTCCTGCTGCTCGATGAGGCGACAAGCG
The DNA here is from genome assembly GCF_047777875.1 of Tateyamaria rhodophyticola. GTDB lineage: Bacteria > Pseudomonadota > Alphaproteobacteria > Rhodobacterales > Rhodobacteraceae > Tateyamaria. Next base: position 322,559 of record NZ_CP180519.1, on the reverse strand, counting down.
CGCTGGATGCCGAAAGCGAACGGGCGGTGCAGGAGGCGGTGGATGCGATGGCGCGCGACCGCACGACACTGATCGTGGCGCACCGTCTGGCGACCGTGAAAAAGGCGGACCGCATCATCGTGCTGGATCAGGGCCGGATCGTGGCGCAGGGCCCCCATGACAAGCTGGTGGCCGAAGGTGGGCTTTATGCGCGGCTGGCGCGGCTGCAATTCACCGACGGTATGGCGGCAGAGTGACCCGGCACCGGTCGTGACCCGAGGTCACATGGTTTGACGCCGCGTCGTGATACCTGCGTGAACAGGGCAATGCTTGAATACATCTGCATTAAACCGCATCCTCTGATGGAGGAATGATCGTGGCCGGCACATCGAAACACACCCGGGCGCGTTGCAGGGAGGATCATCATGACTTTTGCCGGAATAGCGGATCGCGACGCCATCCAGAACGAGATGCCGTGGGAAGAGCGGAATGTGCCCAAGACGCTCTATGGCATGATCTCGGACACGGCGGGCAAGTTCCCGCAGCACAACGCGATCAGCTACCAGATCTTTTCTGACCCAAAGTCAAAGGCGGAAACGCTGACCTGGACCCAGCTCAAGGACCGCACGACGCAGGCCGCGAACCTCTTTCGCAACCTCGGGATCGGCGCGGATGACGTGGTGGCCTATATCCTGCCCAACGCCACCGAAACGGTGCTGACCCTGCTGGGCGGTGCAGTGGCCGGGATCGTCGCCCCGATCAACCCCCTGCTGGAAGAGGAACAGATCGCGTCGATCCTGCGCGAGACGGGCGCCAAGGCCGTCGTGACCCTGCGCGCCTTTCCCAAGACGGACGTGGCGCAGAAAACGGCCAAGGCCGTGGCGCTCGCCCCCAACGTCAAGACCGTGCTGGAGATTGACCTTTTGGGTCATGTGTCGGGCCTCAAATCCTTTATCATCCCCCTGATCCGGCCCAAGTTGGAAAAAGCGCCCGGGGTGACGTATCTGAACTTCAACGCCGAATGCGCCAAACACCCCACGACGCTGCAATTCGAGGACGTGCAGGAGGACCGGGTGGCGTGCTATTTCCACACCGGGGGCACCACGGGCATGCCGAAGGTCGCGCAGCACAAGTATTCCGGCATGATCTACAACGGCTGGACGTCGTCTACGCTGCTTTACACCGAGCAGGACGTAATCATCTGTCCGCTGCCGCTGTTCCACGTGTTTGCCTGCCACCCGATCCTGATGGGGGCGCTGGCGTCCGGTGCGCATGTGGTGTTCCCGACGCCGCAGGGCTATCGCGGCGAAGGGGTCATGGACAACTTCTGGAAGCTGGTCGAGCGGTGGAAGGTGACGTTCATCATCACCGTGCCCACAGCGATTTCCGCCAAGATGCAGCGCGCGATTGATGCGGATGTGAGCACGGTCAAAACCGCCTTTTCCGGCTCCGCGCCCTTGCCGCAAGAGCTGTTCAAGCGGTTCGAAAAGGCCACTGGCGTGACGCTGGTCGAAGGCTACGGCATGACGGAGGCCACCTGCCTTGTCAGCTGCAACCCGACGGACGGCGAAAAGAAGATTGGCTCGGTTGGCATCGGGTTTCCCTACACGGATATCAAGATCATCAAGGGCACGGCCGATGGCCCGATTGATGCGGATGTGGACGAAGTGGGTGAGATTTGCGTGAGCAATCCGGGCGTATGGGCGGGCAACACCTATACCGAGGCGGACAAGAACGTGGACCTCTATTACCACGACAAATACCTGCGCACGGGCGATCTGGGCCGGTTTGACGCGGACGGGTATCTGTGGATCACCGGCCGGGCCAAGGATCTGATCATTCGCGGTGGCCACAACATCGACCCCGCCGAAATCGAAGAGGCGCTGCTGGGCCACGAGGCTGTGGCCTTTGCCGGGGCCATTGGTCAACCGGACAAGCACGCGGGCGAAGTGCCCTGTGCCTATGTCGAACTGGTGGACGGGGCGTCCGTGACACCGGATGAGTTGATGGCCCATTGCGATGAACATGTGCATGAACGCGCAGCACAGCCCAAGCACATGACGATCATGGACGAACTGCCCAAGACGGCCGTGGGCAAGGTGTTCAAGCCGGATCTGCGCAAGGAAGCGATCACACGCATATACAACGCGGCGCTGGCCAAGGCCGAACTGCCCGCGCAGGTGGTGTCGGTGGTTGATGACAAGAAACGCGGGCTTGTCGCACAAGTGGCCGCAAACGGAGCCTCCGATCAGGCGATCCAGACGGTGCTTGGCGATTTCGTGCGCCCGTGGGAGATGGCGGATGCCGCCATCGCGGCAGAGTAATCTGACGCAGACGTGATCGCCGCGTGTGCAAAATCCGGTAAGGTCCCCGCAAAGATATTTGCGAGGGACCATGCCAAAATCCAAGAAACGCACACGCGCGCCCGCCACGTCGAAAAAGGCTGAACCGACGGCCACGGTGTCGCGGCGTACCGTCCTGAGCGGTGGGGCGGCAGGGGCTGTCCTGCTTGCCGGTGGCGGGTTCTGGGCCGCGTCGTCCTTTCGCACCTATGCCGCCGAACACGACCTGACCCGCGTGGGGCAGGGCGATCCGGCCATCGTGCAGATCCATGATCCGCAATGCCCCACCTGCACCGCGCTTCAGAAACAGACGCGGCGCGCACTGCGTGACTTTGACGATTGCGGGCTGACCTACCTTGTGGCGGATATCAAGACGCCGGACGGCGCCGCCTTTGCCCGCCGGTTCAACGTGCCGCATGTGACCTTGCTGCTCTTTGATGGCGAAGGCACGCTGACCCGCACAATCCAGGGGCTGCAACAGGCGCCGCAGCTGGCGGAGGCCTTTGCCGCGCACAAGGCAGCGCTCGCCTGAGCGGATTACCCGCCGCGCAGGTCTTGCATGGCCGCGCGGATGGCGGACATGTTCAGGCGCGGGTTTTCCGCGCGCAGGCAGTCCACGACTTTGCGCCGTTCGGCGATCGGCATCTGCACGTCCGGGTCTCTTTCTGCGGGCAGGCAGGCGACAAATGCGGCAGGTGTGAGATCCAGCGCGCGGGCCGCTTTGGTGATGGCCGCATCGTCCTGTGCTGCGGCGCAGAGCGGAGTGACGGTCATGGCGATGATGGTCAGGCATTTTGGCGTGGGCGTCATGTCGGGCTCCCCCTGTTGTGTCACGGGGGGTGATACGGACGCCGCCGCCATTTCCGTCGCGGTTCGGCGCGCATATTCGGCACTGTGGCCTGCGTCGGCGGTCAGTTGCCCGCACTCTCCATCTTGCGGTTGGCGATGACATCCTCAAGCCAGCCCAGCTTCATCTCCGGCACGGAGCTGAGCAGCAGGTCGGTGTAGTCATCAAAGGGCGGTGACAGGACTTCGGACTTGGTGCCATAGCGTTGGACGCGGCCCTGATACATCACTGCGATGCTGTCTGCGATCGCCCGCACCGTCGCCAGATCATGGGTGATGAAGAGATATGCGACATCCTCGATCTTTTGCAGATCGAGGAGCAGTTTGAGAATGCCGTCGGCAACCAGCGGGTCGAGGGCGGATGTGACCTCGTCACAGATGATCAGCTTCGGCTTGGCGGCGAGCGCACGGGCGATGCAGACGCGCTGTTTCTGCCCGCCGGACAGCTCTGCCGGATAGCGGTCCTGAAACCCCTCGCCCAGCTCGATCTCGTCCAGCAGTTCCTGAATGCGCTTCTGCTTTTCGGCGCCCTTGAGGCCAAAGTAGAATTCGAGCGGGCGGCCGATGATGGTGCCGACCGTCTGGCGCGGGTTCATGGCTGTGTCTGCCATCTGGTAGATCATCTGCAGCTCGCGCAGATCCTCGCGTGTGCGGCTGGGTTGATCCGGTGTCAGGGTGCGCCCCGCAAAGGTGATCGTGCCGCCGCGCGGCGGCAGCAGGCCGGTGATGACCCGGGCGAGGGTGGATTTGCCTGACCCGGATTCGCCCACCACGGCGAGGGTCTGGCCAGGGCTGATGTCGACGCTGACATCGTGCAATACGTCGAATTGCGTGCCTTTGTAGCGCGCAGTGATGTTTTCGACCCTGAGCACGGGCTCTGTCGGTTGCTTTTCCTCGTGGCTGATGGACCGGACGGAGACCAGCGCTTGCGTGTATTCTTCTTTCGGGGCGTTGATGATCTGATCCGTGGTGCCGTATTCGACCATGTTGCCATGTCGCAGGACCATGATGTGATCGCTGACCTGAGCCACGACTGCGAGGTCGTGGGTGATGTAGAGGGCGGCGACACCAGTGTCGCGGATGGCGTCCTTGATCGCCTTGAGTACGTCGATCTGCGTCGTGACGTCGAGTGCGGTGGTCGGTTCGTCAAACACCACGAGGTCTGGTTCGGGGCACAGCGCCAGCGCGGTCATGCAGCGCTGCAACTGGCCACCGGAGACCTGGTGGGGGTACCGGGCGCCGATCCTTGAAGGATCGGGCAGGCCCAACTTTTCAAAAAGTTGGACTGCGCGGGCTTCGGCCTCTTTCTTGGTGAATTTCCCCTGGCCCACGGCGGCTTCGATCACCTGTTCCATGATCTGCTTGGCCGGGTTGAATGAGGCGGCGGCCGATTGGGACACATAGGTCACCTCGGCCCCGCGTAGCCGGCGCACATCGCGCATGCCGGATTGCAGCACATCGCGGCCGTTCACCTCGACGCTGCCGCCGGTGAGTTTTACGCCGCCGCGTCCGTAGGCCATCGTGGCAAGCCCGATCGTGGATTTGCCTGCGCCGGATTCGCCGATGAGGCCCAGCACCTTGCCCGGTTCCACGTCGAAATCGACGCCGTGCACGATTTCGATGTCATGCGGTTTTTCGCCCGGTGGGTAGACGGTGGCGCCGATTTTGAGGCCGCGGACTTTGAGCAGTGGTTCGGTCATCGTTGCTGATCCCCGGGGGCGCTGCCCCCGGACCCCCGGAGTTTACTTGGCGAGATGAAGAGGGACCCGGTCATCCGCGGCCACCTTTGAGCGATGTGGTGCGGTTGAGGATCCAGTCCGCGACGAGGTTCACGCTGATGGCCAGAGTGGCGATTGCCACGGCGGGGTAGAGGGCGGCGCCGATGCCAAAGTTGATCCCGTCCTTGTTCTCTTTCACGATGCCGCCCCAGTCGGCGAGCGGGGGTTGGACCCCGATGCCAAGGAAGGACAGGGTCGAGATGAAGAGCACCATGAAGATGAAGCGCAGGCCCATTTCGGCGACCAGCGGAGACAGCGCGTTGGGGAGTATTTCGCGGAAGATGATCCAGCCGAGTTTTTCGCCGCGCAGCCGGGCGGCTTCGACATAGTCCATGACGGAGATATCGACGGCCACGGCGCGGGCGAGGCGGTAGACGCGGGTGCTGTCGAGCAGGCCCATGATGACGATGAGGGTGAGGACCGTTGCCTCGATGCTCGACAGGATCACGAGGGCAAGGATGAGCGAGGGGATCGACATGAAGAGGTCGACAAGCCGGCTCATCACCTGGTCGATCCAGCCGCCGTTCACGGCCGCGATAAAGCCCAGCACCGAGCCTGTGGTGAAGCTGAGGATGGTGGCCGCGGTGGCGATGAAGATCGTGGTCTGGCCGCCGAAGATCATGCGCGTCAGCAGGTCGCGCCCGATCTGGTCTGTGCCGAGCCAATGTGCGGCTGAGCTGGGTTCCCAAACGTCGCCTACTGTTTCGGCCATGCCGTATGGGGCAATGACCGGCGCGAAGAGGGCCGCGAGGAAATAGGTGCCGGTGATGATGAGGCCGAGGGCAGCAGAGAGGGGGATGTTTTTTAGCATTTTGTGTTTCCCAGGATGGCAACTGGGTGTGTCGTGCCCAGAATGACTGCCGGGTGCCTCCCCGCGCATGCTGGCGCATACGCTTGGTCGCACGGCGTGAATTTTCTCGGTGAAAAATTCACTTTGGATGCCTCAGTCTCGGGTTGGCTAGGATCGAAACGACGTCCGCTACGATGTTCAGGATGATGTAGACGGCGGCAAAGATCACACCGCAGGCCAGCACAACCGGCACGTCGCGTTTGACCACCGCATCCACGAGGTATTGGCCCATGCCCGGGTAGGCAAAGACGACCTCGACCACCACGACGCCGACCACGAGATAGGCGAGGTTGATCATCACCACGTTCACGATGGGCGCGATGGCGTTCGGAAAAGCGTGGCGGTAGATGACCTTGAACGTGGTCAGGCCCTTCAACTCGGCGGTTTCGATATAGGCTGATTGCATCACGTTCAGGATCGCGGCCCGCGTCATACGCATCATGTGCGCCAGCACCACGAGCGTCAGCACCGCAACGGGCAATGAGATGGCGTGGAGCTGTTCCAGCAGCGGCATGCCGGGGCTGATCGAGGCAAAGGACGGGGCCCAGAAAAGCTGTACCGCGAAGAAGAACACCAGGATGTAGGCGATCATGAATTCCGGCAGCGAGATCGAGGCCAGCGTCACACCCGAAATCAGCTTGTCCGGCCAACGGTTCTGGAACCGGACTGCAATCAGGCCCAGCAGGATGGCCAGCGGCACCGAGATGACAGCCGCCCAGAAGGCGAGAAACAGGGTGGCGGACATGCGGCGCGCCACCTGATCGGCAATGGGCAGCTTGTTCGTCAGGGCCGTGCCCAGATCGCCGGTGATGATCCCACCCAGCCATTCGAAATACCGGGTGAGGGCGGGACGGTTCAGGCCCATTTCCTCGCGCAGGTTGGCGAGGCTTTCGGGGGTTGCGGACTGGCCGAGGATGGCCTGGGCGGCGTCGCCGGGCAACACTTCGGTCAGTCCGAAGAGCAGCGCGGAGGCGGCCAGGAGCAGCAGGAGGCCAAGGGCCAGGCGCTCAAGTGTCAGTTTCAGAATGGGATGCATGAATACGCTCGTGCCCTTGCCCGGGGTGCAGGGCCGCTGGGTCGTTTATGATCTGTTGGTGCCAAAACGAAAAACCGCGCCTCGGGGGTCCGGGGCGCGGCTTGGAAAAGGCTTATCACGCTTTCCAGGTTTTCTTGAAGGCGTACCAGTTCATTTGCGGGCCGTTCGGATCGCTTTCCCAGCCCTGCACATTGGTCGACACCGCATCGACGAAGTCGTTGAACATGGGCACCATCAGGCCGCCTTCTTCGTTCAGCATGCGGCCCATCTTGGAGTAGATGTCCTTGCGCTTGGCCTCATCCAGTTCGGCGCGTGCTTCGAGCAGCATGGCGTCGAATTCGGGTCGTTTCCAGCGCGTGTCGTTCCAGTCTGCGGTGGACAGGTAGGCCGTGGTGTACATCTGGTCCTGCACCGGACGTCCACCCCAGTAGGAGCAGCAGAAGGGCTGCACGTTCCACACTTCGGACCAGTAGCCATCATTGGGCTCGCGCTTGATCTCCAGCGGGATACCGGCGGCCTGACAGGACTGCTGGAAGAGGGCAGCGGCATCGACCGCGCCGGGGAAGGCCCCATCGGCGGTGCGCAGGATGATGGGCGAGCCATCGTGACCTGATTTCTTGTAGTGCTCAGCCGCTTTCTCGAGGTTGAACTCACGCTGCGGGATTGAGTCGTCAAAGAGCGGGTAGGCCGCGTTGATCGGCATGTCGTTCCCGATGGAGCCGTAGCCCTGCAGGATCTTTTCGACCATCTCCTCGCGGTTGAGCGCGTATTTCAGCGCCAGACGCAAGTCGTTGTTGTCGAAGGGAGCCGTGTCGATATGCGCGATGAACACGTAGTGACCGCGCCCGGCGGTCGACAGCACGTCGATGGTGGGCGCGCGATCGAGCAGTTTGGCGATCTTGGGCTCGACCCGGTTGATCGTGTCGACCTGACCCGATTGCAGGGCCGCGGTCCGGGCCGTTGCATCGTTCAGGACAATGACTTCGACCTGGTCATAGTGGGCCGTCTGGGTCTGGTCGCCGCCCCAGTAGTTGGGGTTGCGCTTGGCCACCATGCGCACGCCGGGCTCATCGCTTTCCAGGATGTAGGCGCCGGTGCCGATCGCGGCGGTGGGATCATCGAACCCGCCGCCGGGCTGGATCATCAGGTGATAGTCGGCCATCAGGTACGGCAGGTCGGCATTGCCCACGCCCAGGGTCACTTCGAACACGTCACCATCGGTGCGCATGCTCTCGATGCCCTGTACGATGCCGAGCGCGCCGGATTTGGATTCCTCGTTCGAGTGACGCTCCATGGTTTTCATGACGTCGTCGGCGGTCACGGCCTGACCATTGGAAAATGCGATGCCCTGGCGGATCTTGAAGCGCCAAGTCTTGGCGTCAGAGGAGCCTTCCCAGCTTTCTGCGACGAGGCCGGTCAGGGAGCCGTCGGCCTCGACCTCGACCAAGCCTTCGCCCCAGAGCTGGCCACCCGCGATGGGCACGTCTGACGCCCATGTGGCGGGGTCCTGGCTGTTGGTGCTTTCGCCGCCCTGCACGCCCATTTTGAACGTGCCCCCGGCGACGGGTGTTGCGGCCTTGGCCGCGTCGGCAAGCATGCTGGTTGCCACGGCTGCGGTCACACCCAAAGCGGCGGCCTTGGTCATGAAATCACGGCGCGTCATGGCGCCTGCCGCAACGCGTGCGGACAGGTGTTCGAGTTCTTTCGACATAGATTTCTCCCGGTTGATATCTGGCCGCGTCTTTGTTGCGTGACCTTTGTTCCCGCGTCCAAGGGTAAGGATTTGAACACTGCCCGCAAGGGTTAATGCCGGAATATGACAGGAAGGTGTGGATCAGAGCATGTGGCGCGGAATGCGGTCGGTCACGTCACGTTCGTAGACGCGCGTGCCGTTTTCAAAGGCTTCGATTCGGGCGCTGAGGTGGAAATGCGTGGCATCTGACCACATCTCGCAGCGCGCCTCGGTGCGCAGGGCAATGCCGTCGCGCTCCAGCTCGTCCGTCCAGTGGCACGTGCCGCGGGCGCTGAGCGGGTCGTCCGGGTGAATGTCCCAGCGTTCGCGGGCGACGGACCCGTTGATCAGGCCGTGGTCAAGGTCGCGCACCTTGCCAAAATCATCTTCGATGATCAGCGACGTGATGCCCGTGACCATGTCGGTTTCCTGACGGCGGGTGTGGTGTTCTGGGCGCAGCTCCTCGGTTTGCCAGGGCGGCGCGGCCTGCGGGGGCGGGAACTGCACCGGCGTCGGGTTGGCGGCATGGGGGATGTCGACCGAGCCTTCTGTGAGTGTCAGCTGGCCGGCCTCGGGCGCGGGCCACAGCAGGGGCCAGTAGGCATTGGAAATGGCGATCCGCACGCGGTGCCCGGCAGGCACGGTGTAGGCCACATGATCAAGCGCCATCGCCAGGTCGAACCCGGCGCCGGGTTCGAGCGCTGTGGCGCTGTTGTTGCTTGCGGCGCGGTTGAGGCTTTGCACACCATAGGTGATGCGCGTGCTGGCCCCGTCGGGATGCACGTGGCAGAGCCGAACGGCGATATGTGCCACAGGTGTGGAGGATGACAGATGCAGCCGCAGGCGCACATCACCGCTGATCTCCATGTCCTGATCAAGTGGGCCGCTGTCCCAGGTGGCACTGAGCGCATCATCGGCACGCTGGTCCCCGGGCAGCTCCGGGCCAAGCCAGATGGCGCAATACTCGCCCGCGTCCGCGCCGCAATGGGCCGGGCTCTGGACAAGCGTGTGCAGCGTTTGCGACGCAGGCACGGGGGCCGGTGAGAGAGCGCCGCCCTGGGTCAGGTGCAGCGTCGTGGCAGGGCCGTCTGCCATATGGTCGAGGCCCCGCCACGTGCCGGGACGCTCTGCGTACCACGTGGCCGGGCGCACGCCGTCCATCTGATAGACCCGCAGGGGCGGGTCGTTTTCCACGCCGGTGTCGATCCCCTTGAGCCAGCGATCCCACCAGCGCAACGCTTCCTGCAAGAAGCCGATGCGCGGTTCGGGCACTGCGAAATGCGGATATTTGTGGACCCAAGGACCGATGATCCCCTTGGCGCCGGGCAAATTTTGCAAAATTTGCGGCACCGCGTTCTTGTACCCGTCGCCCCAGCCGCCCACGGCCAGGACCTTGGCCTTGATCCTGTCATAGCTTTCGCAGACGGACCCGTGTGTCCAGTAGGCGTCCCGCGTCTGATGGCGCAGCCACGTGCCGGGCAGAAAGGGTTCGTTTTCAAGCCGCTCCAGCCACATCTCGCGCCAGTCGGGCCGCAGGGCCGGGTCAGGGGCGCGGGAGGAATAGCTCCACATCGTGGCGCCCCAGCCGAGGTTTTCGTTCAGCAGGCAGCCGCCCTTGTAGTGGATGTCGTCGGCAAACCGGTCCACGGTCGAGCACAAGGTGATCACCGCCTTGAGCGGGGCGGGTGTCATTGCGGCGACCTGCAGGCCGTTGAAGCCACCCCAGCTGATCCCCATCATGCCGACCGCGCCAGTACACCAGCCCTGTGCCGCAGCCCAGGCAATCACCTCGACCGCGTCATCCAGTTCCTGCTGCGTGTATTCGTCGGCCATCAGCCCGTGGCTGTCGCCATTGCCGCGCATGTCCACGCGAAGGCAGGCGTATCCGCGCTCAGCGAAATAGGGATGGGTCAGCGCGTCCCGCGCGCAGGTGCCGTCGCGTTTGCGGTAGGGTAGGTATTCGAGGATCAGGGGGACCGGGTTTTGGTCTGCATCCACAGGCTTCCAGAGCCGCGCCGAGAGGCGGGTGCCGTCGGACAGGATGATGCCGATGTCTGGATGGTCTTCGATGTCGCGTTTGCTCATGATGCGCACCGTTTCGGGCGCGGGTCATGCTGTCAAGCGTCGGAGGGGGCCAGCCCCCGCCCGTTCCGGGCCCCCCGGGATTTTCGGGAACAGAGACGGGCGCTACGTCGCGCGCTTTTCCGCGATCAGCAGGTCCATGACATTTGTGCCGGTTGGGCCGGTCTTGACCAACGCGCCTTTGGCCTCAAGCCATGGGTAGGCGTCTGCAGCCTGGAGTGCCGCGTCGCCGGTGGTGTCCCAGGTGGTGCCGTTGACATGTGCGCCTGCGGCGTCCGTGGGTCCATCCGTGCCGTCCGTGCCCGCAACAAGGATGCGGATCCCGTCCGTGCCTGCGATTTCGCGGGCCAGCGCGAGACCCAGGGCCATGTTGCGCCCGCCGCGGCCCGGGGTGTCGGGCAGCGTCACCACCGGTTCACCCCCGAACACGTAGAGGCCGGGCGGGCCGTTTCGCAGCTGCGCCCCGATCCGGGGGGCGAGCGTTGCAACACTGTCGTAAAGCGTTTCGGTGTTTTCAATCACCGGGAGGGGGCTGGCCGAGGCGGTCGCGGCGCGGGCGATTGCATTGCTGGCCACGATTTGGGGCGCAAAGTCGAACGGCGCATCCGGCGGTGCATCCCCGATGCCGGAGCCAATCACGTCCAGCCCGTCCCCTTCGACATCCGACAGCGCCAGCGTCGTGACCCGTGCGCCTGCGAACGGGGCCAGCAATTTGCCGCCCTTGACCAGCGACCGGCTGCGTCGGTGTGCGTTCATTTCGGCGATGGTCGCGCCCGAGGCCAGTCGCGCCTGCGTCTCATCTTGCAGCGTCTGCAGGCTGACACCTTCGGGCAGCGCTTCGCACAATGAGGATGCACCGCCCGAGACGAGCATCAGAAGATGCGTGCCGGGCGCACATGCTGCCACCGCGGCGCGCGCGGCATCGCCTGCGGCAAGCGAAGCGTCGTCAGGCACGGGATGCGCGGCCTCGATCACCTGGGCCCCTTGTGGTGCACCAGCGCCGTGCGCGTATTTTGTAATGATCAGCGTGGGCACGCCCGGCCACATTTCGCAGGCGGGAACGGCCATGGAAACCGCCGCCTTGCCCACCGCAATGATCCGGTCGGGGGCGGTCAGGGGCGTGTTTTTCAGCGCGGTGCGCACCGATGTGTCACCGCGGACCGCATCCACGCCCGCCTGCCAAAGCGCCAGAAGATCAACCTGCATTGCGTTGTAACTGCGCGCGGCGCAGCCCTCCATGAGTCTGATTCGCCACACTATCTACCCGGATTCGCAGGAAATTGTTGCCCCTTGCAAAAAAGACTCTAGCCCTTGATTCGTGATTCGCGTATCACTGTACGCATAAGAATAGTCAGCACGGCGCAAAAGCCGGCGGCGCGTAAATGAAAAGGGGCGGTTGGGTAAGCCGCTCAGAGGCAAGAGTGGTGGTGTCATGAAGGCGATTGATTTCGTCGTCCGCGATAATGCGGGCGCATTGCAACGTGGTGTGGTTCCTGCGGAGGGCAACACGTCAATTGCTCTGACAAGCGGGCAAGAAGTTTCCTTTAACCTTCGGCAGACAGACATGCTGGGTCAGCAGCGGGTTGGCGACAACCTGATCGTGACCCTTGTCGATGGCCGCACGATCACGCTGGAAAACTATTTCAATGACGCGGGAGAGGCGAACCGGCTGTTCGTGTCCGCTGACGGGTTCCTCAATGAGGTCGCCTTTGTCGAGACCACGGATGGCGAGTTGTTTGCGCAGTTCGGGCCGACGGAGCAGTGGGGCAAGTGGAGCCCATCGGATGACCTGATCTATCTCGGACGGACCGAAATCGCCCATGCCGCAACCGGCGCGGACGAAGAGGTGTCGATGCTTGGCGCGGCGCTCCTTGGGGGCGGCAGCCTCTTTGGTCTGGGCGCGGCAGGTGCGGCTGCGGTGGGTGCGGCGGTTGTGCTTGATGACGATGATGATGGCAACGGGGGCGGCGGTGGTCCGGCAACGCCAACGGTCAACGATTCCGACACATCGACCGACATTGGCGGTGATGACACATCCACACATACATTTACCGTGTCCGGCACGGGCGAGCCCGGCGATACGGTGTCCGTGACAGCGGGCAGTTCGGTGCTCGAGACGACGATTGGGGACGACGGCACGTGGTCCGTCACCTTTGTCGGTGACGATTTCCCGAATGACGGCTCCTTTGACACGTCGGCGGTGTTCACGCATGTCTCGACCGGTGAGACAACGACGCTGGATGGTCCGGCCTTTGTCATCGACACGACCGGCCCGGACGTTGCGATCACCACGGGTACGCAGAGTGTCGGGCACGTGGTCAATGGCGAAGAAATCGCCGGTGGCGTCACGCTCGAAGGGACGGGTGAGGCGGGTGCAACGCTTGAAATCACCATTGGTGATGTGACGCGCACTGTGACCGTCGGTGAAAACGGAACATGGTCGGCCACTTGGCAGGCGGGCACGCTGGCCGAGGGTGAGTACGAATCCGGTGTGACCATTGTCGCCACTGACAGCTTTGGCAACTCGACCACCGTGACCGATACGCTCGAGGTAGATACGGTCGCGAATGTCTCCATCGAGACATCGACCGTCGAGGGTGACGGCACGATCAATGCGGACGAAGCTAGCGATGGCGTTGTCCTCACCGGCACGGCACAGGCGGGGTCGACCGTTGTTGTCACCTTTGCCGGAACCACCGCCAATGCGGTGGTGGATGCCAACGGCAACTGGACCGCGACATTCGGGGCCAGCGCTATCGCCTCGGGCGAATATGATGCGACCGTCACGGCTGTGGCGACCGACGCCAACGGCAACAGCTCGACCGCAACCGGTACAGTGCAGGTCGACACGCTGGTCAACAGCCTCGGCTTTACATCGACATCGGGCGGCACGGACGGCGTGATCAACGCCGCCGAACACACCAACGGCCTTGTGGTCACAGGTGTGGTCGAACCGGGATCGAGCGTTGTGGTGGCGCTTGGCGGCGCAAGCGTGAACGCGGTTGTGGCGGCTGACGGCACCTGGACGGCAAGCTTTGCGTCGAACCAGATCCCGACCGGCACCTACAGCGCACAGATGACAGCCACCGCAACGGATGCGGCGGGCAACACGTCCTCCACGACCCAGGCGGTCAATGTGGACACTGAGGCCAGCGTGCTGACCATCGCGGGACCCATCGAAGGCGATGACATCATCAACGAAGCCGAAGCCAGCGATGGCGTGCTTTTGTCCGGTAACGCCGATCCCGGCGCGCTGGTCAGCGTGACGATGCAGGGCGTGACCCATCAGGCGGTCGCCAATCAGTCGGGCGTCTGGCAGGCCTTCTTTGCCGCAAACGAGATCACACCCGGCACCTATGAGGCGCAGATCACCGCCACCACCACGGATGCCGCGGGCAACACGGCCACGGCGTCTGATACGGTGCAGGTCGACACGCGGGTGGACAACCTGTCGGTTGCCGCCGATGTGGTCGAGGGTGACAACATCATCAACGGTGCGGAACAGGCCGACGGCGTTGTGCTTACCGGCACAACCGAACCCGGATCGTCCGTCATGGTCACCCTGGGCAGCCAGACGGTGCAGGCGATTGTAGACGCCAATGGCAACTGGAGCGCGCCGTTCACGGCCGGTCAGGTGCCCACGGGCGAATATGTCACCACGGTCAGCGTGACGGCGACCGACCTTGCGGGCAACGTCGCAACCGTGTCGGACACCGTGCAGGTGGACACGTTGGTCAACCGGCTCGACATTCAGGATCAGGTGACCTCAGACGACGTGATCAGCGGCGAGGAGGCGCGCGACGGCATCTCGCTTGGCGGGCAGGTCGAGGCGGGTTCCACCGTCATGGTCGATTTCAACGGCACCGTTCTGGCGGCTGTGGTCGATGCGGCGGGCAACTGGTCGCTGGACATCCCGCCATCGGCCATTCCGGGCGGCACGTACACTGCCGAAGTGGTGGTCATGGCAACGGATGCGGTGGGCAACACCGAAACCATCAGCGACATGCTGCAAATCGACACCGAAGCGCCGGATGGCCCGGTCATCGCCAGCTTTACCCGCGACGGTGACGGCCTGCGCGGCATCTCGACAGAGCAGAGCGATGGCGATCTGGCCGTTGCGGCGGTCAGCGAAACGGGCGCCGTGACGGACGTGACCGCAGTGCAGGCTGACAACATCTTTGGCGAAACCGAGTTCCGCTTTAACCAGACGGTGCCCGATGGCTCCGATCTGGTGGTGACGTCCACGGACGCGGCAGGCAACACATCCGGCACCTATGTGGCCTTCGATGATGAGACAGCCGGTTCCACGGTCTCGCTGGGCAGCCCGGCACTGGGCAATTACCAGATCGAACAGGTGGACCTGCAATTCGCGGAAGAGGCGAGCCTGACCATCACTGAGGCACAGCTTGTGGCGCTGTCCGACAGCTCCGACACGCTGGTCGTGCACGGGGGCAGCGACGACAACGTCACCATCGCAGGGGCGCAGCGGACGGGGACCACCTCGATCGACGGCGACACCTACGATGTCTACAGCCTCGGCGCGGGTACGGTGATCCTTGATGACGACATCAACGTGAACACGGCCATCGGTTAAGCAACCGAAACAAAAGAGAATTTTCACTGGGCAAGACCAACAAAAACAACATCGAGCTTTCCAGCAAGACAAGAGGCGCGGACCGGGTTCCGTAACCGCGCCCACCTCCAAAAACGATAACCCGAAACGGGGACGCTATGGGGCAAGGTAGTATCAAGGTCGCGGCACTGTGCGCCGCACTGACCCTGCAGGCAGGGTGCGACGAGGCACTGACAGACAATCCGGTGGTGGCCAAGCTGGGCGCGGGCATCGGCACGCGTGTGGCGCCCGAGACGGGCGGCGTGCAGGTGGCCGCACTGGCGCAGACACCGACCAAACATGACGAAACGCTGAACGCGGAAAGCGTGGTGTTGCAGAACTTGCTGGCGCGCCGGTCGGTACTGCCCTCGGGCAGCGCCTATGACCGCGTGAGCACCGCAGTGTTGGCCGCCAATGCGCGCGCTGCGGAAACGGAATTGCGGGCGGCCCGGTTGCGCGCGGCGGCGGCGTCCAAGAACTGGCTGCCCACCGTGGGGCCCAGCATCTCGCTCAACTCGCTCGGCGATCTGATCAGTCAGATCGTGGTGGACGCGGTGCTCTTCGACAATGGCCGTAAGAAGGGCGAACGCGCCTTTGCCAAGGCCGATGTAGAGGTCGCCGCCGTTGCCCTGGCCGAAGACACAAATGACCGCGTGTCCACTGCTCTGGGTCTTTATCTGGACGCAGCACAGGCGCGCGAGGCGGCAGCACTGCACCGCGCGACACTCAAGGATATGCAGCATTTTGAATGGGTTATGTCCGAACGCGTCCGGGGTGGCGTGTCCGACATGTCCGACCTCAACGTGATCCGCGCCAAGCTGTCGGAAATCCGTGCGGCGACCGCTGCCGCCGAAGAGGCGCAGACAACGGCCATTGCCGAACTGAACGCCATGGCGATCTCTCCGCTGGATGATGTGCGTGGCATCGACACGCTGCGGGTCGAGGGAACCGAGGCACAGCCGCTCACCGTCACCCGCGCCGAAGCCGAAAAGCACCGCAGCATCGCGCAGGCCCGCATTGAACGCGCCAGCCAGTTGCCGGGGATCGGCGCACAGGCGACCATCGGCGAAAATGGCGGGGCGGGGATCACGGTTGGTGGTCCGGGTCTTGGCCTTGGCACGCCCGCACGGTTGCGCGCCATCGAGGCCGCGCAGGAGGCCGCAGGCCGTCAGGTCGCGCAGGCAAATGAGGATGCAAACCGCACCCTGCGCCGCCTCGAAGGCGATGTGGCCGCAACCGCCCGTCAAGCAGGCGAGGCGCGGCACCTGACCCAAGGGGCCAAGGCGAACCTCGACCTCTTTCAGGAGCAATACAAAGGCGGGCAGCGTCAGGTGATGGATGTGATTGGCGTCTATGAGACGTTTGCCGCCCGGCAAGAGGCCGAGCTGGCCCTGAAATACGATGCGCTGCGCTTGCAGATCGAACTGGCCCGGGTACAGGGTGTTCTGGCCGACGGAGATCAGATTTGACGTCCTCCGACCCATCGGGCCGCCGCCCGCTGTCCATGACCGTGTCCAACGGCAAGCGCACGCGGTTGACGGCCGAATTGAAACAGACCCCCGCCGCGTCCAAGCCCGTCAAGGCGCAAGCGCCGCGCAAACCGCTGACTGCCGGGCTGATCAAGCGGCCCAAGACGCCGGAGGCCGACAACACCAACGTCGTGCGCGACGATCTGGATCGCCGGATCGATCTGGCGGGGATTTATGCAGGCCTGCTGGGCGTGCAGACCGCGCGCCATGATCTGAGCGACGATTTGCGGGGCCGCTTGCCGTCGGACGCAACCGACGCACAAGAGGCTGATGCGTTTGCGGGTTGTCTTAAGGCTGCGGGCCTCGTGGCGCACGCCCGGACCGTGGCGGCGCCGGATGCGTCGCTGTGGCCCGCACTGGCGTTTATGAAAAGCGGACAAATGGTGCTGGTGCTGGGGCAAACGCGCGGTGCGGTCACGCTTTATGATCACACATGTCCCGACAACCGCGCTGACATCCCGATGGATGCCTTCGCCCCTCATTTCGCCCGTCGCATCATCAAGGCCGAAGCGCCGCTGACGCAGATTGCCGCCACCCACAAGACCGAGACAAAGGCCCCGCATTGGTTCTGGGGCGAGTTTCTGTCGTTCAAGGGTGCGCTTGGTGAAATCGCGCTTGGGTCGTTTGTGGCCAACCTTCTGGCGGTGGCCGTCGCGCTGTTTTCCTTGCAGGTCTATGACCGCGTGATCCCGCATCAAAGCCACGCGACCCTGTGGGTGCTGGCCATAGGCGCAGGCCTCGCGCTGACGCTCGAGGCGATGCTCAAGATCGCGCGTGCCCGCCTGATGGACGGGGCCGGGCGACAGATCGAGTTGCGCGTGCTGCGCCTGCTGATGGACCGGATCATGGGGATGCGGTCCGACAACCGGTCGCAACCGCCCTCCATGACATTCTCGGCCATGCGCGAGTTCGGGTCGGTGCGCGAGTTCTTTACCGCCTCGACCATCGGCACCATTGCCGACATCCCGTTCATCTTTGTGTTCCTGCTGCTGGTGGCGTCCATCGCGGGGCCGGTGGTGTGGGTTCTGATGCTGGGTGGCATCCTGATGCTGATCCCCGGGTTCCTGATGCAGAAACGCATGTTGCGCCTGACGCAGGAGACCCAAGGCGCGTCCGCCAAATCCGCGCGCCTGCTGCACGAGACGATATTCGAGGCCGACACGGTCAAGACGCTGCGCGCCGAGGACCGTGTGGCGCGGCTCTGGGCGGAACTGACCACGCTCAGTGCGCTGAAGTCTTCGGAACAACGACGGTTGGCGTCGGTGCTCACCTTCTGGTCGCAGGGCATGCAGCAGCTGACCTATGTGGCGGCGGTCATCGCGGGCACGTATCTGGTGTTTGCAGGCCAGTTCACCGTGGGCTCCATCATCGCGGTGGGCATCCTGACGTCGCGGACACTTGCACCGCTTACGCAGTTGGCCAGCACCATGGCCCGCTGGGGCAACGTCAAGGCGGCACTGGATGGTCTGGAACAGGTGGCCGGTGCCGCACAGGACGCCGACCCCTCCCGCACCTACCTAAGGCGCGAGGCGCTGGAGGGGCATTTCGAGCTGCGCGAGGTGGCGTTCCAGTATGACGAGGACGGCGCGCCGACCCTCGACATTCCGGGCGTGCAGATCATGCCGGGCCAACGTGTGGCCGTTCTGGGCCCCAACGGGGCGGGCAAGTCTTCGCTGCTGAAACTGCTGTCGGGGCTTTATGCGCCGACGAAGGGGCGCATCCTGATCGACGGCACCGAGATGGGCCAGATCGAGCCGCGCGACCTGCGCCGCCTGATCGGCTATCTGGGACAGGACGTGCGCCTGTTCACCGGCACGCTGCGCGACAACCTGAACCTGACCATGCTGGAGCGCGACGATGCGCGGTTGATGGAAGCGCTGGATTTTGCGGGGCTTGGACCGTTTGTGCGCAACCACCACAAGGGGCTGGATCTGGAGATTTCCGATGGCGGGCAGGGTCTGTCGATCGGGCAGCGGCAGTCCATCGGCTGGGCGCGGCTATGGTTGCAGGATCCAAAGATTTGCCTGCTGGATGAACCGACCGCGGCATTGGATCAACGGCTGGAGGCGACGATCGTCAGCCGTCTGGAAACATGGCTCAAGGGGCGCACGGCGATCATCGCCACGCACCGCGTGCCGATCCTGTCGCTGACCTCGCGCACGCTGATCCTGCAAAATGGCCGCATGAGCGTGGACGGCCCGCGCGACGAAGTGCTGGCCCATATCGCAGGGCAGGGTGCACCAGTACAGGTCCGGGGGAAAATCGCATGAGCATCGCATCGCTGGACGGACAGATGGAGGATCAGATGCGCGGGCCCTCGCGCCTGATCTGGATCGTGGCGGCAGCGGTTCTGGTGTTTGTGATCTGGGCAGCACTGGCGTGGGTCGATGAGATCGTGCGCGGTCAGGGTGAGATGATCTCGTCCTCGCGCCCGCAGATCATCCAGAACCTCGAAGGCGGCATTCTGGCCGAATTGGCGGTGGCAGAAGGTGATGTGATCGAACGCGGTGATGTGCTGGCGCGTCTGCAATCGACGCAGTTCCAATCCCAGTCAGATGATCTGGAGGATCAGATCACGGCCCTCACCGTGCGCCAGTTGCGGCTGGAGGCGGAGCTGGCCGGGCAGTTTGATTTTGACGTACCGCTGGAACTGGAGGCGCGGATGCCGGGGGTTGTCGCGTCCGAACGGTCGCTGCTCATGGCGCGTCAGACCGACTTCGTGAGCCGCCGCGAGGGGGCCGAGCGCGTGCTGGATCAGGCGGAACAGGAAAAGGAGCTGCTGGAGCGGCTGCTGGATCGGCAGATCGTGGCGCTAATCGAGGTGACGCGGGCGCGCAAAGCATGGGCCGATGCGCGGATCAAGCTGGATGAGATTATCACGCAGACAGAGCTGGAGCGCGCGCAGACCTATTCCGACACGCTCAAGGAGCTGAACACCTTGCGGCAGAATTTCAAGGCGGCGCAGGACCAGCTGAACCGCACAATCCTGACCTCGCCCGTGCGCGGTGTGGTGAACAATCTGGCCGTGACGACCATCGGCGGTGTGGTGCGCCCCGGTGAAGAGATTTTGCAGATCATCCCGCTGGATGAGGAATTGTTCGTAGAAGCGCAGATCCCGCCCAAGGATATCGCGGGCGTGCGCGAAGGGCAGGAAGCGACAGTGAAGCTGTCGGCCTATGACTACACCATCTTCGGCGCGCTCAAGGGGGAGGTGAAACTGATCTCTGCGGACACGTTCAAGGATGAGCGCAAAGAGGGCGGCGATCCGCATTACAAGGTGACGGTGGCGGTGGACCGCACGGCCCTGACCGAGCGGCAGCGGGGGATCGCGATGCGCCCCGGCATGCAGGCGGAGGTGGAGCTGCACACAGGATCAAAGACAGTGCTGCAGTATTTGCTGAAGCCACTTTACAAATCACGCGAGGCTTTTCGCGAACCCTGAGGCGCAACGCCCCTTCGGGGCGCACATTTTTTGCAAAAAATGTCCGCCCCGCATCGAAACACGCGCGACCGGTTCAGGCGATGGTGTTGCTGCGACCGGCATTGCGCCCCGAAAAGATGCAGCCACCAAGGAACGTGCCCTCGAGCGCGTTGTAGCCGTGGTAGCCGCCGCCGCCAAAGCCTGCCACTTCACCAGCGGCGAAGAGGCCCGGCACAACCGCGTCATCCGCCCCGATCATCTGGCTATCCAGATTGGTTTGCAGCCCGCCCAGCGTCTTGCGCGTCAGGATATGCAATTTGACAGCGATCAGCGGGCCGTTGGCGGGATCAAGGAATTTATGCGGTTTGGCCGTCCGGATCAGGCGGTCGCCACGGTAGTTGCGCGCCGCATGGATCGCCATCATCTGCGCATCTTTGGAAAACGGGTTGTCGACCTGCGCATCACGCGCCTCGATCTGGGTGCGTAATCGCGCCTCATCGATCAGGTTACCGCCCGCCACCTGGTTCATGCCGCGCACGAGGGTGGCAAGATCGTTTGCCACCACGAAATCCTCGCCCCGTTCCTTGAATGCCTCCACGGGGTCGGTGGCGCGCTTGCCTGCAAGGATGCGCTGCTTGATCACCTCGGACCATTTCTTGGACGTGAAATCGGGGTTCTGTTCGGAACCTGACAGGGCAAATTCCTTTTTGATCACCTTCTGGGTCAGCACGAACCAGCTGTAGTCATAGCCCGTCTTCAGGATCTCGCGCAGGGTGCCCATGCTGTCGAACCCGGGCAGGGCAGGCGGCGCGAAGCGGTTGCCTTCTGCGTCGAACCACATCGACGACGGGCCCGGCAGGATACGGATGCCATGTGCGGGCCAGATCGGGTCCCAGTTCTTGACCCCTTCGGTATAGTGCCACATGCGGTCACCATTGATCACATGCCCGCCCGCGTCCTCTGAAATGCTGATCATGCGGCCATCCACATGCGCGGGCACGCCTGCCACCATGGTCTTGGGCGCAGGGCCAAGCCGGTCCGCGGGCCAGACCTTGCGCACCATCTCGAAATTGCCGCCGATGCCGCCGGAGGTGACAATCACGGACGGCGCACGCAGGGCAAAGTCGCCCACCGCATCGCGATTTGTTTTCTGCCCGCGCGCAGCGCCGTCATCCGCGAGGATGGTGCCAGAGACGCCAACAGCCGCACCGGTTTCCATGTCGATCCGGTCCACCTGATGGCGGAAATGGAACGTGATCCGCCCCGCGCGCTCATGCTCTTCGCAGCGCCGCACGAACTGTTCGATGATGCCGGGGCCGGTGCCCCATGTGATATGAAAACGTGGCACGGAATTGCCGTGCCCGTTTGCAAACCCGCCGCCCCGTTCGGCCCAGCCCACCACCGGGAACCAGCGGTGGCCCATGCCATGCAGCCACGGGCGCATCTCGCCGGCTGCAAAGTCCAGATATGCCTCGGCCCATTTGCGGGGCCAGTGGTCCTCGTCCCGGTCGAACTGCGCGCTGCCCATCCAGTCATTGAGCGCGAGCGCGCGGCTGTCGCGGATGCCCATACGGCGCTGTTCGGGCGTGTCGATCATGCACAGCCCACCCAGGGACCAAAACGCCTGACCGCCCAGAAAACTGCGCGGCTCCTGATCGACGATGATCACCCGCTTGCCCCGGTCCCCCAATTCGGCCGCAGCCACAAGGCCCGACAGGCCGGAGCCCACGATGATGGCGTCTGCACTGTCCATGATGCGCTCCTTCAGCGGCGGCGAAACCACAGCACAAACGGTGCTGCGACGAGATACATTGTGATGCCGTACACGCCCGACGGAAGCGCCATGGCGCTGAACCCTTCGCTTTGGCCCGATATGATCGCAGCCAGGGCGATGCCCAATGTGGCGTTCTGGATGCCCGTCTCGATCGATACGGTCTTGGCCTGGTCCCAGGCGAGCCGGGCCGCGCGTGCGAGGCCAAGGCCGATCAGCAGCAGGGCCACGTTGAGCGTGATCAGCGCAGGGCCCAGGGTCGGCAGATTGGTGGTGAACACGTCCCAGTTCCCGGCAAGGGCCGCCAGCACGATCACGATGAACAGAACGGTCGCGAGCGCAGACAGCACCGGTTCGATCCGCGTTGCGATCCCCGGCGCAAAATGGCGCAACGCAACGCCGATGGCGACGGGCAGGGTGGTGATCAGGAACACCGCGACGGTCAATGCTGCGACCGAGACTTCCGGTGCGGCATCGCCCATGAAGTGGACGACAGACCACGCGGCGAGCGTAGGCAGGGTCAGGAGCGTGAGCAGACTGATCACAGCCGTCAGCGACACCGACAACGCGACATCGCCGCG